>DHHG01000319.1 GCA_002403175.1 Syntrophaceae bacterium UBA4778 | reverse complement strand
TCATCCTTTCCCAGCAGGCGAAAGAGCAGGATGGAAAAGTTGATGGAACCGAGCACGTAGGCGATTGCCAAAAGGACCGCTATTTTCATGACTGTTGGGTCCCTCTCCTCAATGCGTATACTCCTTTTTTCACCAGAGTAAAAAGATGTTCGTCTATGGCATCATGGAAGGCCAAATAATCGTCTCCGGATACTGTCAAAAGGCTTTCACATTTTCCTATCCGATGTACATTGACTATCTTCCAGCACTCGGCAAAGGGATGGTCGATTGCCTTCGATACGCATTCTTTAATGGACCAGACGCGAAGGCATGCCTCGATAAGTCCCAACTCCGATTCTTCTATCAGGGTTGATTCCCGATCACTCGCAAAGAGATGCATGGATTTCATAACCCGTGCGGATACCCGCTCCACATCGATTCCCACGGGCATGTCATCCGCAACCGCTACGGCAAAACGAACATCATGAGAGAGCGAGCAGAATATGGTGCTACCCGTAAAGGCAATTTCAGGCTTGATGCCGTCATGCGCTACGGTGTTTATCTGGGACGCAGGGGTGATGCGATCATTATTTACTATTCTTGCCAGATGTTTGAGTGCGAGGTGTCCCGTCAGGAAATCCCGCTTTCTTTTCGAACCCATTTTATCAAAGCGCTTGTGCTCAAAAGGCGTGAGGGCCGTATCGGCAAAATCCGAAACGGCACGACTTTCAATCAATACGAGCCCGCGGCAATGGGAGCGTATATTGTAGAGTGGGGGATTTGCCGAACGGGGGGATTCCGCCAGAATCCAATCAGGAGGCTGGGTACGCCCGCCTGAGACATCCTTCATCAAAACGCCATTGATCTCCTCATAAAGTTCACCTTTCAGCGAATAGATCCGGATATCATATTGCAATGTCTGATTTGGTTGGTGATCCGGAGATGAAAAAGGCAGAACTCTCAATAGGTAATTTTCTCCGGGAATCGTGGGTCTCAGAATTGTCCTCTGCCGAAAGCCGACCGGGAATCCAACCATTCCATAATAGCGCTGCCCCCAAACACAGGCTGCATGCAGGGCGCCGTCGAAAGGGAAGGGGGAGCCTAGGGGAACCGAAAGGGCAGGGTATTCTGCTGCTCGTACTTGCCCCAGGGCGCCGTCTTCCGTGAGGATCAGGTTACCGATAACGTTGTGATACGATGGACCGAAAGGGACAAGCTCCCGATAGAGATCCGCAGCGGGTACTTCGAAAGCGACTCCGTCCAGGCAGGCTGCTATATCCATCGGCAATGGGTCATTCATAACCGGCGCAGCGAAATTGACAACGGCGTGGACCTTCGTCCTGCGGATGGTTTTTTCGGGAGTCAATCCCGTTGTTATCAATCGGGAAGAGAAGCATCCATTGTCATCCTTTTCCAATTCGTGACAGGCTTCCAGTGCAGGGCTGTTTTCATCAATTCGAAGGAAGCGGTCAAATGAGGCGGATTGCATGCAGTGCACGGGTGCATCGGGGTCATGTTTCTGCAATGATGCGGCCAACCACTGCAGGATTTCTACGGCTGGGAAGATAATGTTGCCATGCGAAGTATGGTCCCGGAGATAAGGATGAATGGGTATCGACAAGGGTATCCGAATTTTGTCCTCTGCCGGAGAGGAAGGCTGTATTGAATTTGACTGTGAGATATTTAATTTTTTCATGCTGAAAGACTGCCCTCTTTCCGAAAATCGGTATGCCCCTTTCCCAATTTTGCGTTCCGGTAAGGCATACCCCAGACGTATTTGCAGATCCTCCAAACGATCCTCATGGATTTACCTCTTGTTCCATCATGATCTTTGCTTTTTTAATCAGAGAGGGCACTGAATCAGATTTGCTGTCATGTCTCGCCTCAAGACTTCCCGCCAGAGTCAGATCTATCGAATCGTGCATATGTGTGTTGAATAGAAAACGATCGGGTGGATAGAGCTTGCCCGTATTCCGGATTACAACAACCCGGATCGGTGCGCCGCAGAGTCTGGCAAGGCGGAAAGCCCCTTTGTCTATAGATCCGATCCGGGCGTTGCGGCTCCTTGTCCCCTCAGGGAACACGAAGAGATTTCCTCCTCCGGACAAGTACTCGGATAGATTTCTGATCTGATCGATCGTGTTATGGGCAAACCGCGTCTCCCTCAAGGGTGAGATATAGCCGGAGTTTTTCAAGATCCAGCCGAAAACCGGAATCTTAAAATAGACGCTCTTAACAATGGTCTTCTGTTTCTCGAAAAGAGATACGAATAAAATGGGATCGAGAAACGAGAGATGATTGGCAATAATGATGGACGAGCGGATAGCCGACACGTCCGCGGATATGCGCCATTTCACCCCCGGTGCTAGAATCCTGAGTAATCGAAAAAAAAGGCGGTGATGCAGGCAGTTCAATTTCTGAAATATTGCTTCACGACGGGAGGGGAAAAAAGAGGCGAGCAGATAAAAGGGTGAGAAAAAAAAACAGAAGCCTGCGATATAGTAGAACCAGAGGGTAATAGTGATCGAAAAATCGAAAATGGGTCTGATCACAGCCGAAATCGGTCGCATCGGTCAGTTCCCCTGCCACTTTTTAAAGATCAGGTTTGTATTGACGCCTCCGAACGCAAAATTCTGGACCGCCGCAATTTGTGAGGAATATTCTCTCTTAATCATGCTGTGATTGATCCCTGTGCACCGTTCATCCACTTCTTCCAGATTTAATGTCGGAACAACAATTCCTTCTTTCATAAGGTATAGCAAAATGATCGTCTCAATGACACCGCAGGAACCCATGGTGTGCCCCATGTAACTTTTCAGCCCGATCACGGCAGGGCTGTTGCCATAGATGTTGCGGATGGCCTGTGACTCAATGGCATCGCCCATCTTGGTCCCCGTTGCGTGGGCAATCACGAGATCCATTTTATCTGCATCGATTTCGGCATCCTTCAATCCCAGCCGGATTGTTTCTGTAATGCCGTTGATGTTCGGCAGGATCAGGTCGCCGCCATTATTATTGCAGGAAAAACCGATGACTTCTCCCAGAATCTCCGCTCCCCTTGCCTTTGCATGCTCGAATTCCTCCAGCAGGACCGCCCCTGCGCCCTCTCCCACGACCAGGCCGTCTCTCTTTTTATCAAAGGGACGAGGCGTCATTCGGGGCGTTTCGTTAAAAGCAGTCGAACAGGCGAGAAGATTATCGAAAACCGCAACGGTTGTGGTATCGTACTCATCGGCTCCGCCGCAGAGCATGGCATCCTGCATTCCGAATTTGATCATTTCGTAACCGTAGCCGATCGATTGGCTGCTCGTCGTACAGGCAGTCGATGAGGAGATAACGCGACCGGTAATGCCGAACATCTTGGTGATATTGACTGCGGTGGTGTGGACCATCGATTTGAGATAATCGACGGCACCAATCGTCGAGAAACCCTTGCCCGATTCGCTGAAAAAGGTTTTATAGATCGAGCGTTGAACGGTCGGGCTCCCATGCGTCGAGCCGAAAGCGACTCCCAGCCGGCCGGAGGTGATATAGGTCTGATCCAGGCCGGATCGCTCCAGTGTTTCCTTAGCGACCTGGCAAGCATAATACGCAACCGGTCCCATGGTCTTGCGGTATTGCCTGCTGAAGTTGTATGTGATCTCGTAATCGACGGTACCAAAGACTTTGGAATGAATATGAGAGGTGAGCAGGTCGTCCTCCCGCAAGGGCTTGACGCCGGAGACCCCCTTTATGAGATGATCGAGAATCTCTTCTTTCGTGCGGCCGATGGGAGTGATGGCCGAACAGGCGGTTATGACAACTCTTCTTTTCATTTCTCCCGCGCCCTCGCCATCTTTTCCACGTAATCGCAGACCTGCCGGAGTGTCCGGATATCCATAGCCTGCTTTTTTTCCTCCTGCGTCAATTCGGATTTTAGCAGGTTTTCTATTTCCAGGAGCAATTCGATAGCGTCGATACTGTCAAAGCCGTGCGCCTCTCTGAGATTGTCATCCATTTCCGGATTTTCAATTTCAAATTCCTTCCGGAAAAAATCCAGGATTGCGGTTTCGATTTCTTTGCGTGTCATACGTTCCAAATACTCCAGGTCATATTTTTTCAGGATGGAAACCTTTTCCAGAGCTCCAATGTTTTGCTGTCAATAGCCGTTGGTTTTCCGGATGCATTGAGAGCGCAATGTTTGGTGAATCCTTTGCAGATGAGTATCCCGGATTCGGCATGGGTTATGATGTAGTCGAACTGAAGTTTTACCCTCTCCAGGCCGGTCGGTCGAGTATGGACATGCATGGGATCATCATAATGCAGTGACTCGTGAAATTGTATTCCCAAATCGATAATGGGATAGACATAGCCGCTCATTTCTATCTCTTTATATGGATAGGCCGCATCCCGCATCAGCGAGGTCCTGCCGAATTCGAAATAACGCAGGTAATTGGCATGATAAACGACATTGGAACGATCCGTATCGGCATACAAGACCCGGTTGACGCATCTGTGCCAATACAGCCCCGTCGCCCTGTCCAGGACGTAACAGGATTTATCATCCGGGGCTTCCGGTTTGAAAGGTTTCGGCTTCATGTTATACGCCCCTGAATACGATGCAGCAATTCGTTCCTCCAAATCCGAAGGCATTGGCCAGTGCGATCTCACAATGGGCTTGACGGGCCTGGTTGGGTATGAAATCCAGCCCATCGAACTGGGGATCATGAATATAATTGATCGTGGGCAGGAGGAATCCCTTCTGCATTCCTTCAATCGTCAGCGCGCCTTCGATCGCGGCCGCAGCGCCTATCGTATGACCTATCTGTGATTTGTTCGAGGATATCGGGATCTGTCCCAATCCGCCACCAAAAACAGCCCGCAAGCATTCTACTTCACCGGTGTCACCCCGGTTTGTCGAGGTCCCGTGAGCATTGATATACTGTACATCCCCCGGCTTCAGCCCAGCATCTTCGATGGCTTCCAGTATGCCGCGGATGATTGTTTTCTGGTTCGGCCTGGTGAAATGGTAAGCATCGGATGACCATCCGACCCCCATGACCTCTGCCTTGGCATGAAGGCCATATGCGGCAATAGTTTCCTCCGCTGCAAGGACGACAACCCCGCCCCCTTCGGAGACAACGAATCCCTTGCGGTCGATGCTGAATGGCCTGGACGCCTGAAGAGGATCGTGATGGGCCCGATCACGTTCATTTACCTTCAGCGTAGCATTCATATTCGCAAAGCCATGAATGATCTCAGGCATGATCGGCATATCGACCCCGCCGGCGAGAACAAAATCACAGTCGCCGTCGCGAATCATCCGGGCACCAATCCCGATCGCGTAATTACCGGAAGCGCACGCTCCCTGAGGAGAGAAAATCGGCCCCGTAAAACCCATCAGCATTCCGGCCTTCCCGGACGGTAGGTTGGAACATAAATTGGGGAGGAGATAGGGACTGACCTTCAGCCCGCCCCCTTCCCGCAAATTGTTCATCGCGATCCGGAAGGCGTCTGTGCCGTTAATAGCCGAGCCGATCAGGCAGGCAGTTCTGGGACCGGTTTCTTCGTCCATCTGAAGCCCTGCATTTTCCAATGCCTCCTTGACCACAGCCATTGTCAGGATTACAAAAGCGGCGTTCCAGTTATAGACTTCCTTCTCATCGGAGAAATCATAGCTCCGGGGATCCCAGTCCGGTATCTCACCAACGATGTTACACGAGCTGTTCACGTCACATCGTGTTACTTTCCGGAATCCCGCTTCCCCCCTTACGGCCCTTTCCCATGTCTCCGCAAATGTCTTTCCCAGCGGTGTTGCGGCCCCGTACCCGATTACAAATACTCTTCTATTTTTCGGTGCTTTCATTTTCTAATTTATTCCAGCCTGCGGAGGACAAGGCAGGCATTACATCCGCCAAATCCAAACGCGTTTTTCAATACCAGTTCCTGCGGAAGCGATCGCGCTCCTTCCGACACGCAATCCAGCGCGATTTCCGGATCCGGAGAAAAATTAATTGTCGGCAGG
>DHHG01000272.1 GCA_002403175.1 Syntrophaceae bacterium UBA4778 | reverse complement strand
CCCTCGCCGACGTGGAGCACTTTTATGTCTACGCCATAGGCCTGCCGCATATTCTCGCTGGTCAAAACCGATTCCGGAGAGCCTTTGTGCATGAGACATCCGTGGTTCAGAATGGCAACTTCTGTCGCAGCAATAAAAGCATGGTCCGGGAAATGCGATGCCATGACGATTCCAAGTCCCGCTTCCGAAAGGGATTTGATAACTCTCAGAATTCGGACCTGATTTCCCAGATCGAGATGGGAAGTCGGTTCATCAAGGACAAGCACTTTCGGTTCCTGAGCCAAGGCTCTGGCGATCAGGGTCAATTGCCACTCCCCTCCGCTCAAGGTCGTACAGGGGCGCTCGGCAAGAGAGAGTATGTCCACGGTTTCCATGGCCGAGTATGCGACAGCTCGATCCGATTCCCCCGGCGAGGAAAAAACAGATAGATGGGGAGCTCTTCCCATGACTACAATGTCCTTGACGAGGAAAGGAAATGCCGGGGTTTGATTTTGAGGAACATAGCCTATCCAGCGTGCGACTTCGGACGGGTCCATCTGGTCCACCGCCATCCCTTCCAGGAGGATGCTGCCCTGACATGCCGGTAGAACATTGCTGAGGCATTTAAGCAAGGTTGATTTGCCTGTGCCGTTGCGTCCAAGAAGGCAAAAGGCATTGCCCGGATTAACCGCGAAGCTCACGCTTTTGAAAACCGCCTGTGCCATGTTTCCGGTATAGCTGAAACCAAGATCTTTTACAGAAAGGAGAGAATTCATCATTACCATCCCGACTGGTTCTTCCGGAGGAGATAGGCGAAAATCGGCGCGCCGACGAGGGCTGTCAAAATTCCGATCGGGATTTCCGTTTCCATTAACGTCCGGGAAAGTGTATCGACTGAGACCAAGTAAGAGGCACCGATAAGCGCGGCTGTCGGGAGGAGGAGCCTGTTGTCGGGACCGACCAGAAGCCGGCCGATATGTGGGATAACCAGTCCGATCCAGCCGATGATTCCGCCGATCGAAACCGATGCAGCGGAAATCATGGTCGCGCAGATGATAATCAATGCCCGGATACGGGTTGTATTAACGCCCAGCGCTCGCGCATCTTCTTCGCCCATGGCCAGCAGATTGATACGCCAGCGGATCACGAGAAGGACGGCGATGCCCGCCAGGATGATGGGCCCTACGATCATCAGGTCCTTGTTCGATGCATTGTTCAGGGAACCTAAAAGCCAGAAGACGATAGAGGGCATTGTATTGACCGGATCGGCAATGTACTTGAGCAGAGATGTCCCGGCCGAGAAGAGTGCTCCGACAATGATTCCTGAAAGAACGAGCATCAGGACCGGTGTCGTTTTATAAATTCGGCTCAGGCCATAAGTTAACGAGACTGCCAGTAAACCGAATGAGAAGGATAGTATCTGGACGGTAAGGATATTTCCAAAAAAAAGAAGAGCCAGTGCGGCGCCCAATCCCGCCCCCGCCGACACCCCCAGAATATGGGGAGAAACGAGGGGATTGCGGAAAAGTCCCTGAAAGGCGGCTCCGGAAACGGAAAGGCCTGCTCCTATCAGCATTCCCGCCAGCAATCTGGGAAACCGAACATTGAAGAGAATCGTTTCGAAAGTTGGCGACCAGGTATTTTCTATTGGAAAAATGCGGGCGGCCATGATTTGCACGATCAGACCTGGAGGGATCCTCATCTGACCGAGCATGAGCGCAACCATAGCCACCGCAAATAGGATAAGCACTAGAACATAAAACAGTCCGGAAGATTTTGAGGCTACTGCGATTTTCTTTTTTGCCAAAAGGAAAGGATAGGTCACCGATTCCCCTCGCCTGTTTTGAAGCGAATCGCGAAGCGGCCATCCAGCAGAGTTTTCGCCTGAGCATCCGTCATATTAAATGATAGGATCTGGCTGTAAAATCTTTTGACTTCTTTCACAAGGTCCACGTCCTTAAATATTTCCGNNGGCCGGTCCCAGATGAACACCCCGATAGGTTGTTTAAAAACCTGCCGGTTGCGTACAGCCTTGATATTTTTCCAGCGGGTATCATTGAAGAGGTCAGCGGGATTTCCGGAATCAATGACGAGAATATCGGGATTCCATCCCAGGACTTTTTCCATGGACATCTCGGATAGACCGGAATGCAGTCCCTCTTTCGATCCTGCGGTGTTGACGTCAGAAGCCGCATCGATACAGCCGGATGTAACAATCCGCTCATGCATAAAGGTATCGCCTCCCAAAGTTACCAGATGGCTGTGCCCGTAGCCGTTGAAGACCTTTTTCCTTCTGGATTCGGGAATCGATTTGGTCCTCCGCTTTAGAAACCGGACGGTTCGGTCAAGATAGGCGATATACTTTTCACCCCGGGCCTTTTTATCGAATACATCGGCATAAAACCGGATTTCATTTTTTAGAAGATCGAAACCATGATTCATGTTGCTTTCCGTGTAGGCAACGGGAATGGAAGTCTTTTTTTCGACAATGGACCCGTCGAGATTTCCGGCGATCACTAACTGGGGATCGGACGCAACTAGCGCTTCGATGTTGACCTGACCGCTGGTGGATCTCGGACCGGGAAGATTTTTTATGGTTGGATCAAAAGCGAGGACCAGTTCCGATGCTTTGATCGTACTGGTAACCGCACAGAGCTGATTTCTTGCCCCGAGTATATAGGCAACCTGGCCTGTCGGTCCTCCCAGCAAGGCAACTCTCGTAATGGGATCGGGGATCTCGATTTTTCTGCCGCGCATGTCCGTGATCCAGCGCGTTTTTCCTGTTGGACGCGCTTGCCCGGCTTCTATGGAGGGAGGAATAAAGAGAAAGAGAGAAAGGGTAAGGAAAAATAAAGAAAATGTCTTCTTACACTGTATTCGGATCATATGCATTATTCCCTATCTTCTGAATTCCGGTCCCGCTTCGGGGTAGATGGTCTGGTGATGTTGAAGATTCCGGATTGCCTGCTCCATGTTCTGGTCGGTGTGCATGGAATAGATGAAATCCTTTGGGCTATGGACATGGTGGGACATAACAAAATCGACCCCCTTTTCGAACAGTACATCCGGGATGATGGAGGCGCTGGGCCCGTAAAGGACGATGGCTCTGGCGTTTATGGAATACCGGAGCAACTCGTCGATAGTCCCGTTGACAAGACTGGAAGCGGTTATGATGACCACATCCGACTTGCCGAGGATTTCCTCATCGTCTTCGGCACCGTGCAGGATGAGCTCCTTCGGGGCATACTCAATTTTTTTGCCGATGATTTTCGTCAATAGTGCTTCGGGGGATCTCATATCGGCAACATGGAGCTCCCGGCATTTTCCTAAGAGTCTCTGGGCCATTCCCCCGTATCCGACCAGGGTCACGATGTCCTCCGGGATAACGATGGTCTCCAAGATGTCTCGATCGTTTATTACCTGAAGTTTTCTGGCGGACAGGGATGCTGAACTCAGAAAGGGTTGAGAGAGTGCGCTCAATGCCGCTACGGCCAAGGATCGAAGCGGAATCTGTTGGGAGGAGAGATGCTCCCCGGCTACATCGAAGAGGCCCTTCCCTATGAGCGATTGAAGCGTTTCGGAAGCTATATCATTGTTTTCATATACTTTATGCGGTCCGCTGAATCGGAAGGCCGTGCCGCATTCCTCGTTCGAGCCAATCACCACCGTCCAACCCGGTTTCAGACCGATCCTGTCGAGCTTTCCGGGTATCAATCCGGCGCGCTCGTAAAATGACCGAAGGCGAAGGAATGTCTGGTTCAGGACGATCATGTTCTCATCCAGCATATTAGGTCGGCCACAATTCATGACATAACCTCTGCTTTCTCCCATATCTTCTTTATTAAACGGGAAATACTCTTGACATGAACCTGGCCACTATGTCAAGAGCAACGTTGGAAAAAGTTGTTTAAAGTAATTTTTTGTAATAAAAGGTGAAAATTAATGTAAAGGGCAATCATGAGCATTAAAAGATCCATCCTGTCTGTCCATTCTCTTAATTTCGGATATGGAGGGAAAACAGTTCTGGAGGACATTGAATTCTCCGTTGAAAGAGGTTCCATTTGCGGGCTTCTGGGGCCAAATGCTTCCGGGAAGACAACCCTTCTCAAATGTATGAATGGTATCCTCGTTCCGCAGTCCGGAGATGTCAGGGTTGAAGGCCAGTCCATACGGAACCTTTCCCGGCAGGAGATCGCTCGCTGCATGGCGGTTGTCCCCCAGCAGATGAGGGTTGTTTTTACCTTTACGGCTTTGCAAATGGTTTTGATGGGGAAGACTGCCCACCTAGAGGGGTTGTGCTTACCGAGTAATCAGGACCGAAATGAGGCCCGGAGGGCTTTGGTGGAATTGGGCGCAGGCGAGCTGACGAATCGGCGATTTAATGAGCTGAGCGGAGGAGAGCGACAGATCGTACTTCTGGCCAGAACCCTTTTTCAGAAGACGCCGATTCTCCTTCTGGATGAACCGACTTCGCATCTTGATTTCAGGAACCAGTTCATGGTTATGGATATGGTGCGCAATCTGACACAGGAGAAAGGATTGACGGCGATTGTGAGCCTGCACGATCCCAATCTGGCATCCCGGTATTGCAGCCATCTCATCATGCTGAAAGACGGACGCGTCTTCAGGGAAGGTACCCGGATACAGGTCTTTGAACGCGAAGTCCTCGAACAGGTATATGGAATTCCGGTAATTGTCGAATCCAGGGCCGGTGGTTCGGATATTGTTCTGCCCAGACCGGTTGAACATTCGACATCTCTCCCCGAACAAAAGGTTATAGGATCGCGCCATCATGATTGAGCATCGACGGGCCATCACGACAGCCTTTTTGCTTTTGATTCTCAGTGTTGGATGTGCATTATTGCTGGGACGCTACAAGATCGATATCG
>DHHG01000314.1 GCA_002403175.1 Syntrophaceae bacterium UBA4778 | reverse complement strand
GCAATGGAATCCCAAAAGGATCGCCAGCACGGGCGTTCAATTGGGGCAACGTAACAGGTCGTCCTGTTTTTTGTGCCTTGATCAGCTCCCGGCTGTTCAGAAGGGAATTCTGTATCGCGATAAATATCTGGTGCTCTGCAATCCATTTCCGATCTTCCATGAACACTTTACAATCGCCAATATCCGCCATTGCCCACAATTATTGGAAAATTCAATCGAGGAGTTCATTCTAGTGGCACGGGATGTCGGACCGGATTTTGCTGTTTTCTATAACGGTGCCTCTTGCGGAGCATCTGCTCCGGACCATCATCATTTTCAGTGCTGTCCGCAGGAAAGGTTTTCAACTTTTCAGGACGTCAGCCCAGGCGCATCGGAATGCATGGAAAGGGCCAGGATCTTTTCCGTCCAGGATGTCGGCAGGGGAGGGGCTATCATTGAAAGCGGGACCCTGGAAGATTCCATTAGAACCCTTTCCGGTTTCATGCAGGCCATGAAGAGGATATCGGGTTTGAATGGAGAGCCGATGATTAATGTTGTTTGTTCGTATCATGATTTCTGGAGGATAGCTGTTTTCCCGAGGAAAAAACATCGTCCCGATGTGTTTTATGCATCGGATGCGGAAAGGCTTATGATTAGCCCCGGTGCTATCGATATGAGTGGGACCTTAATCACGCCGATCAAGGAGCATTTCGAAAGAATTACGGCAGAAGATATTTTGAATATTTTCACAGATGTTGCTTATGATATTAAATTCGTTCAAAGGGCTATCGATTCGATGTAGCTCTATTTTTACTCATTTTCGCTTGTAAAATTGGGCTCAGGTGAAGAAAACGGGTAAAAACCGAGCAAAAAAACCATTTGAAAGGTAAAAAGTATATAAAAATGATTCAAAGATTGACTTTTCTGGCTGAAAATGCTATAAAATGAGCAGGTTTTTATTGAAAAATGCTTTCACGAGTATTGCCGAGATATGACCGCCTGAAGAGGCGGTTTTTTTAATATGTCCGGTGGGAATTGCCGTTGACAAAGGCGCAAGCGTAACTATAATAAATTCCTCTGATGCGAGAGTGGCGGAACTGGCAGACGCACTGGACTTAGGATCCAGCCCGTTATACGGACTAGGGGTTCGACTCCCCTCTCTCGCACCAAACTGGAGCCAGCAAAAAGAAGGAGTAGAGGACTGATATGGATGTGAATGTCAAAATTGAAGATGTAAGTTCGGTGAAAAAGAAGATTTCGTTCGAAGTCCCCTGGGAAGAAGTTAAGAATGAGCTCGATTCGGCATATGTAAAAATTGGGAAACAGGCTAAAGTAAAGGGTTTCAGGCCGGGCAAGACGCCTCGGAAAATTTTGGAGGCACATTACAATGATCAGGCTGAGGGGGAGGCTATATCCAATATTATCAACAAGTATTACTGGGATGAAATCGAAAAAAGAAAAATCGAACCTACTTCACAACCTACGATCGATCAGTCCGGAATTAAATTGGAATCGGAATTCACTTTCAGCGCTACCATAGATATCAAACCGATAATAGATCCCAAAGATTATCTGGAACTGGAACTGGACAAAAAGGAATTAAGGATAACGGACAAAGATGTCGATAAAAGGCTGGAAGAGTTGCGTGACACGTACAGTACTCTTGAAGACGTAACGGAAGAGAGACCGATCGTCAATGGCGATTTTCCAAAGATCGATTTCCGCGGATCTGTTGATGGAAAGGAACTTGATTCCATGAAGTCGGAGAATTACCTCCTGGAAATCGGCTCCAAGCGGTTTATCCCTGGATTTGAGGATGAATTGATAGGCCTGAAAGTGGGAGATAGTAAGGAATTTAATATCAAATTTCCGGAAAAATACAGTTCAGAAGATCTGGCGGGAAAGGAAGCTACTTTTAACGTCACTATAAAGGGATTGAAGCAGAAAAAAATGCCGGAACTGGATGAGGATTTTATGAAGAATTTCGATAAATTCGAATCCTTAGAAAGTCTCAAGGAAAATATCCGGCAGTCGCTGGAACAGGAATTCAAATCAAGAGGTGAGGCAGAATTCCGGAATCAGTTAATCGATAAACTTTTGGAAAAAAATACATTCGAAGTTCCTGAAACTCTCGTGGATCGTCAACTATACATGATGATTATGAATGTGCAGCAGCGGATGGCATACAGCGGTATGGATCCTCAAAAAGCGGCCGAGCTGTCCTATCGAATGCGTGATAATATGAAGGGAGACGCTGAAAAACAGGTAAAAGCGTCTTTATTGTTGGAAGCGATCGGGAAGAAAGAATCTATTCAAGCGGATAAGGAAGCTATCGATCAGAAGTTGGAAGAGCTGGCCAAACGGTTTGCAACCGATATAGAGGTAATAAAAAAGTCTTACCAGAAAGAAGATATGTTGGAAAGCTTGAAAGCTGAAATCGTTGAACAAAAAACCCTTGCTTTTATAGAGGCGCAGGCTAAAATTAATCTTGTCAGCGAGAATGTAGAATAAGAAGAGGATTTGACATGGCATTGATTCCGATGGTGGTTGAGCAGGATGGCCGTGGTGAGCGTGCATTCGATATCTATTCACGCCTTTTAAAAGACAGAATCATTTTCCTTGGAACGGCAGTCGATGACGAGGTGTCCAATCTAATTATCGCTCAATTGCTTTTCTTGGAATCGGAAGATCCGGATCGCGAGATATTTTTCTACATTAATTCGCCGGGTGGATTGGTCAGTGCCGGGATGGCTATTTATGATACCATGCAGTACATCAAACCCGACGTCAGTACGGTTTGCATGGGTCAGGCTGCAAGCATGGCGGCATTGATCCTGGCAGCCGGCCAAGAGGGGAAAAGATTTGCACTGCCCCATGCCAGAATTCTGATTCATCAGCCGCTTGGAGGGTTTCAGGGTCAGGCAACTGATATTGGTATTCAGGCCAACGAAATCCTGAGATTGAAGAAAGAGTTGAATTTGATTCTCTGCTCTCATACGAAGCAGCCTTTTGAAAAGGTAAATGCGGATACGGAACGTGATTATTACATGACCAGTGATCAGGCAGTTGAGTATGGAATCATTGATAAAGTAATTGCCAAGCGGGAATCAATCAAATAAGGAGGAAATCTCCATGGCTAAGAAATACAAAGATAACGAGGGAACAAGAGGCATGCTGTTCTGCTCATTCTGCGGGAAAACGCAGAATGAGGTCAGAAAGCTTGTGGCGGGTCCTTCTGCTTATATCTGTGACGAATGCATCGAGTTATGCCGAGGCATTATTCAGGAAGAAACGGAGATTCAGCGAGTCGAGACCACGCGGAAAAGAATCCCTGAACCCAAGGATATAAAAAAATTTCTGGATCAATATGTGATCGGACAGGAAAGGCCAAAAAAAATATTGTCCGTCGCTGTTTATAACCATTACAAGCGATTATATTCAGGAGCGAACCTGGACGGGGTGGAAATGCAGAAGAGCAATATCCTCCTGATCGGTCCTACCGGTTCCGGAAAAACGCTCTTGGCTAAAACGCTGGCCAAAATGTTGGATGTTCCTTTTGCAATAGCAGATGCGACCGCTTTGACGGAAGCCGGCTATGTCGGTGAGGATGTTGAGAACATTATTCTGAGTCTGCTGCAAAATGCGGATTATGATGTAGATCGCGCATCCAGGGGTATCGTCTATATCGATGAAATCGACAAAATTTCCCGTAAGTCCGGAAGTCCCTCCATTACGCGGGATGTATCCGGTGAAGGTGTGCAGCAGGCATTGTTGAAAATTATTGAGGGCACGCTTGCGAATATCCCGCCCAAAGGGGGTAGAAAGCATCCGCAGCAGGAATTCATTCAGGTTGATACGACCAATATTCTTTTCATCTGTGGCGGTGCTTTCGTAGGCTTGGATGATATTATCGAAAAGAGGACCGGCGTCAATTCCATGGGATTTGGTGCCGTGATCAAAGGCAAAAAGGAAAAGAAAATTGGAGAAGTCCTCTCTGAAGTTCAGCCCGAAGATCTTCTGAAATACGGATTGATTCCGGAATTTGTGGGACGGTTACCGGTGCTGGCGACTTTGAACGAACTGGATGAAGAGGACCTGATTAAAATTCTGGTCGAGCCGAAAAATTCGATTCTCAAGCAGTATAAAAAGGCATTTGAACTGGAAGACGTTAAGCTTAAGTTTACAGATGGAGCCCTTAGGGCGATTTCTAAATTGTCTATCGATAGAAAATCGGGGGCGCGAGGTTTGAGGGCTATCCTTGAAAATATCATGCTGGATATCATGTATGATATACCTTCAAGAAATGATGTGAAGGAATGTGTCATTAATGAGGATGCGGTCATGAAGAAAGAGCTTCCGATTCTGCTCTTTGAAAAGAAAACAGAATCGGCTTAATTTACTTCAAGGGTTAGGTTAGGAGAATGTTTAATTTGAGAAAAAATAACGAAAACGAAAAAGGGTTGGTGATTCCGCTTCTTCCTTTAAGAGATGTGGTCGTATTTCCGCATATGATCGTACCTCTTTTTGTCGGGAGGGAAAAATCGGTTAATGCTCTGGAATCTGCAATGAAGGCAGAAAAGGGGATTTTCCTTTCCGCTCAGAAGAATGCCCAGAAAGATGATCCAGCCGAAGATGATATCTACAGAATAGGAACCATCGGGGTTATAATTCAATTGCTTCGATTGCCGGACGGTTCCGTCAAGGTCTTGGTGGAAGGCAAGCAGCGTGGCAGAATCAAAGATTATTTGCCCAACACCGAATTCTACATGGTCAATGTGGAAGAGATTCCGGAATCGGATGAATCGGTTTCCGTAAAGACGGAGGCATTGATCAGGAGCATCAACGAGGCCTTCGAGAATTACGCTAAGCTGAGCAAAAAGGTACCGCCTGAAATGCTGGGTACTATTTCGTCTATCGAAGAACCGGGTAAACTTGCGGATGTGATCTCTTCTCACCTTGGTGTTAAACTCGAAGACAAGCAGAAGATCCTCGAAATCTTCAATGTGACTGATCGGCTGGAAAAGATATACGGATTGTTAATTTCCGAAACGGAGATCCTCGAGGTAGAGGAACGCATCAAGAGACGGGTCAAAAAACAAATGGAAAAGACCCAGAAGGATTACTATCTCAATGAGCAGATGCGGGCCATCCAGAAGGAAATGGGGGAAAAGGATGATTTCAAGAATGAGATAGAGGAGCTCGAGCGGAAGCTTAAATCCAAGAAATTATCCGAAGAAGCTCAGAAAAAAGCCAAACACGAAATCAAGAAATTGAGAATGATGGCGCCGATGTCAGCCGAGGCGACCGTTGTGAGAAATTATATCGATTGGATACTGGATCTTCCCTGGTATGATAGAACAGAGAATAAGAATTCATTAAAGGAATCGGAAGCGATTCTGGATGAAGATCATTATGGGTTGAAGAAAGTAAAGGAACGAATCCTCGAATACCTGGCAGTTCAGAGTCTCGTCCAGAAAAACAAAGGATCGATTCTGTGCCTGGTCGGTCCTCCTGGTGTTGGAAAGACATCCATTGCCAAATCGATTGCAAGGGCTACGAATAGAAAGTTCGTGCGGCTTTCATTGGGGGGATTAAGAGACGAAGCGGAGATTAGAGGTCACCGAAGGACCTATATCGGAGCGCTCCCCGGGAAGATTGTTCAGTTACTGAAAAAAGCCGGGTCCAGCAATCCTGTATTCTGTCTGGATGAGATCGATAAGCTGAGCTCCGACTTCCGAGGCGATCCCGCGTCGGCATTACTGGAGGTGCTCGATCCCGAGCAGAACAATGCCTTCAATGATAATTATCTGGAAGTGGATTACGATCTGTCCGATATCATGTTCATTACTACGGCAAACATTCTGCAGACCATTCCGGCGCCGTTACAGGATAGAATGGAAGTGATAAGGATTGCCGGTTACACGGAACCTGAAAAACTCAACATTGCAAAGAGATTTCTCGTCAGCAAGGAAATGGAGGC
>DHHG01000256.1 GCA_002403175.1 Syntrophaceae bacterium UBA4778 | reverse complement strand
AAACATACCAGTGGCCGATGGAAAACGTGAGGTGAAATCGTGAATCCTGTAGCGAGCGCATTCCCCGTAGCTTGCTGCGGGGTAAGCGAGCGAATGGATAAAATTATATTTCCTTACGGATCGATGATTCTCCGTAGTTTACTGCGGAGATCTTCAATTCCCACGCTGTAGCAACCGCGTGATACTGATCTCTGAAAGGTATGCGTGTTCTTTATTGAGGTTTTGATCGAAGGTAGGATTCCTTACCCTTGCACAATTTTCAGATACGGCGTATATTACAATGAGAAATTGATGCAGGAAATACTACAAATAAGGATTCTGCGCATGAGCTTTGGTTGTACTTTAGCTTTAGAATGATGAATCCACGTGGAAACAAAAGCTCTCCTATACCGCAAATTAACCGCAATTCTCATTACTCTTGGGGGTTGTGACGAGCATTATTTTCTCTGCCTGGGCCATGAAGGGCAGATAATGATTTCGTTCTATATCTTACCGAGGCAAGTGCGGACAAGGTGAAGGTTTGGTTTCATGGTCATGATGGGATCGCTTATTTTGAGCGGCAATATCCCCGTTTTGCTACCGTTGAAAGAGTCCTCCATCGTGCGCTAAAGGAGAAAAAGCGGATCCGGTTTGTATGGAAGGGACCAAGGCTGACGCGTGAGGATGTGATGATAGCAGAAGAGGACGTTGCAGCCACAGAACTTACCGATCTGGCGGCGCTGCCGGCGGAGTTCCGCGCAGCCGCTGAGGCAGCCGCCAACTATTTGAGGGGAAAAGGCGAACAGCCATCGGAGTTCTACATCAGTGACATCTCCCGCACGGGTAAGACTATTGTTTTGCCGCTATGGCATATCTCGGCGTTTCCGCTCAAGCAACGGATTGAGGGCAATCCCGGAGGAAAATGCAGAAACCTCGAATGCGACACGGTCACAGGGCGTATCAGTCGAGAGTTGTTTTGGCAATAGCATTTAACCATCGTATCCTCAGTTTCAATCCACAATATCTATGATATTTTTACTCAATAACATAAATGATCAGCAGGAGTTTTTAACCATCACATCGTTCTGTTCCTTTCTGAAATCAATAAACATCCTTGATTTTTGCTAATTGAGGGTATCAAGAGACACTACAGTCATAGATAAAAAGGAGGCCTACCATGAGAAAGATATTCACATTTGGCGACAATATTATCAGGGCAGTGGCTCTCTGGACGATGATGGCGGTCGGTATTTTGCCGGCAGGCTGCAGCACACCAAGGGAGTCTGTAGAGTATACGCCTATTCTCAGCCACAAGTTTCAGGAACGGCAGGGACTCGCCAAAATAACCCGCGACAATGTGAAGACTCTGGAAAGCAAGGGCTACTTCACACTGGGGAGCATAAGCGCCTTCTCCCAAATCAGTGCGGGAGAGGAGAAGAAGGCACCCGGTAAACTTGAGGAGATGTTGCTCAAGGAGGCCACACGTCAGGGAGGCGATCTCGTTCTCCTCAACGTGGAAAATCAACTGAAAAGCGAGAAGAAAGCGATACGCGATAAGTGCGCAGAATGGGGAGGTGATCGCAAAGTGTGTACTCAACAACAAGTCCCGACTTCAGTGTGCGTGGGGTCATCACCCCTCAACTGCCGGACGGAGTGGCGTTGGCAAGACGTATGTCATCACTCTCAGGAGTGCCTCTCTTGGCAGTATAGATATGAAACCATCGCTGGCATGACGAGCGCTGGTACTGTTTGGCGATACGATCCGGATATGCAACACTCGAAATTCCCTTCGGGTGATTCCAGTAAAAGCACAGAGGAAGCAGCTACTACATTATCCGCGCTTCCGGGGGTGGAGAAGACCGAACCGGTTCCGCGCATACAAAGTTCCCAGATTGAAGCAAAGGTGCTGTCGCCTCCCGTTTCTTCGATTGAGAAGAAAGAAAAGTCCGCCATTGCCAAATCAGTTGCGATGTTGCCCGGTGAAGAGAAAACGCAGAAAGTTAGAGCTGATGATGTACCCGTAATTACTCCCTCAATGATCACAACGAACGGAAAGTACGCCGTACAGATCAAAGCGTATCGAGAAACAGACAAGAATGAGGCCATGGCGTTTGTAAAGGATATGCAAAAAAAACAGCCTGATATTCACATGGAAAGAGTTACTCTTACCGGACGGGGTGTATGGTATAGAATAATGATCGGACATTTTGCGAGTGCTGATGATGCCCGCCGGTATATGGAAGAAAAGAAAATACTAGATGCGCATCCCGGCAGTTTTGTGCAGCTAAAGTCTGCATCAGGTATGCGGAACCCATAAACATGTATACCTGTTACCTCCCCTTTTACAATAGGGATACAGTGGATTTTGCATGGCGGGGAAAATCCTTTTTACAGCAATTGACACGGTCTCCCACATTGTACCGCCTAATTTCTTTTGACATACAAGATCCCCTTGTCTTATACTTAGCACATCGAAAAGCAAATTCTTGTCCACGAATGGACAATTCGGGTTTCATATATTCTATTCAGCCCAAATCGAGTTCTTAAAACTATGACTTGCTTCTTCAACTCCATTAACGGGGACGGAAATATGGCTTTAAAGCACATATGCCTTTCTGCGGCCATGATACTCGTCATGTGTTTCCCACCAAATCTGCATGCTCAGAAAAAGCCAGTTTTCTCGAACTTTGAATATTGCGTAACTGACGACGGCACTTTTGGGC
>DHHG01000132.1 GCA_002403175.1 Syntrophaceae bacterium UBA4778 | reverse complement strand
TCGATCTCTGCCCTGGGAAATCGCAGCTTTTGGAGAATATTGAAAGCAAGGTTAGCTCCATGGGTCGTGTGTCCGTAAAAATGTATGCCGCGTTCATCCTGAATATATGTATCAGGCTTTCCGATATCGTGCAGAAGAACGCCCCACGCCAGTCTTGTATCTCTACGCAAATCATCCTTTCGATCTGAAAGAAACTTCAACATGAGAAGGGTATGCTCCCATACATCTCCTTCAGGATGATAGAGGGGCGGCTGAGATATGCCCTTCATGGATGCGACTTGTGGAAGAATTATCGAGAGAAGGCCCGATTCCAAAAGTAGTTCAAATCCCTGGCGCGAATTCCCTCGAACCAGAATTTTCGTCAATTCATCTCTGATCCTTTCAGCACTGATATTGGAGATCAAACCTGCATTATTTTTAATCGCAGACATGGTTTCCGCTGTAATAGAGAATCCCATGGTGGACGAGAAACGTACGGCACGAAGTATGCGTAAATGGTCTTCCGCAAACCGTTCATCTGCAGCGCCGATGGTGCGAATTCGTTTTTTGTTTATGTCCTCCATCCCACCCACGTAGTCGATTACCTCACCGGAGATGGGATCCAATAATAATCCATTAATGGTGAAATCACGACGAAGCACATCTTCGCGTGCTGAAACAGGGAGACGAACCTGGGATGGCCTTCTTCCGTCCTGGTAATCCTCTTCCGAACGAAAGGTCGCAACTTCGAATACATTTCCGTTTTCCACAAGGAGAATGACTCCGAAGCTTTCGCCTACTGGAATCGTCCGCTGAAACAGTTGGCGGATTTCATCAGGTATTGCAGATGTGACGATGTCGTATTCGTCGGGCTCGATTCCTCGGACAAGATCGCGAACACTGCCGCCAACCAGAAATGCCTGGTGACCGGCCTGCCTGAGAACGGAAATGATATGCAATGCTTTTTTGAAAATGTCTGAATCCGGCTGTTTCATAACCCGTCTTCGAAATGATCGGCAATGGTTTGAACCTGATCATTACCGATCCGGTTGATTTATGAAAGGAAAAAATTGACATGAAAATGAATTTTGTTAGGATGAACAAACCATTATTGGTAATCTGATTTTAACTTAGCTTAATAACCGAATTCATGATCATGTCTTCATGCGGATTATTCAAAAACAGAAACTGAAGCCCTAGTCACATCACCTTATGGGAGTTGATTCGAAATAATGCCTATTCCTTATGAATTTAATAATCAAGCGCAGAAGCATTTCAGGATCGTTTTTCTTATCGCTGCTGTAATCGCCTTCATTTCTTTTTGGCGAATCGTTGGCTTTGTTACCGATTGGTTCTGGTTTCAGGAAGTAGGTTACGAGAGCATTTTTACGATTACCTTTATCAGTAAAATGAAGACGGCTGCAATATTCGGCCTGGGATTCTTTCTGATTTATTTTGCGAATCTTTATATTGCATTTAAACTATCGAGCAGGCCGGTCATTTTTCTGGAAAGAGATGATCCGCTTCATATACCTGCATTGCAAATAGCAGATCGTCCTTTGCAGATAATGATCGCTTCCTCCTCTGTTTTTTTCGGTTTTATTGCAGCATCAAACGGCGCCAATGAATGGGAGTCGTATCTTAATTTTTTTAACGCATCTTCCTTCCGAATCCGTGATCCCATATTCGACAAAGACATCGGTTTTTATGTGTTTCAGCTTCCTTTTCTTAACGACATTTATTCATGGCTTTTGTTTGCACTGATCATTTCGGGTATCGCCGTTACTGTTCTATATTTTATCCGGCGCTCCTTTCTTTTTGTCCCACCCAGAATGTGGGAGGTTTCTCCCGCTGCGAAAGCACATTTGGCGTCCATCACGGCGGCTATTTTCTTTTTGGGTGCCTATGGAATTTTACTGGAACTTTATGGACTGCTTTTTACGAAGCGGGGCGTGGTTTTCGGACCTGGTTTTACCGATGCAACAACTCAGATCCGGGTCCTTCAAATATCTATCGGATTGTGCATTATAGCCGGAATCGCATTTATCACGTGGATTTTCAAACGGAACTGGAAGATACCGGCTGCCGCAGTTTTGGCGCTTTTTGCATTTATGTTTTTCGGCCGGGTCCTCTATCCATCCATGGTTCAAAAATTCAAAGTCATACCGAATGAAATCGTTCTGGAAAAACCATACCTCGAACGCAATATAAAATATACCCGCCTTGCATATGGCCTGGATAATATTGAAGACAGAGAATTTTCAGCTACGGAGGCCCTCAGTCTGGACGATCTGAAAAAGAATGACACCACGATTAAAAATATCCGGCTTTGGGATCATGAACCTCTGTTATCTACGTACAGTCAGCTTCAGGAGATTCGAACGTATTATAAATTTTCCGATGTGGACAATGACAGATACCGTATCAATGGCGAATATCGTCAGGTCGCCATATCGCCGCGCGAGCTTTCTTATCCTTCCCTGCCATCCAGGACCTGGGTGAATGAGCATATGACATACACCCACGGATACGGCGCCGTTATGAGCCCGGTAAATAGAATAACGAAAGAGGGTTTGCCTGAATTTTTCTTGAAGGACATACCACCAAAATCTAATGCCAATATAGAAATAAAAAGACCGGAAATATATTATGGAGAAACAGCCAATGACTATGTGTTCGTTAAGGGCAAGCGTCCGGAGTTTGACTATCCTGTAGGGGATAAAAATGTCTATTCCCGCTACAATGGCAAAGGAGGCGTTACTCTTTCCTACTGGAGAAAATTTCTGTATGCCGCACGATTCGGATCCTTCACGATCCTTCTCTCGGACGATATCAGTCCCGAGACAAGGATCATGTATTACCGGGACATCAAGGAACGTGTTGCTCAGATTATCCCGTTCATTCATCTGGACAGCGATCCCTATCCGGTCGTTACCTCAGCAGGAAGAATCGTTTGGTTTGTGGATGGGTATACGGTGACGAAGTATTTCCCCTATTCTGAACCAGTTCGAGGGCTCGGAAATTACATTCGCAATTCCGTCAAAGCGGTTGTAGATGCTTATGATGGAACGGTCGACCTCTACATCAGTGATCCTGAAGATCCTATCATGAAGACCTATCAAAAAATATTCCCGGGCGTATTTAAGGATATATCGAAAATGCCTGCAGATATGCAGGAACACGTGAGATATCCCCAAGGTATTTTTTCCATACAAGCCAGCATGTACCGGGCCTATCACATGAAGGATCCTCAGGTGTTTTATAACAAAGAAGACTTGTGGTCGATTCCCATGAAACATCTGCGAGGGAGAGAACAGGAAATGGAGCCATACTATACTGTCCTCAAATTCCCCGGAGAGAAGAAAGAGGAATTCATTTCTATGATTCCTTTCACGCCGAGTAAAAGAGATAACATGTCCGCATGGATGGCTGCACGATGCGATGCCCCCAATTACGGAAAAATTATTGTCTATAATTTTCCCAAGCAGTCTTTAATATACGGACCAAAGCAGATAGAAGCTAGAATTGATCAGGATACCGAAATTTCGAAACAACTTTCGCTATGGAGCCAGAGAGGATCTCAGGTTATTCGAGGGAATCTTCTGGCTGTACCCGTTGAAAATTCCATTCTCTACGTTGAGTCGCTTTATCTTGCAGCGGAAAGAGGGCAGCTTCCTGAGTTGAAGCGGGTTATCCTTGCTTTCGGCAATGCGATTGCGATGGAGGAAAATCTTGAATTGTCGATTCAAAGGGTGTTCGGAGGGGATTTGCTGAGGCAAAAGGAAGTTCCTCAGGCAACAGTCGAAATGCCGATGGGGGCTGTGCGAAGTGATCGCAGTGTCGCTCTTGAAGCTCTGAATCATTATCGAAAGGCTCAAGAAAATTTAAGGCAGGGGAATTGGAGAGGATATGGAGAGGAGCTTCGCCAAATGAGCGATCTCCTGCAATCTCTGGAAAGAAATAAGATGAAATAAAACGAAAGTAAGAGGATTTAAAATTCAATGCTGAGGTTTAGATTAGGCTCAAAAACCTTTCCGATCACTTCGAATCTCTCCTGAAAGGAAGACCCCTGAAGTTTGGAAGGAAGGGATTGAACCAGACTTCCTCTTTGTTTTTCCATATCGGATTCCCGTATGCTGCGATCACGATCCAGGTTGGTCGCATAACGTGATATTCTGAATTTTAACATATTGATGCTAAGCTGAAACTGTTCGCTTATTGAAGGGGA
The DNA here is from genome assembly GCA_002403175.1 of Syntrophaceae bacterium UBA4778. The sequence continues at coordinate 5,868 of DHHG01000132.1, read as the reverse complement.
GGATTTTGGATTATTCATATGATTATTATTTTCTAGGAGAAAATTGGAGTCTGCAAGATCATCGTCGAAAGCAGGCAGATTCTGATAAGGGCGGTACAATAAATTATCCGTTTTAAATGGATCCCAATCAAAGTTATTTCCGGCTATGGAACAATCCTGTCCTGACAATCCCAACGATATAAAAAAAAGAATAAGAAGAAGTTTGTATTTCATGTTCCAGCTCTAAAATTAAATTTATAACAGAAGAGCTATTTACTGTCCAGAATCGGGAGCTACTGATCTAGCAGGCTGTTGAAAAACGCTCTTCTGCTGCGTTACGCTTCGGATCTCCCCGAAAGAACCCGGGACAAGCGCGATGCCTTGCATCTGAGCATTTTGTAAAGCCTTCGGCTTTTTCCGGCAAGGCACTAAAAACAATGAAACATGATTGCGCCTGTCTACGGCAATGCGCTCCCGGTGAACAACCTGTTAGAGGTTATCGGGAATTGGAAATGGCCATGTCTTTGATTTTTAATTGAACATTCGTAACACCATTCCAGTTATTCAATTGCGGTGTAAAAGCGATATCGAAAGAGGATTCTGTCAGTTTGTTATTCAGGTGTCCTTTATTGAACCATATGGAATTACGGTAAGTCCCGTCAGCAGAAAATTTCATTGCGAGGTGATTTTTACCGACGACTGAAGATCTTCCGACTTTCACATTGCCGGTACAGAGTACCGGCTCAGGATTCTTATTTCCAAATGGGGCAAGAAATTCAATTTGAGAAATGAGGTCATGGGAAATGTCGCTCAAAGAGCATTGGGCATCAATAATTGTTTCCGGAAAAAATAAATCCGGACTAACTTCCTGTTCAAGGTATTTGTCAAAAATGATTCTAAAGGTGTCTATATGTTCCTCTTTGATGGATAGTCCGGCTGCAAATCGATGTCCTCCATGAGAGATGAGAAGTGATTGGCATTTGCTTAATCCGTTATGCAGATTGAATTCCGATATACTTCTCCCGGAACCCTTTCCGATCCCGTCTTTTAAGCTGATTAGAATGGCAGGGCGGTAGAACATTTCTACCAATCGGGATGCCACGATTCCTATTACCCCAGGATGCCATTCGTTTGAGGAAAAGATAAGGGATCGGTATTTTTCGAGTACTTTGGTTGTCTCAATTTCGGTTAAAATCTGTTCAACAATTTTCCTTTCCATGCCCTGGCGCTCCAAATTGAACGCATCAAGCTTTCTGGCAATCGACTTTGCTTCCGCCAAATCATCTGTCAATAGAAGTCTAACGGCGTCATCTGCAGAAGCAATCCGGCCGGCGGCATTGAGACGTGGAATGAGATTGTAAGAAGCGGAACCCGCACCGATAATCTGATTTTTCAATCCGCTGATGTCTTTAAGCGCTCTGATCCCAATATTCTTATCCTCATTGATCAAGTCCAGACCGATTTTGGCAAAAATCCTGTTATCCTCTGTCAACTGAGATATATCGCCTATGGTGCCGAGCGCAACGAGATCAAGATAAGACCTCAGATTGGGATATGTCCGATCGGTCCAATATCCTTCTTCTCTCAATGTTGCTCGAAGCGCGATAAGAAAATTGAAAACAATACCGACTCCTGCCAATCGCTTAAAAGGGAAACGACAATCGCTCCGATTTGTATTAACCACAGCGGATGCCGATGGAACCTTGTCAGGTATCTCATGATGATCCAGGATAATGGAATCCATTCCGAGGGAGCTTGCATAACGTATGTGATCGTAATCGGAGGTGCCACAATCGACTGTTATGATTAACGATGTTCCAATCCCTTTCATTTCATCAATGGCCTGTCTGTTAAGGCTGTAGCCCTCGCGGAATCGATCGGGGATGCGATAGGAAACAGTCGCATCGAGAATTCTTAAGAATTTAAAAAGGATAACAACAGAAGTTATTCCATCGACATCATAGTCGCCGTAAATGACAATTTTTTCGTTTTCGTGGATGGCTTTGATCAGGCGTGAAACTCCTTCCTTCATATCTTTCATTAGAAAAGGATTGTGGAGATCGGATAGTGAGGGTGATAAATATCTGCGTGCATCATCTGGAGAAACAATTGAGCGATTAACGAGTATTTGAGAGACAATAGGATGAATTCGAAGCTCATGGGAAAGGAGCTCTTGAAAGGAGCGATTCACCTGTGGATGCTTCCATCTGGTTGTCGGAAACGGGCAATCCGCATGCACGTGAGACATAGCTTTATCCAAAAAATGGTCAGGCGGTCATTCGTTGTGGCAAAACGGAAGTGTTGACCGTTTCAAATTATTTCTTGTTAAATCAGTTTCTATGATTTATATGCTTTTTACTTGAAATTTGGAAACAACTTTTATGCTGGAATATGATATTAAAATAAATAAAAAAGATATAGCCTATATGCAGTTTATCCTTGAAGGATATGAAGGAATGGTGACGGCGACGACTATTGATAAAAAAGGGGCTGTTGTCAAGCTCTTTGTTATGCCGCATTTTAAGGATGAAATGGAAATATTACTAAACCAGTTGTCAAAAGAAATAGCATTCGAGAAAATCTGAATGCTTAAATGGAGATTGTGATGAGATTAAAAGGGTTCTTGCTGCTTTTGGCTATTTCTCCGATATTGCTTGCGATGGGCAGTCTGTCTGAAACACCTGCGGATAAAATACCAAAACCCGCCAAAAAATTCCTGGTTACCTATGTGGATCAGCTGGATGTAATAACGGAATGCACAGATGCCAGCATTGAAGGAAATACATATATCGAGGGCAGGCGGGGAGGAGGCCTTTTAGCAATTGATTTTGAAAAGATAAGAAATATCGTGTTCCGAATGAACAATAATGATCTAATCGGAGATGTCCAACTCAAGGATGGCTCACAGGCATCAGTTATTCTGAATAAAAGTAAGAGAGCCTATGGACGAACCCGGCAGGGAGTATTTCAAATAAAGCTTTCAGATCTCAAGAAAATGAATATCAGCGGCAATGCGCCGAATGGACCGCAAAGGGATAATTAATAAAGAATAATTAATAAAAGCCGATCAGAGATCCCGATCGGCTTTTATTAAAATCTTAAAAAAGATCCTTAAGAAGCTTTTTTAACGAAGCCTGACCGAAGGCATCTCGTACATACCTTCATCCTCTTCGAAGATCCCGTTTTTTCATTTACAATCCTCATCTTTTGCAGATTCGGATACCAAGTTTTACTGGTTTTGTTATTGGCATGGCTGACGCTGTTGCCGACGACAGGGCCCTTGCCGCATACGTCACAAACTCGGGACATGATCAATCTCCTCTTTTAAAAAGTGAACTCCTTTTCTAATCAATCCTTTTTGAAAATGCAAGCTTTCTTTTCGAAATGTATGAAATTAGTTTATGAATTCACCATGGATTGTGGTTGCCCCGTGGTCTCCAAAACCTGCATCCATATGTTACCCTCCGGATCAACCGTCTTTCTTTTGGAAGCCACCGCTCCCAAGGGAAGGTGTACATAGACATCGTTGAATACACCTACTACCATTCCTGTTTTACCGGCCATGGCTGCGTGGACGGCATAATTGGCAAGGGCGCCGCAATATAAACTGTCGCTTGCATTGGCAGGGACACTGCGGATTATATAACTTGGATCGAAATATTTGAGATTGATTTCCAATCCGGTTTTTTTAAAATAATTTTCGATTTTCTTTTTCAGATAAGTTCCGATATCGAAAAGTTTGATATTTCCCGATGCATCTGTTTCTGGCTTGCCCTTGGTACGGAAGAAATTCTGCCCGGCACCTTCCGCCACAATAATAACCGCATGCCCCCGCTCCTTCAAACGGTCTTCTAAAACTCTGAGGAGACCTTTCTCTCCATCCATATCAAAAGGAACTTCAGGGATGAGTACAAAATTAACATCGGCAAGTGCCAAAGCAGAAAATGCAGCGATATGGCCTGACTGCCGTCCCATAAGTTTGATCAGGCCGATTCCATTCGGCGCGCCCTTGGATTCAACATGGGCGCACTGGATGGCTTTGACTGATTCTGAAATAGCGGTATCAAAACCGAAACTCTTTTGAATGAGAGCCATATCGTTGTCGATGGTCTTGGGAATACCAATCACACTGATTTTAAGATTCCTCCTCGATATTTCCTCGGTAATGAGCTCTGCTCCCCTCATCGTCCCATCGCCACCTATTACAAAAAAAAGGGATATGTTCATACGTTCGAGCGCATCGACCATTTCCCCTATATCCTGCTTGCCTCGGGATGAGGAAAGAATGGTTCCTCCTTGCGAATGTATGTTGTTTACAACATCAGGATTCAGAGGAAGAACCTCATGGCCGTACTTGGGAATGAGCCCCTGGAATCCATGCCTTATGCCGAGAATATTTTTAACCGAATACCTGTGATAAAGTTCAAGCACCAAGGCCCTGATGACATCATTGAGACCTGGAGATAATCCACCGCAGGTTACGATTGCAGCTTTCGCTTTCGAAGGATCGAAATAGATGAATCTACGGGGACCGGCAACTTCTAAGGACAGCGGCAAGCCATCGGGACCGATGTAATCTTCAAAATGTTTGACGTACATATTGAATAGAATCCGGTCATCATCGGTTTTAAAGTATCCCACTGTAAGTGGAGAGATNNGCTTTGGCCTCCGCTGATTCGATTTGCCGCATGAATGCCGGAAAGGATTTCTCCGGCGTAACCAAATCCCGCAAAAAATTCTCCACCTGTCATAATGATATTTCTCTTCGGCATGAGGTCGGGGAAAATGGAAAAACTCAACAACCCTCTTTTAAAGGCATCGTTTTTCCACATGATCTTATCCTGATATTCTCTTGAAATCTCAATGCTCTTTTCAATATCCAGCATATCTATATTTCCCCTTAAAAAAGGCAGAAACTGGCAAACATGATCAAGAGTAGTTTCTGCATGCTGCTGAAGAAATGAGTCTTCCATCTCGATTGGAGATCGATCCAGAAAAACGGAAGCACTTAGAGAACGTTTATCCGCAGGGGCGTAATTTAAATCGCCGGGAGCATTTGAATTTATAAAGATCAGGCCAGCATTTCTCTTTTTTGAGCTATTGAGCTGCTGTAAATTCATTATAACATATTGAGCCATCTTTTCCGGTATGGCTCTTTCATGAACGCCCAAGTGAATGGTAAACGGATGGGATATCTTATCGTGCTTTGTATATCGGTTCAGCCATTTTGATATATTTTGATCCAGATCCAGTTTATTCATATGGCGTCCACACCATTTCGTACTCAAGATAAGAGTACGACCGGATATACGATTTTCCGAATCATTGTTGTTCATAAAAACTTCTATCTGGTTCCCGGAAAAAATTTTATGGACAGAAAATCTTTTATTTATAAAGCCCCCGTATTCGATAAATTGTTTTGAAATCTCTTCAAAAAAACGGGATTTATCGAGATGTACATTCGAAGCTTCCTGCCAGCCTTGGGAAAGTAAATACGCCGATTCCGAAGGTAAATCCCGGCTGCAGTAATTAGAAAAAATGCCCATCTGAGATTCAAAGAAGGATTTGAGAACGTAATCGGAATTCAATTTATTCTTCTGAATCATCCATATGAAACGATCCTTGATTATTTTCGGCAACAATTTTAAGCATCCGGATCTATTGGAATTGCATAACTCAGGGATGAGTAATTCAAGGGTCGAATTAATTTCGTCCAGGCAATTAACTACTTTTGTAATTTGCGGAGATTTATCCGGGATTTCCCTTGAGAGCTCGGCTATTTGATTATATTTGCCTTCGACTGAATCTATCCGGTTATCTGATAGAATAACCTGAAATTTTGAATTTGCGGGCCTCGCAACCTGATTTGCAATACTCTGAAGAAAATGT
>DHHG01000184.1 GCA_002403175.1 Syntrophaceae bacterium UBA4778 | reverse complement strand
TGCGATCGGGATTACCAGAAAAGGTCTGACCGATGTGTCAACGGAAAGGCCGATAGAGTGTATTGTCCTCATTCTCACGCCTGCTCCCCGTGTTAACGAGATGATAGAATTACTCGCAAAGGTAAGTAAATTTTTTGGGAACAGCCGATTGGTGAAAGATTGCCGGGGAGCTAAGGGGCCGGCCGATATTGTTTCGGCAATTCGGAAGCGGGAAGCGGAAGAGCGATCCTAAAAAATGAGGTGCTGAAAAATGGAAAAAAAGAGGGAGGGTACGAGATCCTATTTAAGTATAGGGAACGGGAGTGAACCGACCGGGGAAAATGGAGTGTTGCTGCGATTCCGGCAAGTACTGATTCTTATACTCTTATTGAGCATAACAACAATTATGAATTTTTTTCTGGAAAGAATTATTCAACCTTCTTCTCTTGTCTTTACCTACCTGGTGACCACAATTGCAGGCGCAATCTTCTTTGGAATCTGGGCGGCTGTTCTATCCTTTGTGGGTGGGTTCCTGATTTTCAATTACTTTTTTTTGGAGCCCTATTTCACATTCTTTATTGCCAATCCGCAGGATATTTATAATGGAATCGTTTATTTTGTGATTGCCTGCTTGATTACTTATCTTATCAGGATTGTGCGTCGCCAGAACAGCTATCTTAGAGACCGGTTGGACAAGATTTCACTCGTAGAGAATATAACTAGAGATTATTTAATGCTGGCACCTATAAAGCAACTTGCTGTGGAGAAGGGTTCCGATGCATCTCTGCGTGTAAGGGCATTGAACCAACTGGGAAAGAACACCCTCGAGTATATCGAGTTAATCCTGCATGCTCCTGCATTTGTGCTTTTCCGGACGAATGAAGGCAAGCATACGTTGATCAAAAGCAGTCCCGATCTCGAACTGACCGAACGTGATATGAGTACCGCTGAAAAGATAATGGATAGCGGAGATTTATCGGGTTCGGGGATACCGAATAGCGACGAATCATCCTTTTTTTTCTATCCGATCTCCTCACCGGCAGAGGCAATCGGAGTCCTTGGTATCCGGTATGATTTTAGTCACCTGACTCCGGAGCAGCGCCGGATACTGGAGACAATTGCTAATCTGACTTCCATCTGTGCAGGGAGATGGTCTGTGCCCGTTTGCTGAAATACAATCGTCTTATTTACGAAAGAAAAAATACATAATAAGACTCAAGATGATGCTGATGAGGATGCTGGAGGCCAGTGGAAAGTAAAATGTGAAATCTTTCCCTTTATAATAAATGTCTCCGGGGAGGCGCCCGAACCACGGAATCTTTCCCGTGAAAACCAGCAGGATTCCAAGTCCGGTCAGGACAAGGCCAAGGACAATCAGGATTTTACCAATACCGGATAAAACGGACATGTTCGATGACGCATAGATGATTTTTTCTGGAATCGGTATCGTTCCTTTTACAGTACTAAATGTGAGAACTATCCCTCGCCGGCCACTCTCGAAAGAATTTATCAAAAACCCTTAAAAGTTCTCCGGCAAACCCGCCCTTAGATTCCAGTCTCAAACCGTTGTTTATTGTATCTTCTGCACCTCTGCCCCTGCCGGAGGTTTGAATGTAAAGAGGGCATCGGAGAGGTTATTATTGGTTTTGATATCCATGAAGCTGATAACAGTCAGATTCCCCAAGCTATCGTTGAAGTTGCATTTGATTATCATGTATGAATCCTTGTCCACGGTCACCAGAAGCTTTCTGATACCTCCCGTCGCCTTGGGTCCACCTTTGGGAATCAAATCCAGTAAAAAATTTCCGGCATTATCTCTCTGATTTTGTGCATATCTGATTTTAAATTCATCTCTAAGCTGGCCGATTCCCGCCAGAAAGCGGATGGCTGGTCCGGAACTGAAAACCTTTTTACTGTCCTGTACATAAACCATATTATCTTCAGGTATGTACAGCCATGCAGTTTTAGTATTGATCACCAGTTTCTTCGATTGAGGTTTGGTATAATCCCAAAGCATTTTTTTTGGTTTTTTAAAATATACCGTTCCTTCCTCTCTTTCCGTTCTGTTGGCCGATTTTAGCGTGGATTCTTGAATAAACCTGGCTTTAAGATCCGAAGTCTCTTCGTAACGATCCTGAATTTTGGCTGTAAGTTCCTCTATGGAAATCTCTGCCGAGGCATTCCCTGCGACTAAAAAAAAGATCAGGAGTATAAAAAAGAATCTGATTTTTTTCATTGATTTACTCCCAATTTACTTGGTTTTTCGTGGCATTTTTTTTGACATCAACTTTTCTGTCTAAAATTCAGTCATGAAATAAGGCAGATAAGCCCATAAATTTGTATCTATTTGATATTACGTAACTTTTTGTTTGCTTAAAGCCTATGCAAAAAGGTAGAAGGTACCGACAATAAAGCACTTACGAATTTTATAAACAGAGTTATCAACAGGTCTGTCCACATATCTGTGGATTCAGGACGAAATAAAAAAAATCCATTTTTATTCCAGCGTCGTCCGCCATCCGAAAGGATCTTCCTTCTCTCCATACTGGATTTGGAGCAGCTCGTTGTACAATTTTTCTGCCAAGGGGCCTGTCTTCCCCTGATTGATTATGTAGTCCTTTCCTTCAAAATAAATCTGACCTACAGGCGAGACGATCGCAGCTGTTCCCGATGCAAATGATTCCAGAAGCGTTCCTTTCTCCTGTGCCTGAATGATCTCATCCATGGACAGGGGGCGTTCCGAAACCTGAATGCCCCAGCTCTTTGCAACCTTTATCACTGAGTCCCGGGTGATTCCGGGCAGAATGCTCCCACCGAGCGGAGGAGTAATCAGCTCGTCGCCGATTTTGAAGAAAATATTGCTCGTCCCAACTTCCTCAACATATTTGAGCTCAATGGCGTCCAGCCATAAAACCTGCGTGTAACCCATTTGAGCTGCAACCTTGCTTGCATAAAGGCTGGCCGCATAGTTACCGGCAGCCTTGCTGGACCCGATCCCTCCGCGAACGGAACGGACATAATCTCTTGTTACAAAAATTTTAGTCGGGCTGAAACCCTGGGGGTAATAGGCCCCGACTGGCCCGACGATAATGTAGAAAAGGTATTCGTTGGCTGCATGGACACCAAGGGCCGCTTCCGTTGCTATCATGGTCGGGCGAATATAAAGAGAGGCTCCTTCAGCGCGGGGTATCCAATCCTCTTCTATCTTGATCAGGGCTTTCAGACCCTTCATGACCAAAGGTATATCCAGCTTGGGCATGCAGAGCCTTTCTGCCGAGGTGTTCATCCTTTTGAGGTTATCTTCCGGTCGAAAGAGATAAATAGCTTGATCTTTTCCGCGGTATGCCTTCAGACCCTCAAAAATTTCCTGGCCATAGTGGAGGCACATGGCAGCCGGATCCAGGTTGAAATAACCGTATGGTTCTATTTTAGGATCGTGCCATCCCAGCCCGCTGTTGTATTTTATGGTAAACATGTGAT
>DHHG01000055.1 GCA_002403175.1 Syntrophaceae bacterium UBA4778 | reverse complement strand
ATTCAGAATGCCCCTGAGTTGCAAGGAACTGCTCATCGTGACGAAAGAAGGACCGATATTAAAAAAGTGATCGCCCAGAATTTTGCTTTCGACACGATGTCTAAAAATGCACTTGGCGGATATTGGCGGAATCTCACCCCCAGCGAACAAAAAGAGTTCAGTGGGATTTTTCAGGATCTGTTTCAGGACTCCTACACAAAGCTGGTTCTCGATTTCCTGAAAAGGGAAAAAATCGTTTATTCTCGTGAGAAGCAGGAATCAAATTCAGCTCTCGTTCAGACGACAATAGTCAGAGCGAATGAGAATATTGCGGTCGATTATTCGCTGCTTCCCAAAAGCGGAAGCTGGTTGGTTCAGGATGTTTCAATCGACGGTGTAAGCATCATAAAGAATTATCAGAAGTCTTTTACGCGGGTCATTGAACGGGAATCATTCAATTCGCTTCTGAAGAAAATGCGTTTACAACAGCAGGCGATTGGAAAGTCCTCCGGGAAACAAATGCTGCCGAAATAATGCTTACCCAGCATCTCATTGTAAGGAGTCTCCCAGGTGAGCCCTTATGAGGAAATTCCATATAGCCGCTATCGGTGTCGGGCTGTGTCTTCTTATATTTCTTATCTGGAGCATAGGTCCTGTCGTCCTGCTTAGAGATCTTTACTTATTGGGATGGGGATTCATCCCTTTCGTGCTGATCGAAGGTGTCGCAAAAATATTTCACTCCATCGGTTGGAGTTTTTGCCTTTCCGGGCCGCATAGATCCCTCAGTTTCCCTAAAATATTCGGCATCTATATGGCCGGCAGTTCCATTAATTATTTTACTCCCACAGCTACCATCGGGGGTGAGGTCGTAAGGGGATCCCTGCTCTACTCAATGCACAAGGGTCCTGAGGCAGTCACGGCTGTTATCATAGGGAAGGTAACATACGCTCTTTCTCAGATCATCTTATCCACTCTGGGAGCCATGTTTTTCATATTGGGAATACGATTATCCCCTGCAGGCTTTATCGGCATTCTTACCATGAATATTCTGATCCTGGGGGGATTGATCGGTTTTTTGCTGGTCCAGAAATACGGCAAGCTTGGTTCCATGCTGCGATGGCTTGTCGCGCGCAAGATAGGCGGAAGGATGTTAGCCAAAGGAGCCGATCAGATCACGTATGTGGATGAGATGCTCAAAATATTCTACAGACAGTATCCGGGCAGGATCTTCCTGTCCATGTCCTTTCATTTTATCGGCATGTTCGTGGGCATATTAAGGACGTGGTATTTCCTCCACCTGTTGACGGTCGGATCTTTTTTCAATGCCGCGGGTATTTGGACCCTGGCCACCTGGTTCGATATCCTGACTTTCCCGATTCCGCTGGAGATAGGTCTTCAGGAAAGCATTCGGGTTCTGGCATTTAAAATATTGAACTACAGCGGGGCACTCGGTTTGACATTCGGGATTGCACTCAGAATGGAGCAGATCGTCTGGGGTGGCGTCGGTCTTCTGGCCTATGGCGTTTTATGCAAAGGTTCAGAAGGAACCTTGCGAAACGCGACGATGCGGGATGGTTTCCGGCAGGTCTCCGAAGATAATCCATCAATTCAAAGAGACGGAACCTATGAGACAAAAAATGATTAAGGGATACGCTATTCATGCTGTCATAGGCCTGATCCTTTTTTTCTTCCCGGTTTCTCAAACGGTAGCGGCAGGGGAGAATCCAAAAGGGAAACTTGTTCTGGGCCTTCAGGAAGTAATTGCACGTGCAATTGCACAAAACCCCGATATCAGGGCAATTGAAAGCGATATTCTTTCCTCGAAATATGATTTGGAACAGGTGAAGGGAGGATACTATCCGCAAATCGATACCACGGCCGTTGTTGGCCCCGTCACGGATGCCAAAGAGCCTCTTATTGTGGACGGCAGGATAACGGATCCTTCTCCCGGTTTGAGTTTTTCCACGATCGGAATATTCGGCAGGCTTGATCTGACTGCAACGCAACCCCTGTATACATTTGGTAAATTGTCAAACCGCAAGGATGCTGCGACTCATGGTGTAAGGGCCAAGGAGTTTCAGATCGAGGATAAAAAAGCACAGATCGTCCTTCGGACTAAAGAACTTTATTATGGTCTGATTGTAGCGCAATTAGGGCTGGACTCGGCAGCGGAAGCGGAAGATTTTTTCCGTGAGGCCGAAAACCGGATTCGCCGTCTTCTGGAGCTGAAATCCTCTAATGTGACGGAGAGCGATCTCTATAGAATAGATGCATATCGATCGGAATCCATGCGCTTCAAGGAGGAAGCCCGCAAAGGACTCAGGGTGGCTTATTTTGCTTTGAAGGCGATGATGGGGTTGCCGCCTGGTATCGATTTCGAGCCTGTTGAAAAAACGCTTCCGGCGCAAAAACAAGATTTAAGTGCTTTGAACTCCTATATCGATTCAGCAGCTCTTCAACGTCCCGAATTTAAGCAGCTCGCTGAAGCGCTTTCGGCTCAGGATGCTATGGTGAAGGCCGCAATCAGCGATCGGTATCCGTCGCTTTTTGCCGCTTTTATTGCTTCGCTTGCAGGGGCGCCAGGCCGCGATACATTGGATAATCCATATATACGAGATGAATTCAATCATGCTTATGCCGGGTTTATAGCTGGAGCTAAATGGAATATTGATTTCGGGATCAGCAAGGCAAGGGTAGAGAAGGCGCGGGCTGAATACAATAAGCTCTTTCATACCAAAAGGTCGGCTGAGATGAACATCCCGATTCAGGTAGCCAAGAGCTATCATGACCATTTCGAATACGGCGAGGCTCTTCGCTTCTATCAAAATGCCGCGACGGCGGCCCGCAAATGGGTAATCACCGCCATGGCCGATTTCGATATGGGAATCGAAACCGCGGATGCGATGTTGAGAGCGATAGAAAAATACGGCCAGACCCAGGGCAGCTACATTGAAGCCTTATATAAATACAATCTCTCCATGGCCGAATTGGAACTAGCTGCTGGCATGAAAACCTGGTGAAAAATAAAAGTGAGAGTACATCTACTGCAAAGGGCCATCGACAAGATTCTTTCCTTTCAGGTCAATCATCCCGCTCTTATTCTGGCCACGGCCGTTATCCTTGCGATCTTTTGCATCTTCTATACAGTAAAAAATATTGGCATCCAGACAAGTCAGAAAGACCTGATCTCTCCTGAAGAACACCTGATCAAGCTTGCTGAGCAGACCGGCCAGTTCAAACAAATGGATTCCTTTATCGTTGTGATAGACGGTCCCAATCCTTTACGTGCGCTTGATTTTCTACATGCGCTCACGCCTGTTCTGGAAATGGATCAGGAAAATTTTCAGAACATTTTTTATTGTATAGACCCCGATGTGTTCAAACCGTGGGCGCTTCTCTATCTGAACGAGGAAGACATCTTTAAAATTTCTGAAAATATCGAAGGGAACATCGGATTTATTCGGCAGATTTCGGATAACCCGACATTGGTTGGTTTCTTTGACTTGCTCAATCAGGAAATGGCATCCCGCATGGTGGGTGAATTATTTACCGGCTTTCTGGACGGTGCCCCGCAGGCTCCAAATTTAAAGGGTAATCTTGATTTTCTTATTCTTGCTCTGAAGGAAATGCTGAGATTTCTGGAAGGGGAGGAACGATATATATCACCCTGGAGTACATTTCTGAGTACAAAGTCATTTGATATTGATCCTACGGAAGGCTATTTCTGGACGAAGAATAAAAAATATCTGCTCCTTTTTGTGACTCCCACAACCCGGTCTGAATTCTCGGGTACCTGGCATTCTTTGACCTCATTAAGGAAAGCTGTTTCCGAATTGCACAATCGTTTCCCCGACGTCAGCGCGGCCGTGACAGGCGCAGAGGCTCTGAATGCCGATCAGATGCGAACTGCAAAGGACAATATGGAAACGGCGACACTAATTTCCATATTTGGGCTTTCGGTTCTCTTCATTTACTTCAGACGGGGAATCAGGATTCCCTTACTGGAAATGAGCGTCCTGATAATAGGCTTGTCGTGGAGTTTTGGAATCACCACTCTGCTGATAGGTCATTTGAATATCCTCTCTATCACATTTGCACCTCTTCTCCTCGGTTTGGGAATTGATTTTGGAGCTCACTGGTTTTCCAGAATGAGAGAGGAAGAATTGTTGCAACCCGGCATGAAGAAGGAAATCATCCGTTCGACATTAAGAAGGATAGGTCCTGCGATCGTTCTGGCGGGCATAAGTCTGACCCTCTCCTTTTTCCCCCTTGCCCTGACAGGGTTTAAGGGACTTGTCGAACTGGGATTGATCTGTACTTTCGGAATGATTGTCATGTTATTGGCTAGTTTGATCGTGCTTCCGAGTCTTGTTCAATTATTTGGATCAAGAGATTCAGGTTATTTTTTTAAACGCACTACTGCCCTCCAAGAGACCCCGGTCAGGGCTTTTTTCAGGATGACCCGAAAAAGAACAGCATTTATTCTGATTCTGAGTACGGCTGGATTGGCTGCAGCCACCTGGGGGGCGAAAGGAGTTCATTTTGACCTTAATATGCTGAACCTCCAGGCCCCCAATGTCGAGTCGGTCATCTGGGAAAAAAAGCTGCTGGAAGGATCCGAAACATCGAGTATTTATGGAGAGATCATGGCCCCTGATCTGGAAGAAGTTCGCAAGAAGACCAAAGAACTGGAGGAGCTTTCCACAGTATCCCGGATCGAAAGCATCGAAACGCTGCTTCCCAGACATCAGGAAAGAAAAATTGCTGTTCTCAAAAAAATCAGGCCTATTATGGATTCTTTAGAACCACTTAGACCGTCCTCAAAGCCGGTTGATCTTGCTCAATTGAATGAAGTCTTAAGCAGGATTAAATTCAAGATGAAACCTGGTGCTGCCTCTGAATCAGGAGCTGAAAAAATAGCCAGCCAAATGGCTGAGGTCAGAAATATAATTGATAGATTGCAGAATGTTTTCGATTCTCCATACCGTGATAGAGAAATAAGAGTCCTCGGAAAATTTGAAAGGGCCTTTTTTAGTGACCTTAACTCAAAGCTGTCTATCTTGCAGGCGAATGTACAAAGCGGTCCGATGCGGATTGAAGATCTTCCAAAGGCCTTGCGTGATCGATATATTACCGCCCGTCACAAATACATCATCAGGGTCTATCCAAAAGAAAATATATGGCAGCCCAAAGCGCTCGGCCAATTCGTGAAAGATATAAAGAAAATCAGTCCGGATGCGATCGGCGATCCTGTAACCCTTTTTGTTTTCACGCAAGAGTTTCGCGACAGCTGTGTCAAGGCTTCTATCTATGCTGTTATTCTTATTTTTCTCTTCGTCCTGATTGTCTTTAGGAATTTAAAATTAACCTTGCTTGCGCTCGTTCCTTTGGTGGTCGGAACGGTCTGGACTCTGGGACTGATGTCTCTCTTAGGAATGGATTTGAACCTGGCCAACACACTCTTTCTGCCTCTCATAGTCGGGGCCGGCGTGGAATATGGAATTATCGTTCTATCGCGTTGGCGCCAGAACAACTGCAGCCGTGAAATGCTTCTGCCCGACAGCACGGCAAAGGGGGTAATTCTTGCAGGTCTCAGCACTACAGTAGGATTCGGCAGTCTCATGATCTCATCTCATCACGGGATTTTCAGCTTGGGGCTATTGGCCGCAATCGGTAGTATCTCTGTGCTACTGGCCTCTGTAATTTTCCTCCCGGCTTTTATGTATTTATTGGATTTGTCCTGCTGTGTGGAAAAATCGGCGGATGAAGGATGTTCGAAAAAACGCTAAAGGTAATTCATATCGTTTGTATTCGAAATTCTGCAGGAAATTTTAGGATAGGGAGATTTATTCCTTGGTGCTGAGATAAGGCGAACTCGGTTGGTAATTTTTCTTCCAGCGGTTCAGTTTTTCGAATGCATCTTCCACTGCTTTGAAAAGGGTTTCCGTTTTGATCGGTTTTGTAAAGAGATCATCGAAACCCGCTTCCCGGCACTCCTCTATTTCATATAAGGCTGACCATCCGGTCATGGCGTAAATCAATGAAATCGGGTTAAAGGTCCTAATCTGCCGGCATAATTCGATTCCGTTCATGCCGAACAATTTCAGATCAAGGAAAATGACATCGATTGTTTGTGCTTTCAGGATTTCCAGCGCTTGTTCGGCGCCTTCCGCTGAGAGTATTTTGTGTCCTGATGATGCCAGGATATCTTCAAACAATTCCCGGATGGATGCCTCATCATCAACGACCAAAATCTTTTTTTCCATTTATTTCTACTATCTCCGGGTCACTCCTGAGATAAATTCCAGCGCAATTCAGGCTTTTTCCCGAACTCGGCTTTCACCACCTTGTTGGAATCACCAATCTGTGCATCATCGGCCCTTTCAGTGGAATCATTATCGGAGCAGTTCAGGACATCACGGACCTTATTTGATAGCTCTCCCATGCTGAATGGCTTTTGCAGAAATGCCCGGCAGCCACGTTCCATGATCAAAGCGGCCTGCCCGTTCATGCTGTACCCGCTTGCCAGGATAACTTTGATATCCGGATTGATTGCTTTGAGGGCATCGAAAACAGCGCCTCCGCTCATTTGGGGCATAATCATATCCAAAATGACCAGATCAATTTCGTGACTTCCGGTTCTGTAGATATCGATTGCTTCTTTTCCGCTCAGGGCCAAAATGACCTTGTATCCCAACGTCTCCAGGATTTCCCTGCTTACGTCAATAACCGATTCCTCGTCATCAACGACCAGAATGGTTTCTTTACCGCCAACCAACTGCTCTTCTTTGTTTTCCAGGGATATGATCTGCGATTTCGATACAGGAAGATAAATATTGAACGTCGCGCCGTGTCCTTTTTCGCTGTATACATTGATAATGCCGCCATGTCCTTTGACAATGCCGTACACCGATGCAAGTCCGAGGCCCGTTCCGCGCCCCATTTCACGTGTCGTAAAGAACGGCTCGAATATCCTCTGCATCGTTTTCTTGTCCATGCCGACACCCGTGTCCGTCACGGAGATCTTTATGTAAAGGCCTGGCTTTACCTGGAAGGGCATTACAAAGGTTTCATCTATGAATACATTTTCTGTCGAGATGAAAAGTTCACCGCCACCCGGCATTGCCTGCCAGGCGTTTACGTAGAGATTCAGCAGAACCTGTTCGATCTGTCCTTTATCTGCATCAATGAGCCAGATATCCTCTTTGAGATCTTTGTTAATGGTGATTTCTTTCCTTGTCCTTCCGAACATTCCTGCGGTCTTTTGCACGATTTCATTGACGTTCGTCAGTTTGACCTCATACCTGCCGCCGCGGGCGAAGCCGAGGAGTTGATGCGCCAGGTCGGCGCCGCTCTGAACCTGTTCTTCAATCGATCTCAATTTTTTATAGAAGGGGTGACTGGAATCCATGCCGAGAAGCATGAGGGATGTATATCCCTGGATTCCCATTAGCAGGTTGTTGAAATCGTGAGCGATTCCTCCCGCAAGGGTTCCGATTGCTTCCATTTTCTGGGATTGAAGCAATTCCGCTTCCAGTTCTTGCTGTGCTCTCTCTGTTCGACGCTGTTCGCTAATATCCCTAAGGGATTGAATCGCACCTACGATATTGCCCTTACAATCGAATAAGGCCGCTGCCGTTCCCACCAGGGATACGCTTTTCCCGTTCAGATCCTGAATATAGGATTCGCCAACCAGGACATGGCCCTGTCTTTTCAAATTCTGGTATATATCTTCAAGATTACAATCATCGAGCGAAATGGACATCACAAGATCAATCAGAATGGGTCTTCTCTGTCCAAAAAACGGTACAGCGTACTCGTAATTTCCTTGGCCAAGCATAGTGGCGGATTTTATCTGAGTAAGGGTTTCTATCGCGCTGTTCCAGGCAATAACCTCGCCCTTGTTATTGATGACGAAGGTCGGATCGGGAAGGAAATTAATGATATCTTTTAATCTCCTTTCCGATTCTTTCAGATCTTCTTCGGCTTTTTTCCGTTCGGTAATATCCTCAAAGGTGGCAACAATTTTATGCTCCTCCTTTTCTCCCATTCTCGAACAGCTGATTCGGCATAGGATCTCCGTGCCGTCCTTGCGCAGGCAGGGAATGTCGGATTCAAAGGAGTAAACCGCCTTTTTCTCCAGTTCAAGATGGATTCTATCTATTGCCGAGTAATTATCTTGTCCATGGTACAAAACGCTCATGTTTTGGCCGACCAACTCGGACGGTTTCCAGCCGAACACCGCTTCCACATTATCGTTAACGAAAGTGATCGTATCCTTTTCCAAACCGAATACCGCGTGGGGAATAGAGGCCAGGATAGAGGATTCCGAAGCCTGCAATTTTTCAAGTTGCCTTCTATCCTCTTTGTGCTGTGTGATATCGACGAGGTTCCCCAGTACAGCCCTTTCTCCCCCAATCTGAATGGACCGGACTGTGCCCATAACCCATCTCAGGGGACCGTTCTTTGCTAAAATCCGGAATTCATAAGCTCCCTGACGGTCGTCACCTTTCAGGATTTTGATTGCGCTTTCCCTGACACGTTCCTGATCATCAGGATGAATGGCGCTCATGGGGTCCG
>DHHG01000138.1 GCA_002403175.1 Syntrophaceae bacterium UBA4778 | reverse complement strand
CTTGACCGCATTCTCCAGCGACATGCATTCTGATTTGTAACCCGCATTGCGAATCTTACCCATTTCCGCTTCGGTGAAATTTAAAAAGCGACTACGAAAACTCGAAGAGCGGCATTTTGCCTCACTTTGGAGAAGAGCCTCCGATTTCCGGGCAGAACGGGGCCGGAACCATCTTTTTTTCATCCTGCAACTTACGATGCATCTTCTGCCAGAATTTCCAGATCAGCCATTCTCCTAGCGATTCGGATATCAAGGTGGACACGCTTGCTGATTGCATGCTCGATTTACAAAGATGTGACTGCCACAATATCGAGGCGGTTACTCCGACCCCGCAGCTCCCTCTCTTCCTGGATGCACTGGACCTTGCCTATGAAAAGGGATTGGATCTCCCCGTCGTTTATAATTGCGGCGGCTATGAAAACCCGGAGATTATCCAAATACTCGACGGGACCGTGGACATCTATCTTCCCGATTTCAAGTACGGCAATGAGGAAGACGCCTTTCTTTTTTCCGGTGCTCGCGATTACCCTGTTTATGCGCTTTCTGCGATCCGTGAGATGATCAGGCAATGTGGTGACGATCTGATTCTGGATGGTGAAATCGCGACCAAAGGAGTGGTGATCCGTCACCTGGTCCTGCCCGGTAAAATTCGAAACAGCTTTGAAGTTCTCGATCTGATCGCAGGAGAGTTATCGAAATCCGTGCCGGTCAGTATTATGTCCCAATATACGCCTGTCGCATCGGTCGAAAAACATCCCCTCCTCGGAAGAAGAATAACCGCTAATGAATATGAAGCTGTTGTGGAATATGCGCTCGATCTGGGCTTTGAAACGATTTTCACTCAGGAAGTGGATGAAAGCGATTTGATCCCGGATTTCGACAAGGAAGAGCCCTTCTCTTTTAAGGGGTAAATCGGAATTTCAGCCATTTTGATCCATGCCGTCGTGAGCTGAGTCTATGTTCCGGTTGGATTTTCTGTTATAGTGAATTGAAATCGATTTTAAATTTGGAATCATGTATGTCGCCGGAAGATATTTCATTGAATATTCTGGTTGTCGATGATGAGAGGAATATTCGTAAAACGCTCTCCATGTGCCTTGAATCCGAGGGACACGAAGTAACCTGCGTAAGCAGTTATCAGGAGGCCGTTTCGCAAGTCGCCGCTCGTTCCTTTGATGCAGCCTTCATAGATATCCGCCTAGGGGCCGCAAACGGTATTGATCTTATTCCTGTTCTTCTCGCAACCTCGCCATGGCTGAAAATCATTATGATCACGGCGTATGCCTCGGTGGAGACGGCGGTTGAGGCGATTCGCCGGGGTGCGAAGGATTACATTCCGAAGCCTTTCACGCCTGCCCAGGTAAAGCTGGTCATTTCCAAGATAGCCGAGGTGCACTCTTTGCAGCGACGCATCGAAGCGTTGCAGAAAGACCTGGGACGATTGAATCCGGAAGCCGATTTCGGCAGCAAAAGTCATTCAATGCAACGTGCCATCCATTTAGCCAGGCAGGTCGCTCCCTCTGACGCCGTTATTTTGATCCTGGGTGAAAACGGCACGGGAAAAAGCATGCTCGCCAGGGCTATTCACGCCTGGAGCAAACGCTCTGAAAAGGCCTTTGCCGTGGTTTCCTGCCCAACACTCTCTTCCGAATTATTGGAAAGCGAACTGTTTGGCCATGTCAGAGGAGCGTTTACCGGGGCGGTCCAGGACAGTTACGGAAGAATCGCAGCCTGCGATGGCGGTACCCTGCTGCTCGACGAAATCGGGGACTTGCCCTTGACGCTACAACCCAAGCTCTTGAGGTTTATCCAGGATCGGGAATATGAGAGAGTCGGCGATAATATAACCCGCAAGGCGAATGTCCGATTGATCGCCGCTACCAACATGGACTTGGAAAAAGCGGTCCGTGAGAATCGCTTTCGCGAAGATCTCTTTTATCGTCTCAATGTCATACAAATCGAAATTCCACCCTTAAGGGAAAGACCGGATGATATTCGCAAACTAGCCCAAGAGATGCTTGTTTTTTTCAGTCGGGGAAATCACCGAAATCCGCAACGGTTTACAACGGAATCGCTGGAGGTGCTAAGCCGGTATGATTGGCCCGGCAATGTCCGCGAACTGCGCAATTTGGTGGAGCGTTCCTCCATCCTCTGTGAATCCGATTGGATATCAGCCGACTATCTCCCCGAAAATCTCCAGGTGGATAAACGGGCAGTTCATGCCGGGGATCTGGTCTCGCTGGATCGGCTCGAAGAAGCGCACATTTGCAAAGTTTTAGCCCAGACGAAATCCTTACAGGAAGCGGCCAATATTCTGGGCATCGATCAGGCTACTCTTTGGCGCCGCAGGAAAAAGTACAACATCTAAAAAAAATACCGAGGGATCATTTTTGCACCTTGCATTTTGCAAAGCGTAAAAACGGCTTGATTGAAAATTGCAAGCCGGATTCCGGGATCTATTTTCCAATCTATTGATAATCTTAGGTATTCTCTTTGGCATGCCCTTTGCGTACATATCCGAGAGGTATCAATATGCTCGGTTTTCGACAGAAATTGTCAATCGGTTTTGGCGGTCTTCTTCTGATTGTTTTCTTGATCGGCTTTCACAGTATTCGTGAAATTGCTGATCTGGGAGGGGCTATTGATGTCATTCTCAAGGAAAACTATCGTAGCGTAATCGCCTGTGAAGAGATGAAGGGGGCAATGGAGCGTGTGGACGAGGGAGTACAACTTACCCTCCTCGGATACCACGAAAAGGGCTCAATACAAATCAATGAGAATATAATCGCCTTTGAAAAGGCACTGGAAATAGAACGAAACAATATTACCTTGCCGGGTGAAAGCGAAAAGACCGCCCGGTTACAAGCCCTTTTTACCGATTTCAAACAGGCTATCAGGCCCTTCCAGTCACGGATTCCTGAATCCGGAATGGACCAAGAGCATTATTCTACGAAGCTGCTCCATTTATCCCGGGAAATCCAAACGATTGCCGATGAAATTCTAAAGGCGAATCAGCAAAACATGCTCGAGGCAAACGACCGGGCTCGGAAAAAAGCAGCCATGGCGCAACGGCAGATGTACCTGCTATTGCTGCTCG
>DHHG01000047.1 GCA_002403175.1 Syntrophaceae bacterium UBA4778 | reverse complement strand
CCATGTTGGACAAAGTTATGAGCATACAGAACGCCCCTGAGTTGCGAGGAACTGCTCATCGTGACGAAAGAAGGACCGATATTAAAAAAGTGATCGCCCAGAATTTTGCTTTCGACACGATGTCTAAAAATGCACTTGGCGGATATTGGCGGAATCTCACCCCCAGCGAACAAAAAGAGTTCAGTGGAATTTTTCAGGATCTGTTTCAGGACTCCTACACAAAGCTGGTTCTCGATTTCCTGAAAAGGGAAAAAATCGTTTATTCTCGTGAGAAGCAGGAATCAAATTCAGCTCTCGTTCAGACGACAATTGTCAGAGCGAATGAGAATATTGCGGTCGATTATTCGCTGCTTCCCAAAAGCGGAAGCTGGTTGGTTCAGGATGTTTCAATCGATGGTGTAAGCATCATAAAGAATTATCAGAAGTCTTTTACGCGGGTCATTGAACGGGAATCATTCAATTCGCTTCTGAAGAAAATGCATTTACAACAGCAGGCGATTGGAAAGTCCTCCGGGAAACAAATGCTGCCGAAATAATGATTACTCAGCATCTCATATTGTAAGGAGTCTCCCAGGTGAGTCCTTATGAGGAAATTCCATATAGCCGCTATCGGTGTCGGGCTGTGTCTTCTTATATTTCTTATCTGGAGCATAGGTCCTGTCGTCCTGCTTAGAGATCTTTACTTATTGGGATGGGGATTCATCCCTTTCGTGCTGATCGAAGGGGTCGCAAAAATATTTCACTCCATCGGTTGGAGTTTTTGCCTTTCCGGGCCGCATAGATCCCTCAGTTTCCCTAAAATATTCGGCATCTATATGGCCGGCAGTTCCATTAATTATTTTACTCCCACAGCTACCATCGGAGGTGAGGTCGTAAGGGGATCCCTGCTCTACTCAATGCACAAGGGCCCTGAGGCAGTCACGGCTGTTATCATAGGGAAGGTAACATACGCTCTTTCTCAGATCATCTTATCCACTCTGGGAGCAATGTTTTTCATATTGGGAATACGATTATCCACTGCAGGCTTCATCGGCATTCTTACCATGAATATTCTGATCCTGGGGGGATTGATCGGTTTTTTGCTGGTCCAGAAATACGGCAAGCTCGGTTCCATGCTGCGATGGCTTGTCGCGCGCAAGATAGGCGGAAGGATGTTAGCCAAAGGAGCCGATCAGATCACGTATGTGGATGAGATGCTCAAACTATTCTACCGACAGTATCCGGGCAGGATTTTCCTGTCCATGTCTTTTCATTTTATCGGCATGTTCGTGAGTATATTGAGGACGTGGTATTTCCTCCACCTGTTGACGGCCGGATCTTTTTTCAATGCGGCGGGTATTTGGACCCTGGCCACGTGGTTCGATATTCTGACTTTCCCGATTCCTCTGGAGATAGGCCTTCAGGAAAGCATTCGGGTTCTGGCATTTAAAATATTGAACTACAGCGGGGCACTCGGTTTGACATTTGGGATTGCACTCAGAATAGAGCAGATCGTCTGGGGTGGTGTCGGTCTTCTGGCCTATGGAGTATTATGCAAAGGTTCAGAAGGATCCTTAAGAAACACGACGATGCGGGATGGTTTCCGGCAGGTCTCCGGCGATAATCAATCAATTCAAAGAGACGGAACCTATGAGACAAAAAATGATTAAAGGGTACGCCATTCATGCTGTGTTAGGCCTGATCCTTTTTTTCTTCCCGGTTTTTCAAACGGCGGCGGCAGGGGAGAATCCAAAAGGGAAACTCGTTCTGGGCCTTCAGGAAGTAATTGCGCGTGTAATTGCACAAAACCCGGATATCAGGGCAATTGAAAGCGATATTCTTTCCTCGAAATATGATCTGGAACAGGTGAAGGGTGGATATTATCCGCAAATCGATACTACGGCCGTTGTCGGACCGGTCACGGATGCCAAAGAGCCTCTTGTTGTAGACGGAAGAATAACGGACCCTTCTCCCGGTTTGAGTTTTTCCACAGTCGGAATATTCGGGAGGCTTGATCTGACTGCAACGCAACCCCTGTATACATTCGGTAAATTGTCAAACCGCAAGGATGCTGCGACTCATGGTGTCAGGGCCAAGGAGTTTCAGATCGAGGATAAGAAAGCGCAGATCGTCCTTCGGATAAAAGAACTCTATTATGGTCTGATTGTGGCGCAATTAGGACTGGACTCGGCAGCGGAAGCGGAAGATTTTTTCCGTGAGGCCGAAAACCGGATTCGCCGTCTCCTGGAGCTGAAATCCTCCAATGTGACGGAAAGCGATCTCTATAGAATAGATGCGTATCGGTCGGAATCCATGCGCTTCAAGGAGGAAGCCCGCAAAGGACTCAGGGTGGCTTCTTTTGCTCTGAAGGCGATGATGGGGTTGCCGCCTGATATTGATTTCGAGCCCGTTGAAAAAACGCTTCCGGCGCAAAAACAAGATTTAAGTGCTTTGAACTCCTATATTGATTCGGCGGCCCTTCAACGTCCGGAATTTAAGCAGCTCGCTGAAGCGCTTTCGGCTCAGGATGCTATGGTGAAGGCCGCAATCAGTGATCGGTATCCGTCTCTTTTTGCCGCTGTTATTGCTTCGCTTGCAGGGGCGCCAGGCCGCGATACCTTGGATAATCCATACATACGAGATGAATTCAATCATGCTTATGCCGGGTTTATAGCCGGAGCTAAATGGAATATTGATTTCGGGATCAGCAAGGCCAAGGTGGAGAAGGCGCGGGCTGAATACAATAAGCTCTTTCATACCAAAAGGTCGGCTGAGATGAACATTCCGATTCAGGTAGCCAAGAGCTATCATGACCATATCGAATACGGTGAGGCTCTTCGCTTTTATCAAAACGCCGCGACGGCTGCCCGCAAATGGGTAATCACCGCCATGGCCGATTTCGATATGGGAATCGAAACTGCGGATGCGATGTTGAGAGCTATCGAAAAATACGGCCAGACCCAGGGCAGCTACATTGAAGCCTTATATAAATACAATCTCACCATGGCCGAATTGGAACTAGCTGCGGGCATGAAAACCTGGTGAAAAATAAAAGTGAGAGTACATCTACTGCAAAGAGCCATCGACAAGATTCTTTCCTCTCAGGTCAATCATCCCGTTCTTATTCTGGCCACCGCCGTTATCCTTGCCATCTTTTGCGCCTTCTATACGGCAAAAAATATTGGTATCCAGACAAGTCAGAAAGATCTGATCTCTCCTGAAGAACACCTTATCAAGCTTGCCGAGCAGTCCGGGCAGTTCAAACAAATGGATTCCTTTATCGTTGTGATAGACGGTCCCAATCCTTTCCGTGCGCTTGATTTTCTAAACGCGCTCACGCCTGTTCTGGAATCGGATCAGGAAAATTTTCAGAATATTTTTTATTGCGTAGACCCCGATGTGTTCAAACCGTGGGCGCTTCTTTATCTGAACCAGGAAGACATCGTTAAAGTTACTGAAAACATCGAAGGGAACATAGGGTTTATTAGGCAGATTTCGGATAACCCGACACTGGTCGGTTTCTTTGACTTGCTCAATCAGGAAATGGCATCCCGCATGGTGGGAGAATTATTTACCGGCTTTCTGGACGGCGCCCCGCAGGCTCCAAATTTAAAGGGTGATCTTGATTTTCTGGTTCTTGCTCTGAAGGAAATGCTGAGATTTCTGGAAGGGGAGGAACGCTATATATCACCCTGGAGTACATTTCTGAGTACAAAGTCGTTTGATATTGATCCTACGGAGGGCTATTTCTGGACGAAGAATAAAAGGTATCTGCTCCTTTTTGTGACCCCCACAACCCGGTCTGAATTCTCGGGTACCTGGCACTCTTTGACCTCACTAAGGAAAGCTATTTCCGAGTTGCACAATCGTTTCCCCGATGTCAGCGCGGCCGTCACAGGCCCGGAGGCTCTGAATGCCGATCAGATGCGAACTGCAAAGGACGATATGGAAACGGCGACACTGATTTCCATATTTGGGCTTTCGGTTCTCTTCATTTACTTCAGACGGGGAATCAGGATTCCCTTACTGGAAATGAGCGTCTTGATAATAGGCTTGTCGTGGAGTTTTGGAATCACCACTCTGCTGATAGGTCATTTGAATATTCTCTCTATTACATTTGCACCTCTTCTCCTCGGTTTGGGAATAGATTTTGGAGCTCACTGGTTTGCCAGAATGAGAGAGGAAGAATTATTGCAACCCGGAATGAAGAAGGAAATCATCCTCTCTACATTAAAGCGGATAGGCCCTGCCATCGTTCTGGCGGGCATAAGTCTGACCCTATCGTTTTTGCCCCTTGCCCTGACAGGGTTTAAGGGACTTGTCGAACTGGGATTGATCTGTACTTTTGGAATGATTGTCATGCTATTGGCTAGTTTGATCGTACTTCCGAGTCTTGTTCAATTATTTGGATCAAGAGATTCAGTTTATTTTTTAAAAAGTCCTATTGCTCCCCAAGAGGCCCCGGTCAGGGCTTTTTTCAAGATGACCCGAAAGAGAACAGCATTTATTCTGATTCTGAGTACGGCTGGGTTGGCAGCTGCCACCTGGGGTGCGCAGGGAGTTCATTTTGACCTTAATATGCTGAATCTCCAAGCCTCCAATGTCGAGTCGGTCATCTGGGAAAAAAAGCTGCTGGAAGGATCCGAGACATCCAGTATTTATGGAGAGATCCTGGCCCCTGACCTGGGAGAGGTTCGTAAGCAGACCAAAGAACTTGAGGAACTTTCCACCGTATCCCGGGTCGAAAGCATTGAAACGCTGCTTCCCAGAAATCAGGAAAGAAAGATTGCCGTTCTCAGAAAAATCAAACCTGTTATGGATTCTCTGAAACCAATTAGGCCGTCCTCAAAGCCGGTTGATCTTGCTCAATTGAATGATGTCTTAAGCAGGATTAAATTCAAGATGAAACCTGGTGCTGCCTCTGAATCAGGATCTGAAAAAATAGCCAACCAAATGGCTGAGGTCAGAAATATAATTGATAGATTGCAAAGTGTTTTCGATTCTCCATTCCGAGATAGAGAAATAAGGGTCCTCGGAAAATTTGAAAGGGCCTTTTTTAGCGACCTTAACTCAAAGCTTTCTATTTTGCAGGCGAATGTACAAAGCGGTCCGATGCGGATTGAAGATCTTCCAAGGGCCTTGCGTGATCGATTTATTACCGCCGGTCACATGTACATCATCCGGGTCTATCCGAAAAAAAATATATGGCAGCCCAAGGCGCTTGGTCAATTCGTGAAAGATATAAAGAAAATCAGTCCGGATGCGATTGGCGATCCTGTAACCCTTTTTGTTTTCACGCAAGAGTTTCGCGACAGCTGTGTTAAAGCTTCTGTCTATGCTGTTATTCTTATTTTTCTCTTCGTCCTGATTGTCTTTAGGAATTTAAAATTAACCTTGCTTGCGCTCGTTCCTTTGCTGGTTGGAACGATCTGGACCCTGGGACTGATGTCTCTCTTAGGAGTGGATTTGAACCTGGCCAATACCCTCTTTCTGCCTCTCATCGTCGGGGCCGGCGTGGAATATGGAATTATCATTCTATCGCGTTGGCGCCAGAACAACTGCAGCCGTGAAATGCTGATGCCCGACAGCACGGCAAAGGGGGTAATTCTTGCCGGTCTCAGCACTACAGTAGGATTCGGCAGTCTCATGATCTCATCTCATCACGGGATTTTCAGCTTGGGGCTATTGGCCGCAATCGGTAGTATCTCTGTGCTACTGGCCTCTGTAATTTTCCTCCCGGCTTTTATGTATTTATTGGATTTGCCCCGCCGTGTGGAAAAATCGGCGGATGAAGGATGTTCGAAAAAAAGCTAAAAGGTAATTAATAAGGTTTGTATTCGAAATTTGCAGGAAATTTCAGGATAAGGAGATTTATTCTTTGGTACTGAGATAAGGCGAACTCGGTTGGTAATTTTTCTTCCAGCGGTTCAGCTTTTCGAATGCATCTTCCACCGCTTTGAAAAGGGTTTCCGTTTTGATCGGTTTTGTAAAGAGATCATCGAAACCCGCTTCGCGGCACTCCTCTATTTCATATAAGGCTGACCATCCGGTCATGGCGTAAATCAATGAAATCGGGTTAAAGGTCCTAATCTGCCGGCATAATTCGATTCCGTTCATGCCGAATAATTTCAGATCAAGAAAAATGACATCGATCGTTTGTGTTTTCAGGATTTCCAGCGCTTGTTCGGCGCCTTCCGCTGAGAGTATTTTGTGTCCTGATGATGCCAGGATGTCTTCAAACAATTCCCGGATGGATGCCTCATCATCAACGACCAAAATCTTTTTTTCCATTTATTTCTACTATCTCCGGGTCACTCCTGAGATAAATTCCAGCGCAATTCAGGCTTTTTCCCGAACTCGGCTTTCACCACCTTGTTGGAATCACCAATCTGTGCATCATCGACCCTTTCAGTGGAATCATTGTCGGAGCAGTTCAGGGCATCACGGACCTTCTTTGATAGCTCTGCCATGCTGAATGGCTTTTGCAGAAATGCCCGGCAACCACGTTCCATGATCAAAGCGGCCTGTCCATTCATGCTGTACCCGCTTGCCAGGATAACCTTGATATCCGGATTGATCGCTTTGAGGGCATCGAAAACAGCGCCTCCGCTCATTTGGGGCATAATCATATCCAAAATGACCAGATCAATTTCGTGACTTCCGGTTCTGTAGATATCAATTGCTTCTTTTCCGCTCAGGGCCAAAATGACCTTGTATCCTAACGTCTCCAGGATTTCCCTGCTTACGTCAATAACCGATTCCTCGTCATCAACGACCAGAATGGTTTCTTTACCGCCAACCAACTGCTCTTCTTTGTTTTCCAGGGCTATGATCTGCGATTTCGATACAGGAAGATAAATATTGAAGGTCGCGCCGTGTCCTTTTTCGCTGTATACATTGATAATGCCGCCATGTCCTTTGACAATGCCGTACACCGATGCAAGTCCGAGACCCGTTCCGCGTCCCATTTCACGTGTCGTAAAGAACGGCTCGAATATCCTCTGCATCGTTTTCTTGTCCATGCCGACACCCGTGTCCGTCACGGAGATCTTTATGTAAATGCCTGGTTTTACCTGGAAGGGCATTACAAAGGTTTCATCTATGAATACATTTTCTGTCGATATGAAAAGTTCACCGCCACCCGGCATTGCCTGCCAGGCATTTACGTATAGATTCAGCAGAACCTGCTCGATCTGTCCTTTATCGGCATCAATGAGCCAGATATCCTCTTTGAGATCTTTGTTAATGGTGATTTCTTTCCTTGTCCTTCCGAACATTCCTGCGGTCTTCTGCACGATTTCATTGACGTTCGTCAGTTTGACCTCATACCTGCCGCCGCGGGCAAAGCCGAGGAGTTGATGCGCCAGGTCGGCGCCGCTCTGAACCTGTTCTTCAATCGATCTCAATTTTTTATAGAAGGGGTGACTGGAATCCATGCCGAGAAGCATGAGGGATGTATATCCCTGGATTCCCATTAACAGGTTGTTGAAATCGTGAGCGATTCCTCCCGCAAGGGTTCCGATTGCTTCCATTTTCTGGGATTGAAGCAATTCCGCTTCCAGTTCTTGCTGTGCTCTCTCTGTTCGACGCTGTTCGCTAATATCCCTAAGGGATTGAATCGCACCGACGATATTGCCCTTACAATCGAATAATGCTGCTGCCGTTCCCACCAGGGATACGCTTTTCCCGTTCAGATCCTGAATATAGGATTCGCCAACCAGGACATGGCCCTGTCTTTTCAAATTCTGATAGATATCTTCAAGATTACAATCATCGAGCGAAATGGACATCACAAGGTCAATCAGAATGGGTCTTCTCTGTCCAAAAAACGGAATAGCGTACTCGTAATTTCCTTGGCCAAGCATAGTGGCGGATTTTATCTGAGTAAGGGTTTCTATCGCGCTGTTCCAGGCAATAACCTCGCCCTTGTTATTGATGACGAAGGTCGGATCGGGAAGGAAATTAATGATATCTTTTAATCTCCTTTCCGATTCTTTCAGATCTTCTTCGGCTTTTTTCCGTTCGGTAATATCCTCAAAGGTGGCAACAATTTTATGCTCTTCCTTTTCTCCCATTCTCGAACAGCTGATTCGGCATAGGATCTCCGTGCCGTCCTTGCGCAGGCAGGGAATGTCGGATTCAAAGGAGTAAACCGCCTTTTTCTCCAGTTCAAGATGGATTCTATCTTTTATTGCCGAGTAATTATCTTGTCCATGGTACAAAACGCTCATGTTTTGGCCGACCAACTCGGACGGTTTCCAGCCGAACACCGCTTCCACATTATCGTTAACGAAAGTGATCGTATCCTTTTCCAAACCGAATACCGCGTGGGGAATAGAGGCCAGGATAGAGGATTCCGAAGCCTGCAATTTTTCAAGTTGCCTTCTATCCTCTTTGTGCTGTGTGATGTCGACGAGGTTCCCCAGTACAGCCCTTTCTCCCCCAATCTGAATGGACCGGACTGTGCCCATAACCCATCTCAGGGGACCGTTCTTTGCTAAGATCCGGAATTCATAAGCTCCCTGACGGTCGTCACCTTTCAGGATTTTGATTGCGCTTTCCCTGACACGTTCCTGATCATCGGGATGAATGGCGCTCATGGGGTCCG
>DHHG01000161.1 GCA_002403175.1 Syntrophaceae bacterium UBA4778 | reverse complement strand
AGATGGATATTCACACAGAAACATCGGTACGCGAAAAGCTGGATTTACTTGCGCCTCTCTTTGACGAACAAACTCGTCGGCTTTGGGCTGCAGCCGAAGCCCAAGTACTGGGTCGTAGCGGAATCTCACTCGTTGCACGGGCGACAGGGCTGTCACGCACGACAATTCATCAAGGGCTAAAAGACCTTGTCGAGTTGCGCGAAACGAAAGGTTTGGAGAAGAAGAAACGAATTCGTGCGGTGGGTGGCGGGCGCAAGCCAATTGACGAGTACGACCCCACGTTGCGTCGGGATCTTGAGCTGTTGGTAGACCCGGTCACACGGGGTGACCCGGAGTCCCCGCTTCGCTGGACATGTAAAAGCACCCGACAACTCGCTGCTGCGCTTGTTGAGCAAGGTCATGTGGTGGGAAGGCAGAAAGTTGCCGACCTGTTGGCGGAGTTGGGTTATAGCTTACAAGCGAAACGAAAGACCAAAGAAGGCTCGGCAAATCACCCTGATCGAGACCAGCAGTTCGCCTACATCAATGAGCAGGCGGTTGCCTTTCAACAGCGAAAACAACCCGTCATTTCGGTGGATACGAAGAAGAAGGAATTCTTTGCACTGAAAAAAAGAGATTGATCGGTATTGATAAAATCTGCCTACAAAATGCTTACAAAATTCATATGCACAAAAAAGGGGTCAAGCCTCTAAGGACTTAACCCCTTTAATTTATTTTGTGGACGGGAGGCGATTCAAACGCCCGACCTTTTGCTTCGGAGGTCGTCAAACAAATACGGTTACAATGCGGTTACAGATTTTTGAAACAAAAAAGGGGTTACAAGCATTTAACTTGTAACCCCTTGAATTTGTTGGTAGCGGGGAGAGGATTTGAACCTCTGACCTTCGGGTTATGAGAACAAAAACTTTAACTTCCCTGGTTTTACCTGATTGTCCTTTATCTCTTGTTTTTATTGGTTTTTATTGGGGTTGTCTGTTTCTTGACTTACTCGATTTTACCCTGTAATATGTCAAATGTGTGGGGGAGAGTGTGGGGGAAAGTGTGGGGGAAGTCGGCATAAAAAAATGAATGGGGAGTTAGAAAATGCCAAGACAGACAAGGACGGCTACCAGTTATCCCGGTGTTTATTTTGTTGAGGCTCCAGCAGTCGGTAGTAAAAAAATTGAGAAAATTTATTATATCCGTTATCGGCGTGAGGGGAAGGTTGTTGAGGAAAAGGCGGGACGGCAATATCAGGACGACATGACACCGGCCAGGGCAGCGGGGATCAGATCGTCGAGGATTGAGGGCAAGCAGGAAAGCAATACTCAAAAGAGACAGGCTGAGATGGCAGTGAAGCAGGCCGAACAGAACAAATGGACAATCTCTCGTTTATGGGCAGAATACAAAAAATGCAAGACGAACTTGAAGGGTATTGTTACGGATGAAAATCGATTTAAGCTTTATCTTTTTCCGTCCTTTGGTGACAAGCAGCCTTCCGAGTTAATTGCCCTTGATATTCATCGATTGCGTGTTTCCCTCCTCAAAAAGAAATCCCCCGGCACCGTCAAGAATGTTTTGGAACTTTTGCGACGCGTTATCAATTTTAGCACAAACAATAATCTTTGCGAGAGTATCAATTTTAAGATTGAGATGCCAAAGGTTGATAATGAAAAGACAGAAGACTTGTCACCTGATCAACTCTCAGCCCTCCTGCAGGCTCTTGATGAATCTACAGACATTATTGCTTCTGGTATCATGAGGATGGCCCTTTATACCGGCATGAGGCGTGGAGAATTATTCAAGCTGCAATGGGCTGATATTGATTTTGAGCGGGGTTTTATCTTTCTTCGCGATCCCAAGGGCAACAAGGGACAAAAAATCCCGCTGAATGATGGGGCCAGGATGATACTGACCAGTATGACACCGATAAGCGAGTATGTTTTCCCCGGCAAGGGTGGTGCTCAGAGGGTGGATATCAACAAGGCGGTCAACAAGATCAAAAAAGCTGCGGGGCTCTCTGATGATTTCAGACCTCTGCACGGTTTGCGTCATACCTATGCCTCAATGCTGGCCAGTAGTGGAAAGGTTGACATCTACACCCTGCAAAGACTTATGACTCATAAGTCTCCTGTTATGACGCAACGATATGCTCATTTAAGAGATGATGCATTGAGACAAGCGGCAGACCTGGCCGGGGACATAATCAATGATGCAATAAATCAAAATTGCTCAACAATAGTCCCACTTCCACAGAAATTGAATAATGGATAAGCAACGTGGATTCAAATCTGAAATTATAATATTTATTCCAGAATGAAAGCGTGAGCGGCGACAGCTTCTTGCTCATCATGGGATAAGCGCGGAAGGTTTTTTCTGGCGCACCACCCAACAACAGGAAGCGGACTATGTTGAGGAGAATCAATCTGGTCCTTTTGCCTGGGTATTCAAATGGAATATCTGGGCAAAGGCCCGTTTCCCGAAAACCTTCGTAGAAGCCTATCCGCAATGCAGAACCACCATAGTGACTCCTGACAATTTCGAGTGATTCCTCCTGCTGCCCGAGGATGATTGACCCGAATCCTCACACCGCACTTCCTACCACAACCATCTGTCTCAATTTCGAGCAGCACAAGTAGATTACTTTTGTTGAGCATTGAGAGTAAGAAATCTTTGCCATGTTTTTTGAGAATTAAATTGACAATTTGATCATGCAGGGGATAACTGGGGCTCAAGAAGGGTAACCAAAAAACGACCCATTATAATCGGTTTTCAAGCTGGATAGGGTACTCCCGAAAAGCCGTAACCTTGACGGCCTACCAGTTCGATTTCTATATCAAGGCAATTATCCAAATAGGGTTGGGATATAGTGTATTTTCTCAAAGAGACGGCCGATAAAATACAGACAACCGAGAACGATATTTTACGCAAAGCAATGCTTAGCAATAATGATGGTTCTTTTTTCAACGACTATACAGATGTTTTTTTGTCATTTTGGTATACAGGTTTGCTTTGGAAAAGGAGTACTGAACATGTCTTGGGAGGTCTCAGAGAATGGAATGGCCTCCTTGATATTCGGCCTGTTGACGTGCCAATGATTTTAGTAAATTTGAAGCCTGTTTACCTTTCCTCTTTTATAGAAAGACGCGATCAATATATAGCATTGGAATCGCGTCCTGCTGGGCAATCATACGAAATAGATCCATATGTCAATACCGAAGACCCAAATGGGGGCGTTAGTTTTCGCTCGCTTGAGTATCCTGAAAGGCTCGTTCCTTTGATTAAGAAAGTGGAAGTTTCAAGAGATAACATTTTGGTTAATGACTGGAATTTTAGTCTGTTAAAAATGTTACATTCAAGTAATACGAATTCGAAATCTCCAATTCCTGTTGAACCTGTCGCCCCAAAAGATATGTCCATCACATTGAGAGAAAAAGAAAAACCGTTGCGAACCTTAGAGACGATAGCGAAGTATTGTGGAGTCCACGCAAAAACCATTAAGCTTTGGAGAAAACGTGATAAGGATTTTCCCGCGTCGTCAGTCGGTACAGGGACAGTGACGGCATTACCGTCTGAATTAAATGCTTGGATGTTGCGAAACAATAAAAAATAACTACACTCCCTTATCTTCCCCAATTTACCCCTAATATCCCCCTGTATCACCTCTCTGTTTTCCCCAATTTATCCCCGTTTTTGCTTCTGCAGCTTTTTTTTGATTGTGTAATTATCCCCGCATATCCAACAGGATATTGGGTTTTATATTATTCAACATAAGGAGAATATGTGATGGCAGAAAAAAAATGGATTAGTGAAAAAGAAGTTGAGGCGATGACAGGACGGAAATTACAAACCCTACGGAACGATCGGTTTCATGGACGTGGTTTTCCTTACGTGAAAAATGGAAAATCAGTGAGATATTTGGTCGATGATGTTGTGGCATTCATGGAAGCGAGGCGGATTTCTACCTCAGATGACCTGCAGAAACAAAATGTGCCACTTTAATGACAGGACACGAAAAAGCGACTTCCCTTGAGTTGGCTGGCAGGCCGGAAGTCGCTCTCTCAGAACAGAAATATCATGGCATTATTCACATACAAAAACAACCAGATAAACTTTTTTCATGGACTGGGGCCTGGCCGTGAAAATTGCGAGAAAACGCAAGGAGACCGGCCATGACCATAAATAGAGGTTTGGATCAAACATGGTGCTGATATTTACCCTGGAAATCAGCATATAAACAAATAGGATCACAACAGAAAGTTCTTTTTTTTGATTCCAACCACAAAAAAATTTCCGTTTGTTGGAAATATGAGAAATATGTCAGAATCAGTAATTAGATTGGTGCGTCGGACCACAACATGTAACTAAGTTATGATTTTTGATGGAGAAAAAAGAGAATGGGTAATCCCCCCAATAAAATACGAATAATAACCAATTTCACATAAAGTCTAATCGGAGCGCAGCATTTTTCTTGTCCTTGGCATGGTCTTTTACTTTGATGCCTAATGAGGTGAGGCCATGATATTGTTTATCCAAAACGAACAGGGACAATATACCCCTGCAACGTCAAAAATGATCATCAAAGAAGGTCGTTGTCGCACTCGTGCTGCTTTGAAAAAAGGAACTGATTGTATTGGATCGACAGAAGATGCAAAGGAGGCGATCTCCACCCTTCTCATAAAAAAACAGCATGAGGTCTTCGGTTGTCTGTTTTTAGACTGTGACCACAGGATTATTAAATGGACAGAAATGTTTTTTGGTACTATCGATTCTACAGTTGTTCACCCTCGCGAGGTGGTCAAAGAAGCCCTACGTCTAAATGCCGCCTCAGTTATTTTGGCCCACAACCATCCTTCAGGGAGTAGTAGTCCAACACGACAAGACATTGAGATCACTCGCATGTTAAAAAACATATTGTTGCTTGTAGATGTTCTGGTGCTGGATCACATAATTGTAGGAGATGACGTGACATCTCTTAGCGACAAAGGACAGTGTTAATCTCTTAGATCTGTAATCCTCTTTCACAAGGTCTATAGCGGGCGGTCTGTTTAAGCACCGAGACTTTTGCCAGATGCATCTCAAGTTGCTTTTTCAGAATATTGATGAAAAAGGGTTTCGATCTCTGTAATAATCTCGCCTCTGGTGAGTGAGTATATATCGACTACGCATCCGTTGAGGCTGGACGAGCAAAAAACCATCAAAACATGACTTACCGAAAGCAAAAGCTCAAGTAAAAAAATAGAAAAATAGGTTTGGTACGTATACTCACTGACCATCACGGAGACTCAGGAACATTCTGAGGCTTCTACCTTTTATTTTCCTGTCAGGAAATGTTTGCTTCTCAAAAGATCAATATGACCTTCTTGTGTTGCTAGGTATTCGAGTTAACTGCTTGATTATATTGTAGTAAGCTAAGGTTGAGATACTCGTCCGATTGTAATAGATTTGTTGTGGCAATCTTAACTTACTGATGTTTCTGGTAAGTTCATTCAAATATCAAGACAAATATGGGATATCTGGAATTCAAGTTGTGTGGGTAATGCACAACTATCGTTTCTTGATTTTCTTGTATATTTCTGTTTCTGATCCACGATCCCAGTTCTCATAGAGTTCGCGAGATTCGGCATGTGATAGCGGTAGCCTATCGATTTTTTTGTCTTCCATGGTGCGAGAGATATAGCCCGAGTATTTCTCGCAAAGCCAGGTTTCACCAGGTCGATCGAACGTTTTTCGCATGCGATCAAAAATTTTGCCAAAAGGTTCCTGATTGAGATTGCCGAAGCTGATGTTCAGGAACTCGCAGGGTTGCACATCGCCTTCTGCATTGATGTAGAATCGGTCTGAACCTCCGGCTGTGCAACCGAACACTTCCGGACTTTCTTCGACAATTTGTGCGCTGATACTGGGATATTTCCGGTATTTGCGGCCGCTGTTATAGAGAGAGACTTTGTTGACGATGCTGGCCAGCACATCGGGCGAAAAGGTAGTGTGCTGGTTATTGAGCCAATTACCTGCGGCTTTGGGTTTGATAAGCTGTATCAAGCAGGCACCAAATTTGCGGGCTTGTTCCATGACTGCTTCGAAAGTACCGTCGGCAAATTGTTCAATGGTCAAACAACTATTGAAAGCTACGGCCACCCCGGATTGATGACAAAGCTCCACGGCATTCTGCATCGTTTTCCAGGCATCCGGTCTTCCCATAAAACGATTCATCGTCTCGGGATCGTGGCTGTGCAGACTGAACATTACTGCAGTAAGGCCAAGGGATTTTAGCTCCAGAAGTCTTTCAAGAGTCACACCCTTGCCTGCACTGTTGACCCATATTTCAGAGCGATCGTCGACGACCTCGCAAAACTGACGCAACCGTTCATAGGCCAGGAAGGGATCGCCACCCTCGACATTGAAAAATGCGGTACCACTTTCCTGCAACTCACAAGCGGCGTCAAGAATCGGATCCAGCGGACTATCGGCACCCTTGTCGAGATGCTGGTAGCAGTGTTCGCAACGGAATGTGCAGGCCGATGTCAAGCTGATCAGGACCGTTGTGTTAGGACTCTTGACACCAAAGGAGCAAAATTTTCGAGTAGCCTGGTCAAAAGCGCGGGAGGGGAATCCCGGGATATAATAGCCAAGGACTGGTCTCAAGCCAAAGCCGTTTACTCTTTACCCGATTTTTGCTATTGTGACACAATAAGTGCCATTTTGCTTCACTATCCTGACATTATTTGTGAATATATTCCAATAATCAAGGGGTGTAGTGTGCCATTCTGACGCATGCCACAAACACTTACCAGCTTAGGGACGCACCATAAAAAACATAAAATCAAAAACCATACCTTATTTTTGTCATGCGTGGCACGGCCTATGCTGATTAATCGAACAGAAAAGTGTCGCAAACTATCCGGAATGATACGCGAAAATGGATTTTTATGCATGAATTGACTGTTATTAACAGTATTCTGAAAATTGTA
>DHHG01000273.1 GCA_002403175.1 Syntrophaceae bacterium UBA4778 | reverse complement strand
ACCTGCCGGCTTCCGGAAAAGACGCACTCATGCATGCAGGTGCGATCGAACGGCAGATCGTAATAGGGCTGGAGGCGTGCCTTGATGTAGTTGGCATTGAGAACCGCCGTCTCGCTTACCTTTTTCAGACCATCCGCCCCAAGCGATCGGATATAGGTATAGGCCTTAACCATAACATTGAAATTTCCATGAAATGCCTTGATCCGGCCAACGGAATCCGGATAATTTTCATCCCAGGCGTACTTTTTACCCTTTTTGATAACTCGCGGTGAGGGAAGAAAAGGCACCAGCTTTTTCGTAACGCCCAGGGGACCACTCCCCGGTCCGCCGCAGCCGTGTGGTGTCGAGAAGGTCTTGTGAAGGTTGAGCTGAATGACATCGAACCCCAGATCCCCCGGTCTGCTGATTCCCAGAAAGGCATTGGCATTGGCGCCATCACAGTAAAAAATACCACCTTTACTGTGAACGATCTTGGCGACCTTTTCGATGCTGCGTTCGAAGAGCCCAAGCGTGTTGGGATTCGTCAGCATCAGCCCTGCGACATCTTCGGTCATGAGCGACATCAGGTGATCGATATCGATTCCTCCCTCTGCGTTGGACTTGACAGTTACGGTCTCGAATCCGCAAAGGGCACCCGAGGCCGGATTGGTCCCATGAGCCGCGTCGGGGATAAGGATTTTATGCCGGTGCTCTCCTCTCTTTTCGAAATACTTTTTGATCACCATAATCCCGGTCAGTTCGCCATGGGCGCCAGCCGCCGGTTGCAAGGTAAAATCAGCCATTCCGAAGATATCGGAAAGATAATGCCGCAACTCGTACATGAGCTGCAGATTGCCCTGAGAAAAAGCATCCGACGCAAGGGGATGAACGGAGGTGAATTCGGGCATCCGGGCAACATCTTCATTGATCTTGGGATTGTATTTCATCGTGCAGGAACCGAGGGGATAAAATCCGATATCGACTCCGAAGTTTCGTCGCGACAACCCCGTATAATGCCGAACAAGATCGATTTCCGCCACTTCCGGCAGATCGATATCCTCTCTCAGGAGGCTCTTGTCAATGCATTCTTGGATGGGAACATGGGGCACATCGCTTTGCGGTATTGTCGTTGCCGATCTTCCCGGCCGGCTTATTTCAAATATGAGTTCCATAGTCACCTCATTGGAAGGGTTCAAGGGAACCATGTACATTGGATCCTTCCTTTTCTTGAACCCTTGACACCTCGAATCTAAAGCTATCGGCTTCAGCCGATGGCGCTTATTTCAGAACCTCCACCACCCGATCCATATCCTCTTTCTTAAGCATCTCCGTAGCGCAGAAGAGAAGACCGCCCTTCAACTCGGGATAATCTTTTCCTAATTCGTACCCGCCGACAATCCCATGCTTCTGCAGCTTAACATTCGTTGCAACCGGATCGGGGCACCGCATTACAAATTCATTGTAAACGGGACCTGCGAAAGCGGCTGACCAGCCGGGAAGCTCAGACAATCTGCCTTTCAGGTATTGTGCCTTCTGAACATTGAGGCCCGCCAGTTTTTTCAGATTTTTTCCGAGGCATGCCAGATAAACACCTGCAGCCAGAGCGCACAAGGCTTCGTTCGAACAGATATTGGAGGTTGCCCTCTCGCGGCGGATATGCTGTTCCCTTGTTTGCAATGTGAGGACGAATCCGCGTTGACCTTGCTTGTCAACGGTTGCGCCGCAGAGGCGTCCGGGGATTTTCCTTAGAAATTTCTCCGTGGCTGCAAAAATTCCGAGATACGGGCCGCCATAATTGAGGGGATTGCCGAAGGCCTGCCCCTCGCCGACTACAAAATCCGCCCCCATCTCACCGGCCGGTTTCAGAATGCCGAGTGAGGTCGCTTCGGTGAAACCGGATACCAGAAGAGCGCCTTTGGCATGGATGTCCGGAGATATCGAAGCGATGTCTTCAATGATGCCGAAGAAATTCGGAGATTGGATAAGTACGGCCGCCGTCTTGTCGTCGACTGTATTCAGCAGGGCATTTCGATCTATCTGCCCGGAAGGAGCGAAAGGTGCTTCGACCAGCTCATAGCCATTGGCCCATGCATAGGTCCTGACCGTTTCACGATACTGCGGGTGGACCGAGCGGATAAGGACGATCTTATTCCGCCCCGATGACTTTGCAGCCAGAACGGCGGCTTCGGCCATCGCGGAGGCTCCGTCGTACATGGAGGCGTTTGCTACCTGCATCCCTGTCAGCCGGGCAATCATGGTCTGATATTCATAAATAGCCTGAAGAATCCCCTGACTGATTTCCGCCTGGTAGGGAGTATAGGCTGTATAAAATTCAGATCGAGCGACGATGTGGCCAACAACGGAAGGGATATAATGATTATAAGCTCCGGCACCCATGAGCGTGATCTTCGGAATCAAGTTGCGCGCCCCGATCTCTTTCATGGTGCTGAAGATTTCCTGCTCAGAAAGGGAGGCGGGCAGGTCGAGCGGCCTCTTGAGCAATAAGCGTTCAGGAATATCGCGGAAGAGATCTTCGAGGCCTGCAACCCCGATCTTCTGAAGCATCTGCTTCTGATCTTGTTCGGTATGAGGGATAAAATTCATAGTAGTCCTCGTACATGCAAGAGTTTTGGACTTTGTAAAAATTTACAATTTTTTAATGGGCAAGCCCTTGGATGAAACCATCGTAAGCCGATGAATCCATCATCTCTTCGAGCTCGGATGGCGTCTCCATCTTTATCCTGCAAATCCAACCATCTCCAAAAGCATCCTGATTGATCATTTCCGGATTGGTCTCAAGATCCTGGTGTATTTCTACTACCTCACCGCTGACGGGAGAATAGATGTCCGATACCGATTTTACCGATTCCACGACGGCCACGGCCTGCATCCTTTTTATTTCTTTCCCAATAGCCGGAAGTTCAACAAAAACGATATCCGTAAGCATCTCCTGGGCATAGTCGGTAATGCCCATGGTAATGGTCCCATCGCCATTGTCCTTTGCCCATTCATGCTCTCGGGAATATTTTCTATCAGTTGGATTGGGTTTCGACATCTCTCTTTCTCCTTTCGGGAGCCTGTTCATCGGGGAAGCATTCCCGTAGGAAGGCTCAATCATGTTCATATTTAGAGGGTCCCTAGAGTCCAAGGATGGAAGAGGTTCAAGTGAAAAGAACGGATCTGTTTAATAAGAAAATCTTTCTTTATACTTGGATCTTCGACCTATTAGCTCCCTAAGCCCTTTTTTCTCTCTTATAAAACGGAAGTTTCACGACCTTCGCTTTTGCAACATTATCCCGAATCTTAATTCCGATCTCGGTTCCGGGTTCTTTGAAAGCCGTTGGGACGAATCCCAGCCCGATCGCTTTATTCAGAGTTGGTGAAAATGTACCGGATGTTACTTCTCCGATCTCGTTTCCATTTTCTCCGACTATTTTATATCCGTGGCGAGCGATACCCCGATCCTGCATCTCAAAACCTACCAGCTTTTTTGCAAATCCTTTTTCCTTTTGCCTGAGCAGGGCGTCGCGCCCGAAAAAATTCTTGTCCGAATCGACAAGCCAACCATAAATTACTTCGTAAGGAGATACCGTTTCACTCATTTCACTTCCGTAAAGCATCATACCTGCCTCCAGTCGAAGGGTGTCCCTCGCACCAAGGCCGGCCGGCTTTAACCCCTGTTCTTTGCCTACTTCCAGCAGGGCATCCCAGAGCGTTCCTACTTTGTCTGATTGCAGATAAATTTCAAATCCGTCTTCACCGGTATAGCCGCTCCTTGAAATCAGCACGGGGATATCCAGAATTCTCGAGCGCACTGATGTGTAAAATCCCAAATCGGTCAAACTGTCTGAAACTATTTTCTGCAAAATGCTTTGCGATTGCGGGCCCTGCAAATCGAGCTTGGCTGTATTCAGAGTTATGTCCGTAATCTCGACATCCGGATTCAGTCTATCTCTGATTTGAATTAAGCGGTCCAGATCCTTTTCTCTAGTTACAGCGTTCGTTACGACCATATAATGATCGACAGCCAATTTGTAAATGGTAAGATCATCAATGATTCCGCCTTCTTCATTGATCATAAGGCTAAGTTTCATCTGATTTATCTTTTGCTCGGCAAGATTTCTGGTCATGGCATATTGAAGAAGATCAAACGATCCCGGTCCCTTGATTTCGATTTCTCCCATATGGCAGATATCAAATATTCCCGCAGCCTCTCTCGTAGCACGGTGTTCCTCTATTACGTTCGTATATTGAACGGGCATTTCCCATCCTCCAAAATCAATGATTTTGGCGTTCAAGTTTATATGTCGATCATAAAGAGGCGTTTTTTTCATGCTGCTCCCCTGTAAATTTGAAGCGTGATCATCTTGTTATTGGAAGAAAATAATAAGAAAAAATATCCCGGATAAAGCTTTGATAAGTAAAAAAAGGGGAAAATAACATTCTAAATGTCCATTCACGAATTCAAATTAAAAATTAGCATGCATCAAGTGCAAACGGAAAAATAAACCAGTTCAAACGCAATGAATTTGCTTATTTAAAATGGAGGAAATTATAAGACCAAAGGTAATTAATGAAAAATTGGAATCTGTCCACCTTGAACTCCGAAAGGCATTCAGGACATTGATGTTTCAGCAACAACCAACTCCCCTAAAAAATTGCATCAATCAGTACTACAAGATTTTTAAGAATTCAAGGAACAAAAAGGATTTTTTTTGAATCGATTTATTTTCAGAATCAAATAGGCAGGATGCGGTACTGGGAAGTTGAGTTTCGAAGTCCATCTGCATGTGCTCGCTTTCAAATCCCCCTTTTTTACAGGGACTTGAAAGCGGATTGCCTGGGAGGGCATCATAAATTCAATCATTTTTTAAATGATTGGCTAAATTTTCGTCTCCGGTATAGACATCCTTTCGTAACCGGCAGGAACTTCGAAGAGCGTATCAGGTACATGACCGATATTTATATTTTTGTATTCGTTTGACCAACTACCGTCGATTGCGGACACTTTCACGGGAAAATTAATATCGACCGCCATCCATTGGAAAATCTTTTTTATCCGGTGATTGTCTTCATAGGTAATTTCGTATTTGACTGTGGGATGCCCATCAATTATCTCGGATCCAACAGCTTTCCGATCCACCTCTCCGGGAATCATTTTATCTTCCGGGATTTTTGTTTCCTGATTGTATCGAATTTCCATATAGGCTTTGCTTTCAGGCAGAACGATCCACATAACTTTCCGATCCTGCCTGATGATATGGTACCCGGCCTGATTCTGGGGGTCTGCCCGAAATTTACCTGTTTTCATATACATTTTTGATGTCGATTCCCCATTAGAGGACTTCATAATAACATCTGCCGAGAGCTCCGTCGCCGGTGCTCCACTGACAAATATAAGACTGTAGAAAAGGATTACCAATGCTATTTTTTTCATGGTTCCTCCTTTCTTCACATCCAAACTGATTCGAATTCATTCGAATCCAAAGATTTACCAGTCTGGGATTTTCAAGCTCGTCGGCAATTGTGATGGAAAGTAGATATTGGTCTATGACCCTCTTGGAAAGAGATTTAGGAAGGATACCGAAAGCGGCAGCGGGTGAATAGACTTTAATAAAATCGTAACATGAAAGGTAAATAAAAAAAAGACAATAGCTGGATCCAGCAAGGCAAGCAGACTACTAAAAAAGCACAGGCATAAATCAGCTTTCGGTTTGTTTCAGATTGACCGGCAGGAAATTTGCTGATATAGCTTCTCAGCATAAATACTCAAAATAGGAAGGTTTTTTCTAGTTGAAAGTACTTCTGGCCGGCTTTAATCTGGATAGTGAATTCATTCAGGAATGTAAAAGAAAAATCCCCGACGTGAGTGCACTTACGCCTGAAACCATTTCAGCAGCATATGCGAGAATCAGTCGGAGTCCTCTTCCTGTTAACGATTTGCGCAAAGAATCCAGAAAAGAAGTTGAGAGAGCCCGAAAATCGAACCAAACCATCGTATTTGGTATGGGCCATAGTTCGATAGCTGAGCACGCGGTTTTTAATATTGATATTTTAGGGATTTCGCGATTGTTGGTCGAAGAGATCGAAAAATCGCGACTCTGTTCCTATACGGAAAAATCACAGCGGTATGTACTTTTCGAGAGCGATTTTGTCCTTCCTCGGGAGTTGAAAGACACCGGATTGGAAGAGCTCTTTGTAAAAACTATCCGTGAGCAGAACAGCCTGTATCACGAGCTTTATGAAAAACTGCGGAATCATGTAATCAAGGAGCATAAAAAAGAGGCAAAAGATCCGGCCAATCTCGCCAAGTTGGAAGGATGGGCGAAAGAAGATGCACGGTACATTATCTCAATGGCAACGGAAACACAGCTAGGGATGACTCTGAATGCCCGAAATCTGGAACTGATGTTGAGGCGGACAGCGGCACATCCTCTGGAGGAAGCCCGCGAGTTCAGCCGCAAGCTTCATGAAATATCATTCGCAGTCGCCCCCTCTCTTGTCAGGTATGGAAATCCAACAGAATATGAATTGGAAACCAAACCTGAGCTGAAAGAAATTGCCAAACGAAGCATTGCTACGTGGGGTAAGAAGAAATGTGATGACAAACCGAGGGCTTTGGGAAAGAAGGGCAATGTAGTTCTGTATTATGCCACCCCCAATGCTGATGAACGAATGGCCGCTATCCTTCTTTATACTTCATCTGGCTATTCTATGGAGAAATGTTTGAATGTAGCTTCCTTGATGGCCCCCTCTGAAAAAAAGGAATTGTTCAAATCATGTTTTAGATACATGAAATCCTATGATGCATCTCTCAGAGAGTTTGAAAATGTCGACCTCTATTTTGAAATGACGGTCAGCTCTTCCTGCTTTGCTCAATTAAAAAGGCACCGGATGGCAACTCTGCACGCCAAGGATTATGATCTCTCTCTGGGCGTAACCATTCCGCCGGCTGTCAACGAGATCGGGATGTCCGGTCGTTTTCGTGAAATTATTGAGAAATCGGAAGAGACCTATCAAAAAATCAAGCCCGTATCTGCCTATGCGGCTGAATATGTTCTGACCAATGCTCATCGAAGGCGGCTATCTTTCAAGTGCAATGCACGCGAGATGCACCATATCGCTCGATTACGCGCGGATAATCATGCACAATGGGATATTCGGGAGACAGCCGAAAGAATGCTGGCATTGGCGAAGCGGGCTATGCCGCTGACCATGATGATGGCAACAGGCAAGGACAGCTTCGAATCACTATACAGTTCCCGTTTTTCCGCTGAAAAAACTCCATCATAGATCATCGTGCAGTCCGAAGATCAATTTTGCAGCGAATACAAGTAAACTAATTCTGTTGATTAGATTGAGTTGGAAGATGACTGGAAACTATTCGTTTCTTGTTTTTTTTATTATCATTTATATTGCGAGTTCTCTCGCAAAATGGACATTGACCCGATTGAATATCCGGAATATTCGTCGATTCGGGAATACTGTTCCTGATGTTTTCAATGATAGTATTGATTCTGATGTTCTTTCCAAAATGAGCAGCTATACGGTCGAGTCCTCTCGCTTTGCTTCAGCCGAAGCCCTTTTCAATGACGGCATTCTTTTAATTTTCATCCTCAGCGGGATTCTCCCCTGGATGATAGGGGGCATTATCTCCTGGAATTTGCATTCGATTCTGTCCGGGCTTATCTTTTTTGCTGCTTTGGCGCTTGCAGATACCTTGATCGGAATTCCTTTTAATCTTTACAGCACTTTCATTATTGAAAAGAAATACGGTTTCAGCACCATTACATACCGATTATGGCTCTCCGATTTTTTAAAAAGTATCATCATCTCCGGTGTATTGATGACGATCCTGCTCATGCCTGTTCTGGCCCTGATCTATTATGCTGAAAAAACCTGGTGGTTCTGGGCCTGGATTTTCTTTGCGTCCTTTCAATTACTGGTATTATGGCTTTATCCGGTTCTTATTGCGCCATTGTTTAACAAATATGAGCCGGTTAAGGATGAAGTCCTGAAGGAAAAAATTGCGGAATTGGCGGCGAGGGCCGGATTTAAGGTGAAGGGAGTATATCAGGTAGATGCGGGCAAAAGAAGCAAACATTCCAATGCCTACTTCACTGGGATCGGCAAAAGCAAGCGGATCGTATTATATGATACCCTGCTAAATTCCCATACTCGTGATGAGATCCTGGCTGTTCTGGGACATGAGATTGGGCACTGGAGCAGGAAGCATATCCGAAAACAATTGATTGCGATGGAAGTCATCTCTTTAGCGATGTTTTATTTGCTGTACATCCTGCTTAAGTGGCCGGGGCTGTACAGTGCCTTTGGAATTGAAAATATTTATTTCTTTGTAGGTATTTTTTTAGCAGGTATCTTGATGCGTCCCGTTTTCTTTTTCTTTACGCCGATCGGATCATGCATAGCCAGGCGTTTCGAGAAGGAAGCGGATGATTTTA
This sequence comes from Syntrophaceae bacterium UBA4778, assembly GCA_002403175.1. The sequence goes on along the minus strand of DHHG01000273.1, from coordinate 3,463 downwards.
CATTTAAGCTGATAGGAACGGTACGGCCCCTGGCAGAGGCATTAAAAAGACTGGCCAAAGACAATCTTTCTAATCTTTATCCACATCCTCTTTATGTCTGGTTCTACTACTCTCATCCACCGCTCATTCACCGGATTGAAAGATTGTATAAGCTGGATCGCGCTAAGAAATAAATTCTTTTTAAATAGAATTCTTTGTCAAGGAATCGGTCATATTTACGCATTCCATATATTAAGAGGAAAAAAATGGGAAAGAATGCAACTGAGGCGAAAATAGACCATCTCAGAAGCGAAAACGAGGCACTGAAACGCCAAATATCGGAACTGTTGCGGCACATAGAGATTCGCGATCTGGCCCTGAATGCTACAGGAATTATGGTTCGAATTACCGATCTTAATGGGGTCGTTCAATTTATAAATCAAACACATACAAATCTTCTCGGTTATACGGAGGAGGACAGAATCGGTCACGCTACTTTTGAGGTGGTTCACCCCGACGATCGGCAGCGAGTTACCAATTTCTTTCATTGGTTTGTAAAGCAGCCTGATATGGAGGAGAGCCCTCCAATCGAATATAGAATGAGACACAAGGATGGACATTATTTATGGGCGAGGGCAATGGGGAGGATCGTCAGAAAAAAAGACACCCCCAGCCTGGTTGTCATAACTGTGTGGGACATCACTAAAAGCAGGGAAATGGAATATCAGTTGCACGCCCTTGCGGAACGGCTGCACACGGTAAGAGAAGAAGAACGAACCAATATCTCGCGTGAGATCCATGATGTATTCGGCCAGGCCCTAACCAGTTTGAAATTCGAGCTCGCCATATTGGCAAGAAGTTTTCTGCCTGACCAACAGAATGCTCACGCCAAAGCCAGAAGCATTCTGCAGTCGATAGATGAAATTATTCAGCTGATCAGAAAGATTTCTACCGAACTCAGGCCACCTATTCTGGATGATTTTGGATTAAAGGCAGCAATTGAATGGCAAACAGCGGATTTTCAGAAGAAAACCGGAATAAAATGTACGCTGAATTCCGATTTAGAGAACGAGCTTTCGATTGACAAGAAAAAGGCCATATCTCTGTTCCGTATTTTTCAAGAAGCTTTGACCAATGTTGCTAGGCACGCCGGGGCAACCCAGGTGGTAATTAATTTTTATTATAAGAAGAAGAAATTAATAATGCAGGTGAAGGATAACGGCCGGGGTATCAGCAAGGCAGAGATGGAAGGCAAGACGTCACTCGGCCTCATGGGTATGAGAGAGCGGGTTTTTTCCTTGAACGGTGATTTGAAAATAGAGGGAAAACCTGAGGAAGGCACTGTCATTACAGTGGAAGTGCCTATGTGAGTATTTCGGTTCCAAATATTGGATTCAAAGGTTGTTTCTGACCAAAATCAGATTCAGCTTAACTTGTTATATCTCTGAATTTTGTTTACCTTGAATCTGAAATGATAACTGATTTTGAAGCACAGAAATTTATAGCTGAAATTGTAAATCGTACCCGGACCCATCCGGAAATATCCAGGGGCGTCAGTGTCCGAGGAACGATAGCTTTTGCTGAGATTATGAAAAGTCTGGCCCTCCTCCATGGTGGCCTGAACCGGACTTGCATTTATAAAGCGGCCCTGATTACACTTCCCCCCCGGATCTCCCTCAAGCAAAAGGGTGATGCAAAGCGGATTATTCTCCAAATCGTAGAGGAAGTCTTAAACTCTGAATCAGATCCTTCGGGAATGACAGGGCTGGAGAGTTTCAAAGCAGCAGCCCCGAAGAGTATTCGGGATAAACTCGATAAACTGCATAAAAATGCCAAGGACACCTATCCGGAAGATAAGCAGGAAAACTCCCCCGAAATTATAAAAGCATCGGATCGCAACGAAATAAGTTCCCGAAATGCGAGGGGCAAAAATCCAACCGCTGTTTCGTCCTCATCAGGAAAGGGTGAAGCGATTCAACTCAACAATGAGAGCCTGGAAATCCCCAAGGACGCTTTGGGTCGACCAACAGAAGGAGTAGGGGCGGATAAAAAAGGAAGCTCCCAGGCACGCATGGAAATGTCGGGGATGGCATTGGTCGGTACCATAATGGAGATCATGGATGCTCAGGATCAACAATGGAGATCCTATCTTGATTTTAGCAGTTTGTTTACGTATTACCATTTTAAGGCATTCAGTGAGAAGGAGGACATCAATCCGGCGAAAAATGATTATGCGGCTTTGAAAGGCCTGATCAGTGATCTGGAGAGGCAAAAAATTCTGATATCCGATCCGTCGTCTCCCGGTTTTCTACTGACGGGACTGGCATTGGATGCCCTGCTTAAAATTCTGTTTCCCTCCGATGCCAAGGAGAGAATGTACCAGGGGCAAAGAGACAGGGGCGACGCTACCGCTCATGAGCGTAGTCCGAGTGTCCGGCGATATACATCAGGAGATACATTCCGCGATGTATCAAGGCGCCACACCCTGAGAGAAATAGTTAAACAAAGGAAGGGGTTATCTCAGGTCAAAAAGGGTGATTTCCGGGTTTTCTTGAAACATACGCGAAGACCGCAGTCGGATATCATCCTGTGCATCGATTCCAGCTGCTCCATGAAGGCTAACCGGAAAATGGTGCATGCCCGGATGGTAGCTGCAGGGTTGATTCAGTCTGCCATCGAAAAAGGTGATCAGGTGGGCATTGTCTCTTTCAATAATCATGGTCAGGTGACCCTTCCGCTTTCGAATGGGAAGAAACAGGCGCTGCTGGATTGTATTGCGGGCCTGCCGTCACAGGGAAATACGAATATAGGGGATGGAATCAAGGCATCCCGCGAGCTTCTAATGGAAACCAGAAACCGGAACCGAAAATCCATCCTGCTGATCAGCGATGGTCAGCCTACCGCTGTATCAGAAAAGATCTTTGCCCAACTTAAAACAGATAAAAAATGTGATGCGACCCAGGAATCAGTCCTGATGGAAGTCCGGCAGGCCGTTGCCCGAGGGATCCAGGTTTCCGTGGTCCATATCGCCGCTCCGGATGAAAAGCAGGATGCCTTCATGCAAAAGATTGCAAAGGTTGGCAGGGGCAAGGTTCATCGGATTGCAGGGACGGAAGATTTAAAAAAACTGCTGAATGCATGAGCAGGATAAAAACTTTTTTTACCGATGATTTTCGGTAAGCCCATTCAATTTACAGACCTGGAGATTGAAAAATGGAATTAAGAGAAGAATTGCGTCAATCGATTCTGGATACGCTGAAAAAAGGAATTGACCCTCTCGATGGTTTTTATGCTCCCGCTGAGGTGAAAGAGGCCATCATGGCCGTTCTTGTTTCCGGGCGTCACCTGCTTCTGGAAGGCCCTCCGGGAACGGGGAAGACGACCCTGGCCAAGATACTGGCCCGCCAACTGGAGCCGATGCAGATTGTGGAAGGCTGCCGGTATAATTGTCATCCGGAGCATCCCAATGCGGGTTGTCCGGACT
>DHHG01000286.1 GCA_002403175.1 Syntrophaceae bacterium UBA4778 | reverse complement strand
ATCACCTTTTTTCTGATTTCGAATTGCTATCCAATCTGTATTCCTTGTCTAATTTTTTACCGATCGAAAATAAAAAAGAGATCACAAGAAACCAAATATAATTTCCGCAAACAATTTCTATGGCCGAGCTGACAAAAAATGGATTGGCTGTTCTCAGGGCTCGCTATCTTCTTAAGGATGAGGCAGGTCACGTTATCGAAAATCCGGATGAAATGTTCCGGAGAGTCGCCAGGACTGTTGCGGGTGCTGAAAACCGCTATCATGAGAATGCCGCGTACTGGGAGAATGTCTTTTACGAGATGCTCTCCTCTCTACGCTTTCTGCCCAATTCACCGACCCTGATGAATGCCGGGAGGGATCTCGGCCAGCTTGCCGCCTGTTTCGTTCTGCCCATCCAGGATTCCATGAAGAGTATTTTCGATACCCTGAAAAACGCGGCAATGATTCTTCAGAGCGGGGGAGGTACCGGGTTTTCTTTCTCCAACCTCAGGCCGAAAGATGACGTCGTCCGCTCAACGGGCGGTATCGCCAGCGGACCCGTTTCATTCATGAAAATTTATAACACCGCGACGGATGTCATTAAGCAAGGTGGAGCCAGGCGGGGAGCCAATATGGGCATTTTGCGGGTGGATCATACGGATATTCTGGATTTCGTTCGGGTGAAGCGGGACGGCCGCGAACTGGCCAACTTCAATATCTCAGTTGCCATAACGGATGCCTTCCTGGATGCGCTGGCAAGGTATGAAAAATACGAATTAAGAAATCCAAGAACAGCTGAACCAACCGGCTTTGCCGATTCCCGAGAGGTTTTCAACGAAATTGTAGAAAGCGCCTGGCTTTCCGGCGATCCCGGACTCATCTTCATTGATCGGATTAACAAAGCTAACCCGACTCCGCTCCTTGGTGCGATGGAGAGTACGAATCCGTGCGGCGAGCAGCCCCTCCTTCCCAATGAGGCGTGCATTCTTGGCTCTCTCAATCTTTCCAAATACGTTCTCAACTCCATATTGGAAGAATCGGGTGCAAAGCCCTCGATCGATTTCACTTCCCTCGGAAAAGACGTGCGTAGTGCGGTGCGTTTTCTAGACGATGCCATCGATGTAAACAAGTATCCGCTTCCCGAAATTGAAAAGATGCACAAGGGGAACCGAAAGATCGGTCTTGGCGTGATGGGGTGGGCAGATATGCTGGTCCTCATGGGTATCCCATATGAATCGGAGAGGGCGGTCCTTTTGGCCGAGGAGATCATGCAATTCATCGATAAAAACTCCAAAGAGGAATCGGAATATCTCGGTACGATCAAAGAAGTTTTCCCCAACTTTGCAGGTTCCGTTTATGACCGGGAAGGAATGCCGAAAGTCAGAAACGCGACGACAACCACCATTGCCCCGACAGGAACGCTGTCCACCATCGCCGATTGTTCAAGCGGTATAGAACCCTATTTTGCCCTCGCCTACAAACGTTTCATCCTCGATATAGAGATGCAAGAAATCAACCGGTACTTCTTTGCCCTGGCAAGGAAAAGAGGGTTCTATTCGCAGGCGCTGGAAGAGGCGGTTGTCCGGAAAGGCTCCCTGGAGGGGATCAAGGAAATCCCAGCCGATGTGAAAAGGATCTTCAAAACAGCCCAGGAAATCTCCTATAAGACGCACATCGAAATGCAAGCCGCCTTCCAGAAATATACGGATAATGCTGTTTCCAAGACGATCAACTTGAAGCGTAGCGCCACGCGCAAGGACGTTTCAGAGGCATTTTTGACCGCATATGAAAAAGGCTGCAAAGGAATTACCATTTTCCGCTACGGCGGGAAGAAACGGGGACCCTTGATACGATTCATGGACACCGACTGACGGCTGGAAGAAACATATTCGCATTAACCTTTATAGCTAATTTTTTTACATCCTCTCAGCTAGTTTATAATATAACTAAGTGCAATCTAAGATGTAACTACTTATTTATTTCCTGAATTGAAGTAGGATTACACGGTGTGCGGATCTTCTTCGAGGGGCGGCACGGAAGTCTTGCGGAAGATGATTGATGGGCTTTCAAATGTGTCTGAGTCTTTGGTGGGAGTAAATTTGATCATCGCTCTAAAAGAGATGTTGACTCTGGCGAACGGTTTGGGGATGAAAAAGGTATCTCAATATTGAGATACCAGCCGCTGAACCTTTCAATCGTTAATCTTCATCACCTTACGACCGCTGCCCCAATTGACTTATGAAACCTGGGGCAACCGCTAAAAAACTACAGCAGGCAAAGTTCATTGAGATTTCTCGGCAAATTCCCCGCTGTGGCCATTGATGTAATGTTCCGCGGCCTCACTGATTGAGCACATTTTTTGAGATGTTCCATTTATCCGGGAATCTAGGATTGGAGGTGTTGGCATCGTGATCAAGGGTGAGCTGATTATATCGTTCGGAAATCCATTGTTTCATTTTTATGTCGGATAATGCCCGTTCATCCTTGTTCTTATTAAGATAGTCGTCAATGACTTCCTCCTTGATGATTATCTCGATCTTTCTGGAACGCTTGTTTGGTTGGTGCGGATCGTTTTCGAGTTTCCAATCGATTGTTATTATATAATTATCGTTGGAGAGCCGTGATTCAACCCAGGCATTTGCCGGTAAAATCGGTTTTATAATCCGAAGCCAGTGATCAAGCAGATCTTCAGTCATGGCTAATTATCTTCATTTTTTTAGACCACCCGTGCTTATCCGTCTTAACATTTCGGCATTTTGCATCATACTGGAGTCTAAATACAATACACCCCAGGTTTGGCACATCCTGCTCGATCCGATATCCTGTTATGACGCCCCCGAAAAAAGACGGCTCCTGTTGTGATTTGTGAAAATAGATTTCATCACCAATCAGCTCTTTAGCCTTGTCTTCATCTATGTTCCACCAACCGCTTTCCCATTCTTTATCTGGTAATTTTACAAAATTGTTCAACTTTTCCAAAATGTGTATACTCAATTTTATTCCTCCATTTCTAAAAATTCACTTGTCACATCCCCTGAATTATTTTCCATCTGAAAACAAAAAGCCCCGCTCACTGTAATGGGCAGGGCTTTAATAACTGTTTGCTTTCCTGATGCCGAAGAGAAAATCACTGGTTAGCGGATGTCAATTACATAAATATATTATGTGCTTAATGTAGGGAAAGTCAAGTCAAGAAAATTACATTCGTTTCTTACAGTTCCTGAAACTGAAATTGACAGACTTAGCCAAAGAATGTACGTTGCAGGAAATAAAGCAGTTTTATCTAGAAATTTACATGGGTATTCAGGAGGAGGTACCATAAAGATCATTCGTGTTCGTCAGTTGCTCTTTGTATTCACGTTGGCTTTTATTTTTTCGGGAGCTGTATCGGCCCAGGCTGCCACATGTGTTCCCATTGATTATCTGAAACCACCCATGAACACACCAACGCTGTATTTAATAAACGACCAAAACTATAATCAGACTGTTCTCATATACAAAGGCGGGAATTCACCGTGGAGCGTCAAAGTAATATCGGGATCGCTTCCCCCGGGCATTACTCTTAAGGTTGTACCCTTTACGGGCGGTTATGCCCTGGACGGGTACAGCGGCGATGTTTATATTGTTGGTCAGTCCACCGCTGAAGGGGACTATTTCCCAACCTTTCAATTGACGGACAGCTGCCCCAATGGCGTACAATCAAAAACATACAAATTACAGTTACAAACAAGGTGCGGAAAATTAAGGTTTCCCGATGGTATCAAACTCCCTCCGGCAGTGCTGGGGAAACCCTATTCCTTTCAATTCAAGACCAGTTGCGATCCTAATTACGAATCACAGGGATTCAGCGCATATCAGGGCATTTTGCCGCCGGGTCTTAAGCTCAGCGATACCGGGCTTCTATCCGGCACGGCAACCAAGGTAGACAATTACACTTTATATATCTGAGCGATGACTTATGGAGCTAACTCCCAGCGAATCGATTTCACACCTTTCCCCTTACAGGTAATCGATAATGTGCCGCCAACCTTGACCTACTTCTATGTCGTAAACAAGACGATAAGCAGCCAGGGTGGAAAAACGGATGTCATTTTGAGAGACAGAAGTTCAATACGATAAATAGAGCTTTCTTTTATAATTTGGAAAGCGAAAACCCTCATAAAAAATTACAGTTCAGTTATTGAAAGAAATGTTGTAAAAAGCCCTATTGATTGCCGAACACCTTTCTTTGGAAACAGGATTCGGCAATATCTATTTCCTGTAATTTCTAATTAAATTTTTTGGAGCGAGAGATGAACGATTTAAAAAAAGCGTATAAAACCATCATGGACGATCATTTTCCGGATACAATGACGATCACATTCGGGGACCAGACACTCCGTTACAAAAAGAGGGTTTGGAAGCTGGAAGACGGCGGTGCAATCGTTGAGAAGGGATTGAGATACGGGGAAAATCCCGGTCAGGAAGCGGCCATGTACGAGCTGGTAAACGGCAATCTCGTTCTGGGTAATTGCAAATTCATAGAGCCGGGTAATGCCCTTGTCAGCGCGATCGATGAAAAAATGATGCTGCAGCCGGGCAAACATCCCGGGAAAATTAATCTTACGGACATCGATAATGCACTGAATGTGCTGAAATATCTCATGCATAAACCGGCAGCGGTCATAGTGAAGCACAACAATCCATGCGGAGTCGCTTACGGGTCGAATATTGCGGAGGCATACAACAGGGCCTTCCGCGCGGACAGAATAGCTGCATTCGGCGGATGCGCGGCGCTCAACCGCCCGATAGACCGGGAAACAGCGGAATTGATGAGCAAATTGTATCTGGAGGTTGTTGCCGCCCCCGATTATATAGATGGAGCATTCGATATTTTAAAGCAGAGAAAGAATCTGCGAATTATCAAAATCGAAAGAATAGACCAGCTTGAAAAATTCAAAACCTATCGCTTTGTCGATTTCAAGTCGATGATCGACGGTGGGATCATCGTTCAGCAATCGCCGCTGAACATCGTGAACGCCAGGGAAGATCTGAAGCCCGCTGCCTGCGAGTACAAGGGGCAGGCATATAAAGTCGATCGTCTGCCGACCGATAAGGAATACGAAGATCTGTTCTTCGGGTGGTTTGTCGAACAGGGTGTCACATCGAATTCGGTGCTTTACGTGAAAGACGGATGCACAGTAGGAATCGGCACCGGCGAACAGGACAGGGTGGGCGTGGCCGAAATTGCCGCTCATAAAGCCTATACGAAATATGCCGATATGATCTGTTTTGACAGATACGGAATTTCATATAAGGAATTTGAGCTTGCCTGTGAAAAGGGCGAACGTAAAAAGGCGGATCTTCTAGCTATCGATGAAGAGACCAAAGCGGCAAAGGGAGGAATATCCGGTTCGGCAATGGTATCGGATGCCTTCTTTCCTTTCAGAGACGGCGCTGATGTGGGAATTAAAAACGGAGTTACAAGCATTGTGCAGCCCGGCGGTTCCGAGAGGGATTTCGAAACGATTGTCGCATGTAATGAAGCCGATCCCAAAGTGGCCATGGTTTACACCGGGCAGCGGGCGTTCAAGCATTAAATTTCCATTAAACAGACAAGGAATCTTATTTTGACACTGGTAGAAGAAGGATTAGATCGGGCAGGGCAGCCTCTCCGTCCCGGTTTTCAGAGTGATTATTGAAAAGGAGAAAGCGCATGAAGAAAGCAACACTTGTCCTCGGCATAATTCTGATGGCTGTTTTGATGGCGTATCCTGCTTTCGCCAACATCGGTCAGTTTGTAGGGAATTGGAAAAATTTAGATCAAAATACAAAGGGTGTTACGGCTCTTAATATCGAAATGAAGGGCAATGCCGTGACCGTACACGCTTGGGGTGAATGCCATCCTCAAGATTGTGACTGGGGAATCGTTCCGGCCTATCCCTACTCACCTAATGTTTCGGCGAATCCTATGGGAGCCGCTAATGCGGTGAGCGCAATTTTCAAAACGGGTTTTAGTGAAACGATTCTTATCCTTCATAGTACGGGCATTCAGCTGAGGGCGGATGTTTTTACGCGTTTCACGGATAACAGCAACCGAAGCAGTTACACAGCTTCTTACGTATTTGGAAAAGCCCCCCAGGGCCTGGCAGCCCCCGTTCAGCTCGCACCTGCAAACGGGGCTGTATTCAACAATTATCCGCGAAAGACCACTCTTGTCTGGAAACCGGTTCCCGGAGCAGCGAAGTACGCTGTTGAAATCGATTGCATGAGCTGCTGTCAGGCAGGTAAATGGTGCACGGATGCGGGCACCACGTGGAAGGTTGTTCAGAACATCAACGCAAACCAGTATACATTCGATTTTGTCGGTGCTCAGCCTGGCAGGTGGCGAGTGTGGGCAATCGGTCCGAACAATCAGCCGGGTCCAAAAAGTCCCTGGTGGGAATTCCGTTACACCAAGTAATCGGGAAACAAAGAGGCTGCCGATCTGCTCAAGATTTGACTTCTGTCGAAACTGAGCGAGATGCAAACGGAGGAAGGGCGTTGCAGCCCTTCCTTTTTTTCAATTCATACACCAAGGGGTCAGGCCTACACTCTTGACATAGCTACTTACTTGAAGTAAGTTGATCCAAAACTATCAAAGGATGATCTATGGCTCGGCCTTTACGAATTGCCTATCCCGGAGCTTTTTATCACATTACATCCCGCGGAAACGGACGGAAGAACATTTTTATTCATGATTCAGATCGAGAAAAATTTCTGCATTATCTTCAGACAGCTTCAGAACGATATGGCGCAATGATTCATGTCTATTGTTTGATGGCGAATCATTATCATCTTTTGCTGGAGACTCCCGGCGCGAATCTCTCGTCCATTATGCACCACATTAATGGTGCGTATACTACTTATTTCAATATCAGGCACAAAAGATTCGGGCATTTGATGCAGGGCCGGTATAAGTCAATCCTGGTTGATAAAGATGCATATGCGAAAGAGCTTTCCCGTTATATTCATCTGAATCCGGTTCATGCTCGAATTGTAACCCGACCTGAGGATTATTTCTGGTCAAGTTATCATGATTATCTTGGCCTGAGAAAAACATCGAGCTGGCTAAAGAGGGATTTTATTCTGAGCTGTTTCGGTCCTGGTGGGACCACGTCCAGAAAAAAATATCGAGCATTTATCGAGGGCAAAGCCGCGCAACCAAATCGCGACATATTGAAAGAAATAAAATTTTCAACATTCTTGGGAGATGAAGATTTCATTGACGGAATAAAGAGGAAATATCTTGACAAAAAACAGACGGGGCGCGATCTGCCGATTATAACAAAACTGATGTCAAGACCTTCCTTGGAGGGAATAGAAGAAAAAGTAAAAGCTGCTTTTGAAACGAATGCACAATTAAAAAAGCAGGTATGCCTTTACTTAAGCCAGAAATACAGTGGCAAGGGATTGAAGGAGATCGGCTCGTATTATGGAATAGGTGAATCAGGTGTCTCTCAGGCGGGGAGGCGGTTAGAGCTAAAACTTATGGATGATATAAAATTAAAGCGGAAAGTTGAATGGATCAAAAGAGAACTGAACGTGTCAAGAGTGTAGACCTGACCCCTATGAAGAAAGATTTCGATAAAGAGGCGCTATCGTGGGACTTGAATTCGGGTCGGGTTCGACTTGCCGCCGATATAGCAGCAGCCTTGAAAAAGGAAATAAGAATTACGCAAGATATGAAAGTGATGGATTACGGTTGCGGCACCGGTTTATTGACCTTGTCGCTTCAACCCTTGGTTAAGGAAATAACGGGCGTGGATACATCACAAGGGATGCTCGACGTTTTGAGAGATAAAATACAGAAGCAGGTAATTTCGAATATCCAAGACCCTTCTGCTCTCCGCTGATTCGAATAATCTGCAGGGATCCGAATACCAGTTAATTGTGAGCAGCATGGTCTTCATCATGTTGTTGATCCCGAGCGCCTTATACGTGAATTCTTTACTCGATTGTCTCCGGAAGGCTATCTGGCTATCGCGGATCTCGATTGCGAAAATGGTGAATTTCATGATGACAGTACGGGAGTATTTCACAACGGTTTTGACCGCCTCCATCTTCGTGCCTTACTGAAACGATCTGGTTTTGAGGAGGTCCGGGATGTCACAGCGACGGAAATTCGTAAACCGGTTCGAAATGCTGAAATGAGGCTATTCTCCATTTTCCTCATGATTGCTCGCAAGTGACTTAAAGATGAGTCTGCTGCTTGCGTTCGTTTCAAAAAAATTTTAGGATATCAACGCTTCTGAGAGTCTGCTGTTCATTTTCCACAAGGGCTGTTTTCAGCCTCAGCACGTCAGCATGAATTGACACTGTTATGATAGCGGATCTCTGCGATTCTCTGCTTTCGCGCTTCCTCGATACCGTCCTCGGAAGACCCGATATATTCTTTTGCCGTATAGATCTGAAGGCAGGTACGGACGACCTGGAAAGCCACCTCTTCCTGTTTTCTTTTATACACTTCCTCCCGCAAAGCCTTTCTGGCTACTTGGCATATTTCATCCATTTCTATTCGGAGCTAGACGAAGGCAATGTATCTATTCGACCTCGTATCCCGCTTTAGAGATAGATTCCCGGATCTGTTTGGGATCGATTGGCTTATCTTCGTCGTATGCCGCTTCGCCTCTCTGGAGATCGACACGGACATTTTTGATTCCCTCGATGCTATTGAGAGCTTTCGTAACGGCCTTTACGCAATGTTGACATGACATCCCTTTAATTTTAATAATCGGCATCAGGCACCTCTCTTTATTTTTTTTTCAGAACGGAAACCATTTTTCCTTTTTCATCGAGCTGTTCCAGTAAAACTTCGCGCATTAAATTGCAGGCCTGAATAATCTTGAGATCCGCAATGTGATAATACAAAACGCCGCCTTCACGTCTGGTGGCGATGACCCCTTTTCCTTTCAGAACATTCAAATGCTGAAACAGAGAGACTCTGCTTAGACCGGTCTCAGCCATCAAATCGCTGCTTGACCGCTCCTTCTTTTTCAGCAATTCCAGTATTTCCAGTCGTCTTGCATTGGAAAAGATTTTGCAGAGGTCGGCTTGCAGTTCGTAGATATTTTTCATGACACATCCATACATAATTATAAATTTGCATATAAATTAATATACGAAAAAATAAAAGTAAACAGAATGTGACTGGTCTCTTGGAGATGATTTCCTGCATTGTTCCCCTCTGATTCTTAATTCACTGGGAAAAATTGGAATCTGCTATACTTTTGAAAAAAGCCTGAGGTGATCATCATGAGAAGTAAAACCATTCTCGTTCATGATTTAATGCAGGAGCATTACATTTATAAACGTACAGAGCCTGTTGGTGAAAATTTCGATCCGGAATTCGACCCTGAGTTAACACCAATACAAATGCTGGAAATGGGCGTGTTCGGCGGGAAATACATGACCGACTGTACAGAAGAATATCCCGACTCCTGGTTCAAGAATGCAAAATTGTGTCATGATTACCATGTGCCCAGCTTGAATTATTTTGGCATCAATGCGTCCCAGCCTTTGTCCGTTTGGCGGAAAAAGGGGTGGATATATGAAGAGGATCCGAGGGGTTGGTTTCAGTGGTATTGCAGATATTATGTGGGCAGGAGGTGTTCGGATGATCAGCGCCAGATCAAGAGGTGGAAAGCTATGAAAAGGCACATTGTACAACTCCGAAAACATTGCAGCGGAGGTCTCGTTGTTTGTCGTCCGAAGCAGCGGCAGGCATTGTTAAACTGGTCCTATGACAGCAGAAACATCTGATAAGAAAATAATTGACATTTGACAATTCACAGGAAAGGACGTAAGAAGAAGCAAACTGATACTGCTTGCCGTAAAGATCCACCAACTGCCTTTCCGTGTGGAGATGCATTGAATGGAAAATCCTGACAAAAAAATGCGAATCATAAAGAGATTCATCAGGATTTCCAGTTGCGCTCACTCCGTACTTCTTCATTCTGAAGAATTCTATCAATTACATGTCGATGACAAATTGCTGAAAGGTGTAACCGGTCTGGGCGGCGGAATAGCAGCAATGGGGGATATCTGCGGAACTGTGAATGGCGCAATCATCTCGCTGGGGAAAAAGTTCGCTCCCCTTTACGGCAATGCGAAAGAAGAATGGAAGGTAGTATACCTTTGCCATGAGTTTTTTCGTTGTATCCAAAAGGAGACGGGGACGTGTAATTGCGGTGAGAACCACGGCGGGAAAGAAATGACGAGGAATTTGAGAAAGTCGCTTCTTACGGGAAAATATTTCCGATGTTTTGGGATGCTTTCCCACGGGGCAGGCATTCTGGATAGGCAGATCGCCGGAATACCCATTCGTCATGGTTTTTTCTCGTCCCCCGGGGCGGAAGCCATTCGCAACGGGTATGAGTATTTCCAACAGCAACAATTCCACTGCTGCCGATCGGTTCTGCAGCAAATTGACGAAAGAAGCGGTCGAGACTTGTCCTTCCTGCGGGAAGCCGTAACTGGTTTTATCGGAGGAATCGGGTTCAGTGGTACACTCTGTGGCGCCATTTTGGGTGGAGTGCTTGCAATCGGAACAGTGCACGGGGTGAATCCCCGCGCGAGAGGTTACAAAGATGCCTTAAAATTCCTGTATCATGGTTTTCTGAAAAGTGAGAAAATCTGGTCCGACCGAAATCTCTTTCCTGGAGCTGAAGCCTTTGAATGCTCGCGGAAAATTTATCAGATGGTTGATTCCTCTTACGGGAGCTGTGATTGCATAGCAATAGCCGGTCTGGATATCGAACGACCGGAAACGTTCACAAAATTTAGGAATCATGCCGGGATTGCCAGATGCCGGAATCTCGCCGACCGTGTTGCGAGGGAGACTCTGGCGTTATTATAAATAAAGAAGGGGAATGGAATAGTGCCTTTCTATCTTAAAGAGCGCGATACCTCTGCTGAGCTTCTCAATATTCGTTCTGTTTTGATTGTACCATGCAGATTTTGTCCCGCTGCCACCTTTGCAGTAAGAGAGAACAAACCTTTCATCGATGTTTTTCGTACTTTTTTAAGAACCGCTGTTTACGAATCTTATATTAGATCATTAAAAGAGCGCCTGGAAAACAAGAGGATACGAGTAAACGTATTTGAGAGCAGGGTGCCAAATCAGTTCATTGCCTGCATGTGGACATCGGGTCGCCGGAGGAAATTAAAGGAGCTTGCGGCAACCTATGATGCTGTGATCGTACTGGGATGTGATGCCGCAGTTAGGACGGTTGAGGACAGCATTGGTTCGGCTTCCAAAGTCATTCCGGGAATGGAAATAGAAGGCATTATGAATGTAATTCCTTCGGTTCAGTTCCCATTCACCATTTATCTTCGCATGAGCGGTCTTATTCGAGTGATCCGGGATCCGGCGGATATCGTATCATAATGGCTGAAATGCGTGGACAGGCAATTCCAATGAAAGGAGAAAAAATGAACTCAAAGGCGTTATTTGATCTAAGCGGAAGTGTTGCTATCGTTACGGGCGGCAATCGAGGGATAGGCCGCAGCATTGCTCTGGGATTGGCAAAAGCGGGAGCAGATGTAGCTATTTTAGCGCGGGATGAGCTCAAAAACGAACAGGTGGCATCTGAGCTGAGAGAAATCGGCATCCGTTCCATCGCCCTGAAAGTCGATGTATCGGATCGTGCCGGGCTGCAACCCGCATTCGAGAAGGTGGAGAAGGAGCTTGGTGCAGTCGATATCCTGGTTAACAATGCCGGGTTTGTTTTAATCACCGGCGGCGTGCTTCAGGAAAAGCCCGATGATTGGGACAGGGTAATGGCAACGCAATTGAATGCGGTTTTTCATCTGTCCCAAATTGCGGCAAAAGGTATGGTAAAGCTGAACAGGGGAAAAATCATAAACCTTGGCAGCATGTATTCTTACTTCGGTTCCGCTCTTGCTCCCTCCTATAGTTCTGCAAAGGGGGCTATTATCCAATTAACGAAATCAATGGCCGTCGAGCTTGCGCCATATAATATTCAGGTCAATGCGATAGCACCGGGTTGGATTGAAACGGACATGACCGCCGTAATACCATCCATGCCCGCCATGTATAATGAAATTATTGCGCGGACACCTGCCGGTCGGTTCGGAAAACCTGAAGAAGTCGCCGG
>DHHG01000028.1 GCA_002403175.1 Syntrophaceae bacterium UBA4778 | reverse complement strand
GACAGAGACGATGCTCGGGCTGTCTTCCGCAATCTATCTTGCGGCGGGAGCAGGCGGATTTGATTACATCGATCTTGATTCCGTTTACTTTCTCTTCCATTCTGCCGGGTACGGAAATATAGAAACGAAGGGGCCTGAAATTCGTATACTGTAAGAAAGACGGGCCTATTTATGTTGTTGACAATTGTTCCATTGATCATATATAGGATCGAAAGTCATGTGTCAGAAAAGGCACAGGCGGAAACAGGAAGGAAATCGTTCATTGAGTACCATTTTGTTTGTCTGAGACATTTTAAAAGAACCCGGCGGGTTCTCCATGGAATGTCCTCCCGTCTCTTTCCCCTCGCAGTTCGCGTAAGCCGCCCGGCTGGCTCCCTGCAAAGAAAGCAGCGGGAGCAAAAGTGAGAAGGTGCGTTCATCTAACGACCGAGCCGACTTTACGGATCTTTATCTATTTAAGAGTGTGAATTTCTGTTTACTCGGCTTAGAGGTTATGTTATGTCTTGGCAAGCATATGTCTCGGGTAGCCTAGCTGTGATGTGTGTGCCTTGGCATCGCGGCAGTCAAGCAGGTCTAATTTGGAGAAGAATATTTTTTAAATTTTGGTCCTTTTAAGGATCGGCCTGTAACCCATTGTAGAAAGGGGAATGTATGGGAGTAAGTGATCTTGAGTACAAAAAGAAAATAAGCAAGCAATATAAGGAATTGATGGAACGCTGCAAGGCCAATTTGGATGCAGTCGAGAGGGAAATGCCGGAGCCGCGAGAAGATCTTGCAACCGCTTTGAAAGACCGTGGCGTGAGCCGAAGAGATTTCCTGAAATGGACATCTGTAATGACCGCGGCATTAATGCTCCCGCCGGTATTTAAACCGATGGTCGCCAGGGCAGCCGAAAGTTTCAGCCGCATACCTGTCGTGTGGCTGCACTTTGCCGAGTGTACCGGTTGCAGCGAGGCCTTTTTGAGGTCCTCATACCCGAATGTGGATGATATTCTCCTGGAGACTATTTCTCTGGAATATCATGAGACCCTGATGGCAGCCGCCGGCTATCAGGCAGAGCAGTGTCTGGAAAAGGCCATCCGCGATTTCAGTGGCAAGTTCGTGTGCGTTATCGAAGGCGCGCTTCCCCGTGGACTGGACGGGAAATACCTGACACTGGGTCCAAAGGGAAAAACGGGTATCGAGGTGGCCAGGGAAGTGACCTCAAAAGCGGCAGCCGTAATCTGCATCGGCTCCTGCTCCGCCTTCGGTAATGTCCAGGCTGCCAAACCCAATCCGACAGATGCAGTTGGAATCAGTAAAGCCCTTGGAATTAAAACCATCAATATCGCAGGTTGCCCCCCCAATGCCATCAATTTTACCGGGACGATCCTGCATCAGATTATGTTCGGTGCACCTCCCACGCTGGATGCCCTCGGAAGACCACTTTGGGCTTATGGCAAACGGATCCACGATTTCTGCGAAAGACGCCCGCATTATGATGCCGGTGAATTTGTCGCGGAGTGGGGCGATGAAGGAGCCAAAAAAGGATGGTGTCTGTACAAGGTCGGTTGCAAAGGGCCTTATACATATGCAAATTGCAGCAAGGTAAGATTCAATGATGGCGTGTCCTGGCCGGTTATGGGCGGGCATGGATGCATCGGATGCACGGAACCCGCATTCTGGGATACGATGGCTCCGCTGGAAAAACCGATTGAAGCTAAAACCATCGGTGGCGGAGAGCACACCGTCGATAAGATCGGCGCCGTTTTGACCGGAGTAACTGTGGCCGGTGTAGCCGCACATGCGGTGATGAGCGGTGTGAGACACCGGAATGATGAGGAGGAATAGTTTATGGCCAAGAGAATAATTGTAGATCCGATTACCAGAATTGAAGGACATTTAAGAATAGAAGTCGAAGTCGATGACACCAATACGATCAAGGATGCCTGGAGCAGCATTACTCTCTGGCGCGGAATTGAAACTATTCTGAAAGGGCGCGACCCGCGCGATGCCGGATTGATCGTCCAGCGCTTCTGCGGCGTCTGTACTTTTGTGCATTATGAAGCCAGCATTCTGGCGGTGGAGGATGCGTTTGGTGTAAAGCCGCCCCCCAATGCCAGAATCGTCCGCAATCTGATCAATGCGTCTCTTTATATAACCGACCACATCATGCATTTTTATCATCTTCACGGACTCGACTGGGTTGACGTGGTCAGCGCGCTGTCAGCCGATCCGAAGAAGGCGGTTGAAATGGCGAAAGCCTATTCACCGAATCCCTATAACTGCTCGGAAACGCATTATAAAGCGGTGCAGCAGAGAATCACCAAATTCGTTAAATCGGGACGCCTCGGACCCTTTGCGAATGCTTACTGGGGAAATCCTTCCTATAAGCTTCCGGCCGAAGCCAATCTGATTATACTGTCACACTATCTCGACGCCCTTGCAATTTCCAAAGTAGGCGCCCAGATGATGGCGATTTTTGGCGGGAAGAATCCGCATCCACAATCCCTCGTAGTCGGCGGTGTCACATCCGTTTCGGATATGCTCGATGCCGAGCGGCTGGGTCAGTTCCTTTTCCGTCTCAAGGAAATGAGCAACTTTGTGGAAACAGCCTATCTGCCCGATGTTCTTCTGGCTGCTACCTATTACAAGGATGAAGGCCTGAAGGGAATCGGAGGCGGCGTCAAAAATTACATGTCTTACGGAGGATTCCCTCTGGATGACGACTGGCATAATCTCCTCTTCCCGAGAGGCATTGTGGTAGGCCGTGATCTGGCCAAACCGCAGAAGCTCGATGAGGCGAAGATTACGGAAGAAGTGACCCATGCCTGGTACAAGGGAACGGAACCGCAGCATCCTTACAAAGGAACTACGGAACCCAACTATACCGGTTATGACAAAAACGGAAACCTTAAAGGGAATGAAAAGTACACCTGGTGCAAGGCGCCCAGATATGATCAGATGCCATTCGAAGTCGGACCGCTGGCGCGTTTCGTTGTCGGTTATGCCCAAGGATACAAGCCCATGAAGGACCTGGTGGATGGGCTGCTGAAGAAGACCGGTCTTCCCCCGACGGTGCTTTTCTCCACGCTCGGCAGAACGGCCGCGCGCGCACTGGAGACGAAACTTGTCGCCGATCGGACCGAAGGCTGGGTGAACGAGCTGGTGGCGAATATCAAAAATGGCGATACGAGAAGCTGGACCCGTTGCGATGTACCCGGTAAACCGGCCCAGGGCCGTGGAATGACCGAACCTCCACGCGGGGCTCTCGGGCATTGGGTAAGGATCGAGAACAAGGTCATTTCCAATTACCAGGCAGTGGTTCCCTCAACATGGAACTGCTCGCCAAGGGATAAGGCCGGTCAACGCGGACCTTATGAGGAATCGCTGATCGGTACGAAGCTGGCGAAAGTGGATCAGCCCCTTGAAATCATCAGGACGATCCATTCGTTCGATCCGTGCATGGCATGCGCCGTCCACATTATCGATCCCACGACCAATGAGATAAGGAAGTTCAAAGTGGCTTAAGGAGGCGACCATGGAAAAAATTGTAGCCGTACAGGAATGGTCGGTAGCCATGAGACTAAATCACTGGTTCATGGCGCTATCCATCTTTATCCTGATTGCGACCGGCTTCTATATTGCTGATCCCTTTGTAGTTTATTCGGGTGAAACGGTAGATAAATTCTTGATGGGAGATATCCGTTTTATTCATATCCTGTTCGGGGTGTTTCTCGTATTTCTCTTTATCTGGAGAGTTTATCTGGCCTTCTTTTCGAAATTTCATAAGGACTGGAAGGATTTCTTCGCCTGGATGAATATCGGAAATACGATTGCGCAGATAAAATTTTATCTTTTGATTACGAAAAAATCACCTCCGCATGATAAGCTTTATGGACCGATGCAGTCTCTCGCCTATTCGGGGCTTATGTTTATGGTCCTGGTGATTGTGATTACCGGGCTGATCCTGATGGGTGGCGGATACCACGCTGGTCTTACCGCGAAGGCTTATGCCATCCTGAAACCGGTTGAAACCAGCCTGGGTGGGCTGGCAGGTGTTCGTTACATTCATCACATCTTTACCTGGTTGTTTATCCTGTTCATTGTGGTGCATATCTATATGGCATTCTGGTATGACGCCGTGCTGAAACAGGGGACGCTCTCTTCCATGGTAGGGGGGAGGCTGTTTAAAAAGAAGCATTGAAGGAAACATAAAAGTTGATACGGAAAAGGGGGAGATATCCGTATGGGCTCCCCTTTTCTCTTTCATAACTGTTGTAAGTCAATGAGAAGCTCTTAATCTTGAAATAAGTATATCTTTATGGCTAAAAATTATTTGACCGTCCTTGGGGTGGGAAATATCCTTCTTCAGGATGAAGGGTTTGGGGTACATTTCATCAGGTGGATTGAGGAGCGTTATAAGGTGCCCGAAGGGGTCAGCTTCATCGATGGGGGAACCCTGAGCAATGCGCTTCTCGATATCATCTGCGGATGCGAACATCTGATCGTGATAGATACGATCAAGCTGAATGATGAACCCGGATCGATATATCGATTTACACAGGAAGAGCTGGAAACCCGGTTGCCTCCGCCTACATCCGCCCACGAGGTATCCTTTCCCGATGTTCTATTCAAGGCCGAACTCATGGACGAATTACCGGAAACCGTTTTCCTGTGCGTGGTTCCTCAAAATTATCAGGATATGGGCCTGGAGCTGACACCTCTTCTGAGTGAAAAAATAGAACGGATGGAATCCCTGCTAATGAAAGAACTGGAACTGCTGAATGTCCGGCTGGAGAGAAAATAAATGCATGAACTTTCTCTGGCAGAATCGATTCTGGAGATTGTAGAGGAATACGAAGTAAGGTATCGGTTCTCGCATGTCAATTCGATCCACCTCAGCTATGGACGTTTGTCATGTATTGAACCGAAAGCGCTTCAGTTCGCATTCGAGGTGCAATCCAAGGGTTCCAAATCGCAAGACGCAGAGTTGATTTTCGATGTTCTTCCCGCTGTGATTCACTGCTTCACCTGCAATGTGGATATGGAAATACAAGGCGCATATGATGCGCAATGCCCGAAGTGCCACGGTGAAGAGGTGATTCTGACAGGAGGTACAGAAGAGTTGAAAATTCTGGACCTC
>DHHG01000222.1 GCA_002403175.1 Syntrophaceae bacterium UBA4778 | reverse complement strand
TTCACATGTGCGGGGAAAGAATGATTAAAGATTGAGTGATGGAGCATTACGCCTTTGGGCTCCCCCGTAGTTCCTGAAGTATAGATCACGGTGGCAAGATCGTCGATGGAGGCAGAGTTCAAACGGTCTTCGACCTCGGGGTCTCTGCTCGACCTCCTTCCCAGGTCGAGGAAATCCTTAAAATACATTGCGGTATCACGGCCGCCCAGTGTTACGTTATCGTCGAATACAATGATTTTCTTCAGACATGAGGATGCGTCTTGAAGGGCTTTTGTTTTATCATACTGATCCTGGCTGCCGACAAAGATGATCTTGATTTCCGCTTCGTTAATAATGTACCCGGCCTGTTTTGCCGAAGAGGTTGCATAAATGGGTACGGAGACTCCCCGCACCTTAAGGATGCCATAGTCTGCTATAGTCCATGCCGGACTGTTCTGAGAAAAAATGGCAACCATATCTCCCGCCTTGACATCCATTTCAAGAAGGCCCTTTGCCACTGCCCGGATTTGTTCTCCCATGGCATTCCAGGAGATATCTTTCCACTGCCCTTTTTCTTTGTACCGGAGGGCTGTTCTTTCACCGTACTTTTCAATGCGGTTACGGATCATTAAGGCCAGGTGTGTTTCATTCATACATTTCTCTCATTTCTTGGAAGTAAATGGGTTGATAATTAACCGTTTCCAATAATCGCTTCTATAAGCTATATGAAAAAGAATGTCAAAGACCTTCTTGTGAGGCGTGGCATGTATTGCAAATCCACCGTGTGTGACTGCCTGAACGCTGAGGTAAACCAATTGTGGGGAAAAATATTCATCTTTCTGCAGCAATATCTTGCCATCAGGTCTGAATACTGTGAGATCAATTGTGTAATCGGTAGAAAAATCTTTGTGCCTTGCAAGGAGGGGCGGTAATTGAATGCCGATATAGAACGGCGCGTTCGCGTGAATCTCTGTCACAACCTGAGTGGAAACGGAGAGGTCCTGAGAAAGTGTGATAACTACATATGGATCAAAGCCGCTCCTATATTGGTCTTGAGCCGATGATATTCCGGGCATAAATATCATAAATAAAGGTACCAATAAGGAGATTCTTTTGACTGCGTTCATTTTTCCTGCTCCGTAATGTGAACGCTCTGCGTGATCATATCGATTCGCGGGTTCATCATTTATCTCCTTTCAGCATACCACCGAAATCAGCAGTGGCTATCAGCCAACCGCTGTAATGATTGGTCAGTCCTTTGGTCAGCATCCCTCTCCTTGTTGCATCACTATCGGTACCTGTTACGCGAAACCTCATCTTTCTCGTTTCCCGTGAAGGGGATTTTCACCCCTTGACAAGAGGAGGCCTTATAAGGGTTAGGCTTTTCTCGCAACCAATAGCACATTCTTTCCGACCGGTAACGGCACAAGCCCTTCCATCAATCGCATTACAGGGACGACTATCCGGTCATACAGAGATACGCTGCCGCTGCTGAACGGGTTCTTGAGCAAGACAAAATTGATGTACCAGGGAAGAATGCCGGCTATATCGAAATACCGTGCGTTGACAACAAAGAAGCCTGACTGCTGTGTGAGTTCTACAAGGTCCTTCTTGACGTATCGGCGATAGTGTCCGACTTGTCTGTCTATCTCACTATACAACCATGGCAGTGCGGGCACGAATATCAGCAGGTGGCCTTGCGGATTGAGTGAATCGCGCGCATTGGAAAGCTCAGACGCGTCATCTTCGATATGTTCGAGAACGTTGACATACACGATTGAATCGAAATGTTCCCCTGTAGTTGTTCTGCCAAAGAAATCATTGACGGTCCTGGCTCGTGTGTCCTTGCTAAGAGCTTCTTGCAGCAAAGGGTACATATTCTGAGATGGCTCGAATGCAACCAGGCTGCGTATGTCGGTCTCCAGCAACAGAGTCGAGAAGCCTCCCATTCCTGCACCAACTTCGGCCACGGAACTTCCGAGGTATGGAGAGAATTCGGTGAGGATCCATTTATGGTAGTTCTTCGCAAAGGACATGGCCTCCAGGTCTTTGCCGAAATATTGAGACGCATTGTTTGGAAGCATTTTCTTTGCTCCCCTCGTCAACAAGCCGAATGTGAAGCTAAGCGGCGGCGCCGGCATGCAGGGACGCGGGTGTCCAATGCAGGTGCAGTGTTGACCGCGTGAGCGCATTTTTGGGCGGATCTCATTGTCGTTTCTCCATAAATACAAGCCGCTTCAATCTCAGGAATAGTCTGGGTAAGCGGCGGAATAGTCCGGTCACCGTTCAGTTTTGCCTCACTTTGGTATGCCAATTTCTGCAGTGCGAGGATCTCGGCGGCGTTCTCTATACTTGCCTGAATTATGGAGATGTCCATACTTTCCTCTTCTTAGTGCCGACGCGTGCAGCGCTGCTGCAATACCAGCTTTTTGATGGTGCAGCCGAACACGCGGATCAGGGAGAAACCTGAACTCGGGCCGATTCGCTGTATCGATTTGTTAGGAAACTCATTGGTATTTACTGTGGTTCTCACTATGACCTCTCGTCAGTCATCACAAATAAGTCAAATGTCAAAGGCTGATCTTTCACCTTCTCAAAGAAACAACGTCCTCCAATATCTTTTTATATCAACCTTTATCTGTATTGACAATGGAGATAACTCAGGTTATGGTTTTTTATAGTCGGTTTGCAGGTGAGAATCATGGTCGCGAGCGCACGCGCACTACTTATCAACGAATGGAAAGTTCGTTTTTAATGGAGGTAAAAATATGCTGAAAAAAGCCGCTTTCGTTGTTTTGTGTGTCATGTTTTCTGCGGGGGTTTTAACGGCAGGAGAAAACGGTGGGAAAGAAAAGGCCAAGGATTACGGTAGCCACCCTTGGGTAGTTGACATTGAAGACCTGACCGTTAAAAATGAAAATTTTCGTACAACAA
>DHHG01000235.1 GCA_002403175.1 Syntrophaceae bacterium UBA4778 | reverse complement strand
GATGGCGGGCAACGTAGCTATACTTGGGTAAAAAACACGCTACAATCAAAGGGTGTGGTTCCCAAGGCACCCAAAAGAGGAGTGCACCGCAAACGCAGGGAAAGATCTCCGCTTATCGGGATGATGATCCATCAGGATGGTAGCAGCCACGAGTGGGTTTCGGGCAAGAAATGGGACCTGATTGTGACCATGGACGATTCCACCAATGAACACTATTCCATGTTCTTTACCGATCAAGAAGGTACTGCCAGCAGCTTTCAAGGGGTCCTCGATGTCATCGTCCAGCGAGGCCTGTTTTGCTCCCTCTATACAGATCGCGGGAGCCATTACTGGCTGACGCCCAAACAGGGCGGTCCAGTGAGCAAAACGCAACCGACTCAGTTTGGCAGGGCCATGAAACAATTAGGTATCGAAATGATCGCAGCTTACTCGCCTCAAGCCAGAGGGCGCTCAGAGCGAGCCTTCGCAACTCATCAACAACGCCTCCCAAAAGAATTGGCCGTGCATGGCATTACAACTATGGAAAAAGCAAATCAGTATTTGCAAAAGGTCTATCGGCCCGCTTTCAATGCCGAGTTCATGCAACCGGCCCCTGAGGAAGGATCAGCTTTCGTCCCCTGGATAGGGACCAATCTCGATGATATCCTTTGCGAACACTATGAACGCACCGTAACCGCTGACAATTGTGTTTCCTTCGAGGGTCTTACCTTGCAGTTGCCTGCCGACAAGTACCGTTGCCATTACGTCAGAGCCAAAGTGCAGGTTCACCGTTATCTGGATAGTTCTCTAGCCATATTTTACGGTCCAAGAAAACTGGCCGATTATGATGCTAACGGCAATCAGAAAAGACCTAAAAAGGTTGTGACAGCGTAATTCCGCCGCTCGTCACTCTGAAAATATCCCTTTTTCAGAACTGTAAAGCGGACAATTCATTTGCTACAAAACCGGACAATTCTATTTGTTGCCAACAAATAGAAAACTGGACGTTGATTTTTTTGTTAAGGACATATAATATGATGCCGCTTTCGATTACAGCACAGGATAGAGGTTAAACTATGCCAATTTATGAATTTTATTGTGAACAATGTAATACGATATTTAGCTTTTTTTCAAAATCGGTCAATACCGATAAAATTCCGGCTTGTCCTCAATGTAAACAGAGCCTTGAGCGCCGGATGTCCATTTTTGCCCCCATCACCAAGGGAAAAGGAGCATCTTCGGACGGGAACATGCCTCCTGTAGATGATGAGAAGATGATGGGCTTAGCCCAGAAGATGGCCGGTGATGCCAGGAATATAGATCCGGACGATCCAAAACAGGCAGCCGCTCTCATGCGCAAATTAAGGGATGAGTCCGGTCTTGATATGGGCCGGCATATGGATGAGGTGTTACGCCGCATGGAAAAAGGAGAGGACCCGGAAAAAATCGAAAGGGACATGGGAGATCTCATGGTAGATAATGAGTTTCTTTCAGGAGGAAAAGGAAAAGGGTCCAAGAAGGGGAGTCCGATCGTAGACGAGAAACTCTATGACTTATAAAAGGGGAGGGTCCAAGGTCTCAAGGGTTTGAGGACAAAGAACCTATAAAAGGTCCATTCTCTTTTCTTTGACCTTAACACTTACTCCACTAGGTTCGAAAGTTCCTGAGGCGAATGAACTATGAAATCCGGCGCCACTGCCGATAAGCGCTCTCTTGAATGCCAACCCCAGGTGACCGCAATAGTTTGAACTCCCGCTGCCTTTGCCTCTTTGATATCTCCTACCGTATCTCCAATATAGTAAGTACTTTCCGGAGATATTTTTGTTCTCTTCATTTCGTGCCGGATTTTATCGATCTTGCTGAACATGAATTCGTAACCGAGTACATGTTCAAAATAGGCATCGATTTCTCCACAAATAGACCGGATGGCTTTATTTGAGTTGGATGATATCAGGGATAGTAGATGTCGTCCCCTCATTGACTCGATCATATCCAGAACTTCTACGTGAATTTTGATTTGGCTAAGATCCAGTTGAGGCGATACCTGAGCTGTGACTCTCGTAAAATCCTTTTTATCGATTCCATACCGGGAGATCCCGACATAAAAGTTATCATCAAACAGGTTCAGAAAGTCAGCACGGCTCTCCAGCCTCTGCACACCCAGCTTTTCGAGACAGAGATTAACGGAATGCTCATAGAATTCCAGAGAATCGACAACCACACCATCGAAATCGAACAATAGAAGTTTTGACATACTAAAAAAGGGTTTAAGGGTTTGAGGGACCAAGGGTTCAAGTAAATCTAAAAACCTATCCCATCTTCATTTAATTTTCCCTCCAGCCCTTTGCACCTCTCTTTCCTTTTTTAACTGGGGCTCTAGGCTCCTTGGCTTCTTGAGCCTTTTTAAAACAGCTCTTTCAAAGAGGTTCTGTACGGCTTTCTCGCCACACCTGCCTCCGTAATAATGGCCGCAATATACTTGTATGGCGTTACATCGAATGCCGGATTGTAAACCTTAATTCCCTCAGGGGCCGTTCTCACCCCCTGAAAGCACGAGACTTCTTCACCGCTACGCTCTTCAATCGGGATATCTCGGCCGCTTCTGATGGACAGATCGAGTGTTGACAGGGGAGCGGCAATGTAAAAAGGGACCTTGTTTTCTTTTGCCAGAACCGCCAATGCATAGGTTCCGATCTTATTGGCCGTGTCGCCGTTAGCGGCAATGCGATCCGCCCCTGTAATCACCAGGTTGATTTTCCCCTGGTGCATCAGGGTACCCGCCATATTATCTGTGATAAGTGTCGCCGGGATTCCCTCTTTCATTAACTCCCAAGCAGTCAGCCTGGAACCCTGGAGAACCGGGCGAGTCTCGTCCACATAGACGTGAATGTTTTTCCCCTCTTCATGAGCGGCCCGGATCACGCCCAACGCCGTGCCGTAACCTGCGGTGGCTAACGCACCGGCATTGCAATGCGTGAGGATATGATCACCCGATCGGATGAACTCTCTACCGTTGATTCCCATCTGCCGGTTTGCCGCAATGTCTTCCTCGCCGATCCGGGTGGCCTCTTCAAGAAGAAGGTTTTGGATTTCAGAACGATTTGACGAAACCGCGATATCTGCAAAACGCCGTCGCATTCTTTCAATGGCCCAGAATAGGTTCCGGGCAGTCGGCCGGCTATCGGCAAATTCATTGCAGATCCGGTCGAATTCTTTTCGAAGAGAACCGGAATCCATTCTATCCAGATCACGCAACCCAAGGGCAATTCCCAGTGCTGCTGCTACGCCAATTGCCGGAGCGCCCCTGACCGTCAGATCCTTGATTGCGGCAATAACCTCCCGATAATCCCGGCAGGCAAAGTACCGCTCCTCGCCGGGCAGGAGCTTCTGATCGATCATTACAACCGCATCATTTTCCCAATATATTGTTCGAATCATAGTAAGTTCAGGTCCAGAGTCCGGGTTCAGGGTCCTCCAACTGAATCCTTAAAATAAGTTTTTTTTCGGTCAGGAGAGCATCTTTTTCAGAAGCTCATTCACCAACGCCGGATTCGCCTTCCCTTTGGTTGCCTTCATTACCTGTCCCACAAAGAATCCGAAGAGCTTCTCTTTTCCGTTCCGGTATCCTTCGACTTGCTCCGGATTGGCAGTCATGACTTCTTCGATAGCTTTTTTCAGGGCGTCTTCATCTGTAATCTGAACGAGGCCCTTTTCCTCGATGATGGCGCGCGGGCTTTTTGAACTCCGGTACATCCCTTCAAAAATTTCCTTGGCCATCTTGCCGCTGATCGTGCCGTCTTCAATCAGATTGATCATCTCGGCAATCGCGTCCGGCGTAACCGGCGAATCTTTGATGTCGCGCTTGTCTTCATTCAGAAACCTCAGCAGGTCGCCCATAATCCAGTTGCTGGCTGCCTTCGGCTTTTTGGAGAGTTGAACGGTTTTTTCATAGTATTCGGCCAAAGCCCGACTGGAAGTCAGGACGCCGGCATCGTATGCAGGAATCTCGTATTCGGCGACAAACCTTTCGCGCTTCTCCAGAGGGAGTTCCGGCAATATGGCTTCCATCTCCTGGATCCAGGCTTCATCGATCACGACCGGAACCAGATCCGGATCGGGGAAGTACCGGTAATCATGCGCTTCCTCTTTTCCTCGCATAGATATGGTTACGCCTTGTGCATCGTCCCAGAGACGGGTCTCCTGTACAACCTGACCGCCGCTTTCCAGAACGTATTGCTGCCGCTTCACTTCATATTCCAGAGCCCGCTGTACATTGCGAAAGGAATTCATATTTTTTAGTTCCGCTCTGATTCCGAATTCCTCCTGTCCTTTGGGTCGGATCGACACATTGGCGTCGCAACGGAAACTCCCCTCTTCCATGTTGCCGTCGCATATTTCCAGATA
>DHHG01000223.1 GCA_002403175.1 Syntrophaceae bacterium UBA4778 | reverse complement strand
CGATGATCTGCCGGCACGCTTTTTCCATGAGGCAGGTTCGAGCGGCGATCACATCGACATCGCTCCCATTAACCGGCAGGATTTCCTGGATGCGCGAAGCAAATATTACCGGATTCGGGGGCTTGATCCTGCGGGGTGTCCTGTGGGGAAAAAGGCCGGGGAATTAGGTCTGGAATGGAACGACTGATTGGTAAATACATAAATAAACTCGTCGAAGGCGGCCTGACCGAAAAAGGCGCTCCGATTCTGGGTTTGCTCGATGACGATGTGGTCTGGAACCGAAACGATCAGGTAAACTCCGTTCTGGAGGGATTATTCCGGGATTTGAACATCAGTGCGTTGCTGTTTTCCCAACCTGCCGAACCCTATCAGAGCATCATTGATTATCTGGCAAGGAATACAGAAGGAGCTATTCGGCCCCGTGACACCGAAACGCGGACCTTTTTCCATGAGCTTCCGGTGGTGCCTTCTTTTAATTCGGATGCGGTTGGTTCGGCATTGAAAAAGAGCAAATGCGCCATCATCCCCGGCTGCGGAGTCGTGACATACGGAACCGTAAGCCCCGAACAGGCTTACATTACATACAGCTCCGTCTGTTTTTCATGTTTTGTTAAATTCTTTGCCGATTATCTCGCCTATCGGAAGCAGGACAAGTACGAAAAGGATCGAGAGGCCGTTTTTGAAAAAGCGGCTGAAATTGCGATGGCTCCGGATACAAAACCTTCCCTGGCTGCAGGTCCCTTCGCTACGGAAGATGAGGTTCTGAGTGCAATGGAGGAATGCGGGGTTCGCACTGTGCAGTATCGGTTGGTAGATTCCTATTTCGGCAATATCTCATATCTACTGAACGGAACGCTGTATATCAGCCAGACAAGCAGCTCTCTTGACGAACTCAAAGGGGTGATTGATCCCTGCAAACTGGACGGGACTTCTTGCGCAGCCATAACCGCTTCCAGCGAGTTTACTACTCATAGGGAAATCGTTCTGAATACGGACAACCGGGGAGTACTCCACGGGCATCCAAAATTTCCGGTTATTTTATCTATGGATTGCGATAGGATCGAAAGCTGTACACATACCGAAGTCTGTCACAAACAGTGCCCCGAAGAACGCTCGATCCAGGATATCCCGATCGTTCCAGGAGAAGTCGGTACGGGCGTGTTCGGCCTTTGCAATACGGTTCCCAAAGCGATTGAAAACAGGCGCGGTGTGATCGTCTATGGACATGGCGTGTTTACGGTTGGAAAAAACGATTTTCGAGAAGCCTTTTATAATCTTATGGAAATTGATAGAATGTGCAGACAGGAATATTTTGAAAGGGTGAGATGAGAAAGGGTTTCAGGGTTCAAGTAAAAAATAAAAATTAAGGGCAATATGAAATTTATTGATGAAGCGAAAATTTATGTGAAAGCAGGGGATGGCGGCAGGGGTTGCGTCAGTTTCCGGCGGGAAAAATTCATACCCAAGGGAGGTCCCGACGGGGGTAATGGTGGAAAGGGGGGCGATGTTGTTGTCAGGGCTTCCATTGGTCACCATACGCTTCTTGATCTCAAGTACAACCAGCACCAGGTCGCGAAGCGCGGCGGGCACGGCAGCGGTAATAATCGGACAGGGCGGAACGCACCCGATATAGAGATTGTCGTTCCGGTCGGGACGGTTTTCAAAAATGCAGATACTGACGAAATTTTGTGCGACCTCACCGAAGATGGCCAGACCTACATCATTGCGAAAGGTGGGATCGGCGGACGGGGAAATGCCAGCTTTGCCACATCTACCAATCGGGCTCCACGGATGGCCCAGGAAGGGATGCCGGGGGATGAACTCTGGGTACAGGTGGATCTCAAGATCCTCGCCGATGTCGGAATAGTTGGCCTCCCTAATGCGGGAAAGTCGACATTTATCTCCAGGGTATCGGCAGCCAAACCGAAGATTGCCGATTACCCTTTCACGACGCTTACCCCTAACCTGGGGGTTGTGCGCCATGAAGACCATACCTTTGTGATCGCCGATATTCCCGGGCTAATTGAAGGCGCGCATCTGGGCTATGGGTTGGGGACCAAATTCCTGCGCCACATAGAAAGAACGTCGGTGCTCCTCCACATGATTGATATATCCGATTCGGACCGAAAGCCCTGGGAGGATTTCATGACGATCAATCATGAATTAACTTCCTTCGGAGCGAATTTATCGAGCAAACCGCAAATTGTGGCGTTCAATAAGATAGACCGGATCGAAGACAAAAAGCGCATAAAAAAAGAGGTGACCGCGTTTAAAAAAAGAGACATAAGCGTGTTCACGATTTCAGCTGAGAGTGGTGAGGGAATCGATTTGCTGCTGGCTGAAATCTCAAGGACTGTGATGGCGAGAAAGGCACTGAAAGAGAATGAATGATGAGAGAGTAGCGATTCTTTCCAATGTTAAAAAGGTTGTTGTTAAAATCGGCTCCGGCGTTCTGACTGGAAAAGAAGGTCTTGATCTGAACATCATCGATCAACTGGTCGACGAAATCGCCGATTTGAAAAAAAACGGCAGGCATATCGTAATGGTTACCTCGGGTGCGGTTGCGTCGGGACGGCACCGGATGGGAATCACTCGGAAATTGAAAAACATGCCGGAGAAGCAAGCTGCTGCTGCTATCGGGCAGGGACGCCTGATGCGTGTCTATTCCAATGCCTTCGGCCGCCACGGAATCAATGTTGCGCAGATGCTCCTGACAATGAGCGATCTGACCGATCGTCAGAGGTTCATCAATATTCGCAACACTCTCTCCCAGCTCCTGGAATGGGGAGTTGTTCCGGTCATCAATGAAAACGATACGGTTTCGGTTGAAGAGATCAAGTTCGGGGATAACGACCATCTGGCCGCCATGATGGCCAATATTGTCGGCGCCGATCTTCTGATTAACCTGACCAATACGGACGGACTTTATGACCGGAATCCAAAGAACAGTAAAAAAGCAAAGTTAATCCATCTGGTGCGGAAAATTACTTCGGAAATCGAGGCGGCAGCTACGGCTGAATCGGACCCGGTCGGAACGGGGGGCATGAAGAGCAAGATAATGGCCGCGCAAAAGGTTACCGTTTGCGGTATTCCGTACATTATCGCATCAGGAAAGAGAAAAGGAATCTTCGAGGAAATTTTTTCAGGTAAGGAGACCGGCACCTTTTTCCTGCCCATGACCAATTGCCTGAACAGCAAAGAGCACTGGATCGCCTTTACTCTGCGTGCCCGGGGCAAACTTGTCATAGATGAGGGCGCTAAAAATGCCATCCTGAATAAAGGAAAAAGTCTGCTGCCGTCCGGCATTATCGGAATCGATGGAGAGTTCACGGTCGGCGATCCCGTTGCGTGCCTCGATTCGGAGGGAAACCAGATTGCAAAAGGGCTCGTCAATTATTCGTCGGATGAAATTAAAAAAATTCAGGGATTAAAAACCGTAAAGATCGAGCAAGTGCTGGGACACAAGCATTATGACGAAGTTATCCACCGCGATAATATGGCGGTTCTGAAAAAATAAGCTTGCTATCACTTTCTCTTATTTGGCCGGAACACCGAAAACACCTGTATCTTGAATCTCAGGACATACGAGGCGTTATGAAATATTGGCTTATATTGACTGCCGCAATAGTGAGTGAAGTAATTGCAACATCCACGCTCAAGGCTACGGAAGGCTTCAGCCGATTCTGGCCCTCGCTTCTGGTTGTCTTTGGGTATGCCCTGGCCTTCTTTTTTCTGTCCCTTACCTTGCGAACGATTCCCGTTGGAATTGCTTACGCCGTATGGTCCGGAGTTGGTATGGCCCTGATCACCCTGATTGCCTGGTTTGTATACGGCCAGGCATTGGATTTTCCGGCCTTGATAGGTATTCTGTTTATTATTGCGGGCGTGATCATCCTGAACCTTTTTTCCAAAACAATTTCGAATTGATCGGCCTTGTCCGGATCACCGCCTAATGAATATGAAGGGGTTATCCGGAGGATCCGCCCTCAATGCCCAATCCTGTATTCCAGCCGGACGCGGCCTTTGTCGTCCAGTTGTATGCCTTCCATCTCAAGAAGTTTTCGCTTCATCGGAAGTCCGCCGCCAAACCCTCCCAGGGATCCATCCGAGCGCACCACCCGATGGCATGGTATAATCAACGGAAACGGATTTCGCCCGAGAGCGGTCCCGACGGCGCGCGCGGCATTCGGAGCGGAAATCCTTGCCGCCAAAAAACCATAAGTAACGACTTTCCCTCTCGGAATAGCAGCTGTTTCCGCTAGAACCTTTTTCTGAAAATCGTAACAGCAATTCAAATCCAGTCTGTGGGAATCAAGATGCCAGTCCTTACCTTCAAACCACTTTTGTATCCAGTCGATAACTTGATCGGATGCATTATCGGTGCGTGCTTTAGGAAAGGAGCTGCGAACGGATTTGATCAGATTCGGTCCGGGTAGAAAGATCCGGACGATTTTCGGTTTAGCTTTGCCCATCCAGACCACGGCTGCCTTGCCGGTTGGTGTTTCCAAAAATCGATATTTTGTTTCGGTTTGATTCATGCCTAAATACCCTTAAATAATTTTCCAAAAGCATATCATAAGCTTATTCATAATGACAATCTCTCCAAATACGGATCTATTACGGTTCGCCCCTTCTCCGTGAAAGCTTGACAGATCGGATGTCGGCCGCTATATATAGCCAAAAGGAAATATGGGAGATATCTAGCGATGCAGGATTTCATCCGGGTTATGAAGGCCCTTTCCGATCCGAACCGGGTCAGAATCATCAAAATGCTTCAGCATAAGTCTTTATGCGTTTGTGAGATGAGAACCGCTCTGAAGATCGCACAACCAACGGTTTCCAAACACCTAAAAATACTAGAGGACGCAGGTGTTATAAGCTCTCGGAAAGAGGGTCTTTGGGTCAACTATCACCTGACCGACGGATCTGCAAACCCGTATGTCGCCAGCCTGCTCGGAAACCTTCGTCATTGGCTGTCGGAAGATCCGGAGATAAAGAAAATTCTCGGCCTGCTTCCCTCTCTCCGACGGGAAGAGATCTGCGGGCGCGACTCTATAAATAGCCACACGGAAATATAGACTTGGATCAGTCCAAATGAACTTTGAATCCGGCAGTCGGCGCATCCGTCGGAGCTGGTTTGAATTTCTAACCAAATAAGAAAGGGTGAACAAATGACTGAGCATATTAGTGCTAAAAGATTGTCTTTTCTGGATCGGTATCTGACGGTCTGGATCTTCACCGCAATGGCCGCGGGCGTTGCAATCGGTTATTTTGTAACAGGTATTGAACAGTTCATAAATCGTTTTCAAGTCGGTACGACAAATATTCCTATCGCAGTTGGCTTGATTCTGATGATGTACCCTCCTTTTGCAAAGGTACGCTATGAAGAGATGCCGGAAGTATTCCGCAACCTGAAAGTGCTTGCTCTCTCACTCGCCCAGAACTGGGTAATCGGGCCGGTGCTGATGTTTATCCTGGCAATTGTTTTTTTGCCTGATAAGCCGGAATACATGGTCGGGCTGATCATGATCGGACTGGCCCGCTGCATCGCCATGGTTGTTGTTTGGAACGAGCTGGCCGAGGGAAGCACCGAATATGCTGCCGGCCTGGTCGCTTTCAACAGTATTTTTCAGGTACTTTTTTTCAGTGTTTACGCCTGGTTTTTTATTACGGTTCTTCCCCCCTATTTCGGGTTGTCCGGAAGCGTTGTCGAGGTCAGCATCTCACAAATCGCGCAGAGCGTTTTCATCTATCTCGGCATTCCTTTTATTGCAGGCGCCTTGACCCGGCTCATCGGTGTGAAACTGAAAGGAAAAGAATGGTACCACGCCCGGTTTGTTCCGAAGGTAGCTCCCATGACCCTCATTGCGCTTCTCTTTACGATTGTGGTCATGTTCAGCCTGAAAGGACAGCTCATCGTTCAACTGCCGATGGATGTCGTGCGGATCGCTATTCCTCTTCTCGTTTACTTCGTCATCATGTTTCTGAGCTCGTTCTGGATGGGGAAACGGTTGGGTGCCGACTACAGCCGAACCACTACCCTTGCCTTCACCGCAGCGAGCAATAATTTCGAACTGGCCATTGCCGTCGCGGTAGCCGTGTTCGGAATCGGATCGGGAGTCGCTTTTGCGGCCGTTATAGGTCCCCTGGTCGAAGTGCCGGTCATGATCGCACTGGTGAATGTAGCCTTGAGATTTCGACAACAGTATTTCCCGATGAAAGAGGTAAAGCGTTTTGCCGTGAAAAACAAAACAAAACGGGTGTGATCAAAACTCTGGAATTGAATGAGTGTCCGTGCTGTCCCGTATAGCTGGACACTTTTTCAGTTTCAGTTCAGGCTGTTCCAAGCGAAGCGAGCCAGGCACGGCAATTAACCAGCCCAGGTCTTAAAGGGTTTCAGGTATAGATTGACATTTAGATATCTGTCGTCTTCTGTTACGTCATTTCCGATCCAGTCGGGTTTTTCAAAGTATTCGTCTTCACTTGAGAGTTCGACCTCGGCAATTTCAAGCCCTTCGTTTTCTCCCCCGAAGACATCGACCTCCCAAAGGTGTCCCTTAAAGTGGACATGATAGCGAATCTTATCAACCGGCGGATGATCACTGAATTCCTGTATCAGTTCCCTGGCCTCGTTCAGTGGTATCTCATACTCATACTCTTTCCGAGTCGTCAGGCTCAGGGAGTATTTCAGGGTCAGAAATCCCCGGTCCCCCGCTATCCTGATCCTGATCGCACGATTCTGTTCAATAAATGGGAAGCTCTGAATGTAAGCTGTTCCGCTGTCTGCATACCTTTTCCATGAATCATTCCGGATCAGGTATTTGCGTTCGATCTCAATGGGCATGATACACCTCAGTATAAAGCAAGATTAATTAATCGCATTATAGGCAATCTGTTTGATCCTTTTCAATATGCTTTACCAATTTTGACGAGTTTCGAAGGATTGCTAAGAGGGAAAAAACATTGAAATTGGAGACGCTAGACCTTATAGTCCAGGCAGCCTTCAATCCAGCATCTTCATATTTCTCTGAGGTTTAAAATGGAAGATTTCGTTCACCTATGTCAGCCCGATGCACGCAAGTCATGTGGAGCCTGCTGCGGGCTTTATAATTATTCAGCAAATAGCCGAGCGTCTCTGGAAACGAGGCTGCAGCGAAGAACCGCCCTTTTCCGGAAAATGGTCCGAGGGGCTGAAGATCTGGAAGCTTTTTCTACGACAATCAAGGAGATGGAGGACCAGAACAGGATTTACGAGGTGATCTACTGCTGCGAATTTATCGGTTTTCTGGATGCAAACGAAAAGAAAGTAGGTTGCCTTCTGCATCCTATGCAGAATGGGGGAGTTGACATGAGGGATATCTCTTTTTACGGGAAGGAACTATGCGATGGCCATTTCTGTCCCAGTTATCACTATATTTCCAGGGAGGAAAAACTGGCTCTGATAAATATCATCAATGACTGGCATCTATTCGGGCTTTGCATTACGGATATTGACCTGGTTAAGGAGTATTTCCGCCTGATCAGCGAGGGCGCTTATAAAATGCCTGCCTCCCATATTTTTAAAGAGGAACCCTTCAAGGAGATTTCATTGCGGTTTTTTGAATTTAAGCTTCGGTGGCCTTTTCGATCCCCTGCCGACAATCGTTTTGGTAAATATGCATTTGACGGCCACCATTATATGATTCCGTATATCGATTATGAAGCCATTGGATGCGAGCGATCTCGCTTTGATAAAATCCTTCTGAGCCTTTCCTCCGTATTTAAAAATGCAGGTGAGCTTAGGGACGCGGAGCGGATTATTCAGGAGCAGATCGATCAGTTTGTTTCAGCTTACCATCAACGCTATTGATGGAAGCGTTTCTATTTTGAATCCTATTTGCCGCGCGTATTATTGACTTTTTTCATGCTGTTGGATAGGGTGGTCCCGGAGGGTTCATATGGATCAGTTGAAAAAGAAAGTCGTTTTTTCCAGCCAGGAGATTCAAGACCGGGTCCGGCAATTAGGTGTATCCATCAGCAATGATTTCAGAGGCGGGGAGCTGGTGGTTATCGGTGTCCTGAAAGGGGCTTTCATCTTTCTGGCGGACCTTGTGCGGTATCTGGACGTACCCTGTAAAATCGATTTTATCCGGGCCTGCAGCTATGGTGCCTGCAGCACCAGTTCGGGCGAGGTGAAAATCACCAAAGATATTGAGATCGATATTTCAGATCGGGATGTTCTTCTGGTGGAGGATATTGTCGATACCGGCATTACGGTGAATTTCATTGTACAGGCATTAAAGGAACGCAATCCGAATTCTCTCAAAGTATGTGCCTTTATAGATAAGAAGCACAGGCGAAAAATGGAATTCGAAGCCGATTATGTCGGTTTTTCATTGGAAGATGGTTTTCTGGTCGGATATGGCCTTGATTTCAATGAACTGGCCAGATTTTATCCGGATATATATGAGATTGAGGTGTAAATAGATGACCGTAATTTCCGGAATATATATTTTTACTGTGAGTAAACAGTTCAGGGAGATTTAAATGATTATAGAGTGTCCAAAGTGCGCAACTAAATTCAGATTTGATCAAAACAAAATTGAGGAAGAAGGGATCTGGGCCAAGTGCAGTCGATGCCAGCATGTTTTCTTCTATTCAGTACCAGGGTCTGCGCCTGGATCGAAAACGGATCAAAAAGATTGTTTTGGCGGCGATGCGATCGGCACCTCTGCTGATCCTTATGAATACGAAGGCAATGCGGCACGTAATCTGGCCGATTTTCCTGAGAGCGAAACCGTATATGAAAATAAAAAGCGAACCGGCCTGGATCTTTGGACACCGGGAAAAATAACAGCTTATATTATTGTTTTGTTTATTACATTAAGCGGCGCTTCTTTGTCGGTTTTTCCGGAATTCAGAAGTTATCTGGCGGATACGATCAGGCCTGTTGCACGGCTCTTGGGATTCCAGGTTGTCACGGGCGAATTAAACGGAGGAGGAATCGACCTTCTGAATGTTCGTGAGCGCTTTGTTGAAAATAAGCTCGTTGGCAATATCATGGTCATTCAAGGCTATGCCGTCAATCGGAACAAATTTCCTGTTTCCAAAATTAAGGTCAGAGCGAGACTCCTTAACCCGGCAGGAGAATTCACAGCAGAATCTGAGTCCTATTGCGGTGTTTTATTGACTGAAGAGGAATTGGCCAATCTCACGCAGGCGGAAATGCGCTTAGAACTGAATAAGTCTTTTGGAAGAGACGTTACCAATTCCGCTATCCCGCAGGATGGAAATATACCTTTCTTTATAGTGTTTTTCGATGCTCCCCCAAAAACAGTTGAGTATATCGTAGAGCTCGCAGAAATGAATAAACCTTAAGAGGGAGCCTGTGTCACTCATCAGAAAGCTTGCAATCACATCTTCATTGATCCTTTTTATTTTTTTCGTGGGAACGGTAGGCTTCTGGTATTTTGAGGGCTGGTCTTTTCTTGATTCTTTTTATACTACAGTCATAACTGTCCTGACGGTCGGTTACGGTGATTTTTGTCCCCGGACCGTTGGGGGGCGGATTTTCGCTATTTTTCTGGTTCTGTTCGGAGTGGGAACGGTTCTCTATACCTTCAGTCTTTTTGCGGAAACCATGTTTGAGGGCCGCCTGAGCAAGATCATGGGGAGGGGAAAAATGGAACGGCAAATTTCAAAATTGCAGAGTCACTATATTATTTGCGGATGCGGGCGAATAGGTTACCAGATAGCGAGGGAATTGAGTGAGGAAAAAGTTCCCTTTGTCGTCGTCGAGAGGGATCCTGAAATTCTGCAAAAATTAGAGGACGACGGATTCATCTATTTCCGAGGGAATGCGACGGAGGACAAAGTTCTGATCAGTGCAGGAATCAAGCGTGCCAAGGGATTGGTTTGTGTCTTGCCCACGGATGCGGAAAATTTATACGTTATTTTATCAGCCAAAGAATTGAATCCGGATATTTATATCCTTTCACGATCCGAAGAGGCTTCTTCAGAAGCAAGATTGTTGAGGGCGGGAGCAGACAGGGTCATCTCTCCTTACACTTTAGGCGGAATGAGGATGGCGATGGCTATTCTGAGACCGGCCATGCTCGATTTTATAGAGATAACAACAAGGCGACAAAGCCTGGAACTTCGGATGGAAGAACAGGCCATACTCGAGGGGTCGCTCTTCATCGGAAAGACACTTGAGCAGTCGGAAATCAAGCAGAAATACGGACTTATCATAATCGCCGTGAAGAAAAAATCGGGCAAGATGATCTTTAATCCCCACGAGGATTATGTGATTGAAAAAAATGATAAGATGATTGCGATAGGCGTAGACGACAATGTAACCAAATTTACGCGAGCCTGTGCCGTCTAGCTCTTTATAAGATCAGCGAAGCAGGTATCACCCCTTCTCGCAGGACCCTCACCGGTGTTACAGATACATCGACAATGGTAGAACCCTTTCCCCCCGGAGTGGGGCCTCCATCCAGAATAGCATCAATTTTATCCCCCAATTGCTCACGAACCTGAGCTGCATTTGTGCACTCGGATGCCCCCGACAGATTGGCACTGGTTGCTGTAACAGGACACTGGAGAAGTTTGGCCAGTATTGTGGCAATAGGGTGGCTAGAAACGCGGATTCCGATTTTTCCTGTTTCAGCGGTAAGGCGGGGATGAATGGCGGGCGCAGCCTGAAATACAAGGGTCAGGGGGCCGGGCCAGAATTTCTCGATGAGTTTCTCGGCTATCTCCGGCATATCTGATACCCATCGCGCCAACGCGGATTTTTCATGAATAATCAACGGTATCGGATTTTTGAAGTCCCTCCCTTTTGCGGCAAAGATTTGATGGATGGCCTTTTCGTCACAGGCATCCGCCCCCAGACCATAAAAGGTTTCGGTGGGATAGGCGATAACGCCTCCCGATTTCAGAATCAGCAGGACCTTTTGGATGGCAGCCGGATCCGGATTAAGGGGGTCTATTTGGATGATTTGGGGCATAGGGATAAAGGGTTCAAGGGGCCGAAGCTCCAAAAGAAAAAATCCAGTTCCCTGGAACTTGGGCCCTTTCTTCTATTCCGGAATCAAACAGTTGATCTTTTCCTGTTTTTCTTCCACCTGTTTGGACATATTTTTTGAATATTCCTGTAGCTTTCCTCTCAGCGTGCGATCCTGCAAAGATAAAACGCGTACTGCCAAAAGAGCGGCATTTTTGGCGCCTGCAGTGCCGATAGCCATCGTTGCCACCGGAATTCCACCAGGCATTTGGACGGTTGACAATAGGGCATCCATACCGTTCAAAGAAGTTGCGTTAAGAGGAACACCAATGACAGGTAGGGCTGTCTGGGAGGCGATCACACCTGCAAGGTGAGCGGCAGCTCCTGCGCCGACGATTACAACCTTGATTCCGCGTCCCTCGAGTCCTGTCGCAAAATAGTAGGTTCTCTCCGGAGAGCGATGAGCCGACGTCAGGAAGACTTCATAAGGTATATTGAATTCCGCGAGGGTGTCCATCGCGCTTTTCATAACGGTAAAATCCGAATCGCTGCCCATGACAATACTGACGAGGGGGGCTGATTTTTTCATTAAGATAAACTCCTTTGACTGATAACCGTCGCAGGCGGCGTGAGCCGCTCTGAACCTGACCACTTGTAACATGTCACTGCGGCGCAAGCCGCTATCTAACACTTCACCTTGCTCAGATAGCTCGAGATCGCCGTATCGTATTTGGCGGTCGTCTGAAAAACCTTCACGGCGAGACGGAAGTTGGTTGCCTCGGAGACCTTCCCGTCATGTTTCGCCATCTCGTCGAGAATGGCCGCATAATCGGCGGGATCGATCACGACGGAGACATACCGGTAATTTTTCGATGCTGCGCGGAGCATGGCGGGTCCGCCGATATCGATGTTTTCGATCGCATCCTCCAGGGTGCATCCTTCCTTCGCCACGGTCTTCTCGAAGGCGTAGAGATTGATTACGACCATGTCGATCATCTCGATGCCGTGTGCCGCCGCCGCGGCCATGTGCTCCGGATTATCGCGCAGGGCGAGAAGCCCCCCGTGAACCTTCGGATGCAGGGTCTTCACGCGTCCGTCCATCATCTCAGGGAACCCCGTGTATTCGGAAACGTCCTTGACCTGCAGGCCGCTGTTGCGTAGCTGGGCTGCGGTTCCACCGGTGGACAGAATTTCCACTCCGAAATTGGACAAGCCCTTGGCAAATTCCACGACCCCCTGTTTGTCAGTTACACTGATCAGTACACGCTTGATTGTATTCATTCTCATTGACTCTATTCTCCTCTTATCTCTTTCATATGCTGAACTCTTTTTTCAATCAGATTCCGGGTGCCGATATCGGGGCGATGATCGACCGGCCCATGGATGGCCGAAACTGCTTTTTCTGCAATATGTTCGGCTTCGGTCAGGGTATCGGCAATGCCGACCACCCCGATTGCTCTGGAAGAGCTTAGGTAGAGACCATCCTCCCGTTTATCTACAGAAGAATAGTACATCCTGGCTTTGCC
>DHHG01000141.1 GCA_002403175.1 Syntrophaceae bacterium UBA4778 | reverse complement strand
CTTGTGTACAAAGGTCAAAAAGTTTTAACAGAGCGTTTACAATAGTATTATCCAGAATTCAGGAGGAAAAGTATATGTTACGTTCAACAAGCATCCTGATTCACGATGAAAGGCCTGGTGCACCGGAGTTCTTACTTGAGGTTGTAGTAAATCGCAGTTACAAAGCAGACTCTGCAAAAGATGGCGATGAGATTGTGGCCACGCTCTCGGGCCATGATATTATGGCCTTGATCTCGAACGATCATTATGAAACGAATGGTAGTCACAGAGAGCTTAATCCTGACCAACAGACGCAGTTAAAATCATCATCTGTTTTTATCCTCGGCATTAAAGCATCACATAAATGGAATCACGATATGGTTGTAAAGGCTGATGTATCTTTGCCGAGACCCTTGTTACTTTCTGAACTTTGGCGGGCATTGGAACACCCCTTCTGATATTGTAAGGTGGCACTGCATCGGAATTGTCATAACTTGCCACGCTTTTTCATAGTCTTGGTCTGATTGGGATTGCAAGTGCGAGGAGGAAGTTTAAACAATAATTGAGATGGCGATATTCTCTAATGCATATAGGCAGAGTTCAGAAGACAAAGAGATGAGATGCTACTGTGTTCGTTATGAGCGGAATTACGGGATGTGAACAAAACAATAAACTGAGGGTCTTCGTGGCGATTATCGCTCTTAAAAGACTGAGTTTTTGATAGGACTCCCGTAAAATGCAAAACGGCATATGCGG
The DNA here is from genome assembly GCA_002403175.1 of Syntrophaceae bacterium UBA4778. The sequence continues at coordinate 4,800 of DHHG01000141.1, read as the reverse complement.
GTCTCATCTTTTTTTTATTGTTTGCCCTCTGATCAATGGGCAGGAGATCTAAGAATGAGATAAATCAAATTATGTAGCAAAAGGCAGAGCCAATTGACTCTGCCTTTTAATTTGGTACGATTAAGGATTACTGATTGTACTATTGAACTTAATACAGATGTGGATTTTGAGGATAACAGGAATAAATGTCGAGAAATATAAGTCACTTATCGTGATTGATATTGAATTCATCCTTATAGATGATAGCTTCAAAAGCGCCATGGGGGCCTCGGAGAAGGAGCTTCATGACATTGGGATCTGAAGCAAAAGGCCTGAGCCTCTCAAGTATAGCCTTTGCCTCACTTTCATCCTCTGTTCCCCAATGCATATCCCGAACCTGATTGTCTTGCTCGGAAGATGTCTCGTACGGAAACGCTCCGGCCAATTTAATGGCGCGTTCTCTAAAATTCATGGTCTCTGGCTTTATTCGATACCAGAACACTATGTTATATGTTGGAAGTATGGGCATATTGACCAACTCATTACTTTAAAAAAACTATAAATACCTTGGTGATGGAATAATTACGAGATGAAATCTTGCATAACTTGCAGAGTCCCTCAGCTGAAGATTCCAGGAGGTAACATATCAAAATTTCCTCTTGAAAAATCATAACTGCCATGCCCTGCACAGTTTTCTTACCCCAAAGACCTCGCGGTTTCAAGCGGTAATTGTTGACAAACCTATTTTCCATGCAGGATGTCCATCCATCTATTTGTCACAGAATCACTGATTTTACCGAGGTAGACCTGCGTCGTTTTCAAATCCCGATGCCTCAAGATTACTTTCGATACTATCTCAAGGGGAATGCCATTTCTGCTGGCATACGTGCCGAGTATCTCCGGAGATCATGGGGTGAAACATGCGCATTCAGCTTCTTGCCAAGCTTTCTGATAAGAGCTCTTGCCGTCGAATAACAGATGGGAAATATCCGTTCTTCTCCGTGAAGGGCTTGCTCTTTGATATACTCCGTCAGCTTCCTTGATACATTTTCCGGCATGTAGGCCATTTCAATCTCTTTACCTGATTTTGGTTCCCGCAGCGTAATGGTTCTGTCAGAGACATCCGACACTCTGATCTTCAGCAATTCGCCAATCCTTAATCCACACCGTGCCTGTAGTTCCAATAGCAGCCGGTCCCGTTGTTGTTTCGTATCGTAGATCATTTCGTCTACGATCTCACGATCGAGAATCTTGTGGGGAGGCTGTTTCGGTGCCTTAAAGGATTTGCTGAGCAATGGTGTGTTGCAGGGATTCCTCATGTTCAGGGAACAACGGTCGATGATGAAATTGTAAAAGGCTTTCACTTGTGCATACCGGAGCCTCCGTGTTGACTTGGCCAGATTCTGTGTCATATTTTCAAGAAAATGAAAGATCTCATCAGGGGTAATGGCATCCAATGATCTTTGTCCATAGAGCGCCGCAAATCTGTTAAGAATAACGCGATAACTATCGAGGGTTCGCTGTTTGTGGTTTGCCTGAAGATTATATTTGAACAGGGTGATTGCTTCTTTCGTGGTCATGATACACCTCAATATTCTTTTTTATGAGGTCTTTGGGATTATGGAGAGTATAAGATCTTAGAGGCTAAAGATGTTGAGAATTATGGGGAAGGCAATAATGGCTGTGACTTGAGGGCGTTGCAAGATGCACCTACTAACAAACGGAATCAGTATTATTTGAAAAGCAATGATTACCATTTAAAAGCTTAGCAAAATTTCTTGATAATGCTAATAAGGCTTTCGCATTCTAAAGGTTTTGCAATAAAGTCGTTAACACCTAATCTTTGACACTCATTTACGTCACTCGGACTGATCGAGGCTTCTAACACAACAACTGGGATTTTTTTTGTTTTCTCATCAAACTTGATTCTTTTCAAAAACTCCAACCCACTAATTTTCGGCATATATAAATCGAGAAATATGACCTTTGGAGGTTCGACTCTTAAAGAACCGTCTTCCATAAAAAGATATTTCATAGCATCGTCAACATTTTTAGCAATATGAAATTTGTTTGCTATTCCATTTTCTTTGAAATCATTAAGAAATATCTGCACATCATCAAAATTGTCTTCAACCATTAGATATTCTGAACAGCTTCCGATCATGGCACAACCTTCCAGTTAACTCAATTATGTATCTCGTTTATGTTTAGCGGCATTCCTTGGAACAACTTAAAATGCTCCGACTTCAGATGGGTCATGAGGCTTGTGTAACTACGGGAATCATAAAAACGTAAAAGCAAATTGTTTGCCAACATATGGGAAAAAGCGGAAGTTTAAAATCATCCTTTAATAACGAGAGATTAGATTAACAGGGGAGGTGATGGAGTCGAACGAAACGATTTATCTGACCTCAATATTTGGCGGAACCTCAAAATATTGAGGGATACTTTGATGGGAGGTGGACAGTCTAATCCGGTTCTTTTGTCTCCGGCCGGGCTATCCCGAGCTTATGCATCCTCGCTCTTAAGGTGCTCGGGTGGAGACCCAGAATCGCTGCGGCCCCGTCCTTTCCCTCGATGCGCCATCGGGTGTTAGAAAGGATTTTAAGAATTTGGTTTCGCACCGTCTCTTCCAAGGTTCTCACGGTGGATGACAATGGGAGGGATGAAATCTCCAGTTCATCTGTCAGTTGCAAAACCGGCCCGGGGCACACGATCGAGGCCCGTTCAATAATGCTTTCCAACTCCCGGATATTCCCGGGCCACGGGTAATCCTGCAGCTTCTTCATCGTCTCCTTCGGGATCGACGTGATCTGTTTGCCCAGTTTCCTGGAGTATCGATCTATGAAGGCCTGGACCATCAGCGGGATGTCTTCTTTCCGTTGCCGAAGTGGTGGGATGGTAATGGGGAAGATGTTGAGCCGATAGTAAAGGTCCTGCCGAAACCGGCCCTTGCGGACCTCTTCCTCAAGGTCTCGATTGGTCGTCGCTATGATCCGCACATCGACTTTGACGGTATGGGACGAGCCCAGACGCTCAAACTCGTTATGCTGAATCACCCGAAGCAGCTTTACCTGCAACTCCAGCGGTAACTCCCCGATCTCGTCCAGGCAAAGGGTGGAACCATGGGCTACCTCAAACCGACCAACCTGCCGGGTATCGGCCCCGGTAAATGCACCCTTCTCCCGGCCGAACAATTCGCTCTCAATCAAATTGGCCGGCAGGGCAGCACAGTTGACAGTGATCAGCGGCCGATCCTTGCGGGGGCTCATCCCATGGATGGAGGCAGCGATCAGATCCTTTCCCGTACCAGTCTCACCAAGGATGAGGACCGTTGTGTTCATAGAAGCGACCTGCTCTGCTCGATAGAGAACGTACTTGAGACCATCACTTTGCCCGAGAATATGGTCGAATTGATGTCTCATTTTGATCTCTTGACGGAAGATAATATTCTCGGCCTCGAGTTGGTCTTTCAATGTTTTGATTTCAGAAAGAGCCGTCCGAAGTTCGAGTTCCCTTTGGTATAGTGCTTCCTCCGCCCGCTTGCGTTCGGTGATGTCAGCTGCGACACCCACGTAGCGGATGACCTTCCCGGTCTTGTCTTGGGCAGGAAACCCGCGGTCCCAAATCCACCGGATCGACCCATCAGGACGAGTAATCCGGTATTCGTGGTCGAAGGGCTGTCCGGCCTTCTCTATCTCCAAGGTGGCAAGCACTCGCTCCAGATCCGCCGGGTGGACGGCATCGAGGAATGAACGCGGGTTTTCGTAGAGACTCTTGCAGGATCGGCCCCAAACAAGCTCGTAAGCAGGGTTAACATATAACATCTTCTCGATCGGGACATCGGCAATCCAAAATACCTCGGTCATGGTTTCCGCAATCAGCCTGAATCGTTCTTCGCTTTCCCGAAGCGCCTCCTGGGCTGCCTTACGTATGGAGATGTTGCGAATATTACATTGAACTAACCTTGCCCTGTCGACTATATATATATCAGCATAAAAAGTTTGCCCGACCTTGGTTTGTACCGGAACATCATCGTAATAAATAATGCTGTTCTTAACCAATTCTTTCTGTATCATTTTAATATCATCAAGAACAAGCGATAACCCTATATCCTTGAGCTTTTTCCCAATGCACTCCTCTTCGGTATACCCTAACATCTTTGTGATGGCTGGATTGGCATGGGTTATGTTTCCTTCGCGTTTTTCGAGAAGCAATATCCCATCGTCTGCAGTCTCAAAAAGGCGCCTATAGCGCTCTTCAGATTCTGTTAACAAGTCTTCCATTCGCTTGCGTTCGGTAATGTCTTCGATGGCGAGAAGGATCATCTTTGAGCCGATGTCTTTCCGATATATTTGGCGGGCATTGAGCAGCATGATTCTACGACCGATATCCTGGAAATCATGGGTAACCTCGAAGTCGTCGAATGCTTCTTTTTCAGGAAGAACTTCTTCAAGCAGTTCCCGAAGCCTGGTAATATCCCATTGTTTGTCTCCAAGGTCATAGATGAAACTTCCGATCGTCTCACCAGGAGTTACTTTAAAGGTTCTGTAAAAGTTGCGGTTCGCCGAGATTATCCTCAGATCCGCATCCAGGACCAAAAGAGGCTCTCGAACAGTTTCCACAATACTTGCGGCATAGCGACTGGTGTCCTCGGCCGCAAGCTCAGCTGATATATTCCCGGTTACTGATTTTTTCAGCGCCGCATTTCGCGAGCGCAATTCTGTCAGTTCATGTACGAGCTGCATCTTTGTCTTATTATCATCTTTCATAAGGTCACCCATTATAAGGGATGATTAAATCGAGTAGGCGGGGGCCTTA
>DHHG01000097.1 GCA_002403175.1 Syntrophaceae bacterium UBA4778 | reverse complement strand
AACATATTGTTCCGGTTCTCACGTAAGATCTGATCGGCTCGTTCGCGTTCCAAACCGACCCGGGCGGTTCCCGCAATTTTTCCGTCAATGATAATGGGGCTACATATTTCAAGTATGTCCTTGCCCTTATAAGATATTTTTCTGTGAGAGGCAGTATTCTGAACCTTTTCCGGGTAATCGTCTTTTGCTCTCTGTCTGAAAATTTCACTATCTCCGGCACTTCCAAGATACTGCCCTTTTTCATTCACCACAGAAATATAGGCAATCCCTTTACCCCACCCTGCTTGCTCTATCGCACGCTGGATTGCCACCCTCATAGCCCAGAAATGAAAACCAGATTCATCCAGGGCCATTATGATCGTGCCTGCTCCAGAACTCCTTCGGACAGCAATAAACCCAAGCTTTTCTGTTTTTCCGAATTTGTTATTGAGTTCGATTAAAATATCTTTCTGTCCGGCAACGACAGGGGCCGCTTTGATCAGAATGCTTTGCGGAATAGAACGGCTCTGAAATATCAATTGCCCTTTGGAATCAAAAATGACAATAAACTTTAGTCCCTCGCGATCCGCGAATTTTAATTTATTCCCTTGGCCAAAAGCCTGGTTGTCCCAAAATTGATCGACATGCTTTCCGAGATTGACAAGGGCCTGGATCAGGTTTTCCTGAGGCGGGAAGGCTTCATCTGAAAAGGGAGAAATAGTATCCGCTGCCTGCTCTCCCCCGATTAGCTGAATAAGGCTGTTGTAATTGTTTTGCGCAACCCGTTGAACATTCCCGACAATATCGAGTCCTCTGTTTTGCATGAAGCCGATCAGGGTGTTGTCGATCCTCTTCAGATCCATAATTCCGGCTATTAAAATGAGGAGAATGAATACCGCGCAGATGAGAACTAGGGCAAAGGATTGTAGAAATTGCTTCGTGTCCTTATTGAATTTTTTTTGCAGTAAATCCGCTTTTTCACGGATCACGGGTAATTCCCCCATTTCTTTTGAACAAGTGACTCCATATTGCTACACCAGGTCCGAAGCTGTTCAGGAGTGAGAATTCTTCTGACTTCAAGCTCATAACCGATCATCTCTCTCATGATCTGACCGTTTATGGCTTCAATTTCCCGTCCCCTGGTTCTAATCGCCTCTTCTGATGAAGTGGGATCGCCGATCAGATTTTTGAATTCAAGTTGTTTGGCAGCCAATTCGCTTCTGAGGTGGACAACCCGATATAGGTAATTCGCTTTTGCCCTCTTCAGGGCAGCTTGCTGATCGTCCGTCAAATTTAAATCCCGCAGTGGTGTTTCCCTGCCCCCCGGCTGCTGTGGTGATCTGCTAAAGCGTTCTGTTTGTGCAAAAGTCGGAACAAGTATCTGCAGCACTATCATTATAAAGATGGAAAAGAAGAAAAACCGTTTCATTTACGTTCGCCTTGAATGCTAAATATCACTTGGTTTATAAACAATCAACCCTGATCAGGGCAGTTTCATGATCGATAAAATAGATCTCATGTTCGACAATTTTGTCTAAAAAATGTCAGCTTGGTTATACTTTCATAAGTAGTCCATTTTATGGAATTATTTTATAAAATGGCAAATTTTTTTTCGACATAAGTTGCCTTGTCTTCCGGTTTATGCTAAAAGGAAAATCTATTTAAATTTAACTATATACCTTATTCATCTATAAATGGCATGAGATCTGCACTGATACGACTGCAAAAAGCATGTAAAAGGTGGACAACGATGCGAAAATGGGGTTTTCTGATTTTTCTTCTCTTTGTTGTATTCGGAGTATCGGGGCCTTCAGGATCTGAAGCCTCCGATCAGAATACCACCAGTCAGTACGATAATACAGGCCTTAATTTAACAGCTGAACAACACGAAAAAATCCAGATTCTGCGAGAAAATCGCTGGAAAGAGCTCAAGCCCCTCCGGAGTTTATTATTCTCTAAATTTGCTGAATTGAAATCAATATTGACAAACGACTCTAATAAAGCGGGAATTAAGGGTAGAAGAGCGGAGGTCCAAGAGGAAATTCGGGAGATCCAATCTAAAATCCATGAGAAATTGACTTCATATCGGATGGCATTGCGGAATATACTTACCCAAGAACAGCGTTTGCAACTGAAAGCCCTCGGACTGGAGAGGGGTTATTTCCGGAATGGTTTCAAGAGTGCGGATTTTTCTAAAAGCGATGGGTGATGCACGGCACCCCTAGTTTTCGGGAGGGCCTGATTTGCTTTCCTGGTTATAATGTTTTTATCTCTTCATGTTTCCCTTAGGGGGGGCCTCCAGGCCTCCCCGATTTTTTTATGTACGCCAGTTCTGATTCATATTTGGAATCAATTAAGAATCTTTACAGATGTTTTTAAATCGGATAATAAGGTTACCAGATCTGTCGGGAGGTTCTGATGTTATTTTTGGATGGCGACTTTTTTGGTAACAGTATAAAAACATGGTTGATCACTGTGATTTTTGTGGCGATCACCTTTTTTTCTCTTCAGATTCTGAAAAAGGTCCTATTACGATACCTGATCGTTCTCGGAAAGCGCATCGATAAAGATGTTTATGTACTCGGTATCGAGCTTTTTAAAAATACCAAGATCTTTTTCCTCATCCTTTTGTCACTCTATGCTGCCTCATACAACCTATCGCTTTCCCCAGTAACGATGAGTTTGCTTAAAAACCTCACAATAATTAGCTTCCTGGTTCAGGTTGCCATCTGGGGTGATCAGAGTATCTCGTTCTGGCTTACGAGCTATTCAAGGCGCAAGCTGAAAGAAGACGCAGCGACCGTAACGATGGTCTCAGCATTCTCCTATGTAGGAAAGATTCTGCTATGGGTACTGCTGTTGTTGATAGCTCTGGATAATCTGGGATTTAATGTGAGAACTCTGATCGCTGGAGTTGGAATAGGGGGGATTGCTGTTGCCCTTGGAGTTCAGAATATTCTTAAGGACATTTTCGCTTCCCTCTCCATTGCTATTGATAAGCCGTTTGTATATGGTGATTTTATCTCAGCAGGAGACCTTCAGGGCGAAGTTGAACAAATCGGTTTGAAAACGACCCGTCTCCGTAGTGTTACCGGCGAGCAAATAATCGTATCCAATTCCGATTTACTGCAAAGTCGAATCCGGAACTTTCAAAGAGTACGCGATCGCAGAGGGATCTTTACGATTGGGGTCACATATCAGACACCTTATGAAAAGTTGGAAAAAATTCCGGAGTTGATCAAAGAGATAATATCTAGATACGAGCGGACACGAATTGAACGAGTCCATTTGGTCTCATATGGACCATCATCGGTCAATTTTGAAGCCGTTTACTGGGTCAATGATCCTGATTATACTCTTTTCATGAATACTCAGCAGGGTATTTATTACGATATTTTCAAGTCCTTCAGCCAGGAAGGCATCATGTTTGCGTATCCGTCGCAAAGTGTGTTCGTTGAAAAACTACCTTCCGCAGGATGAGACAATAAATGTAAATTCCCTTTTTTTCTCTGTTTGACTTATCCCGGGTTTGATTCTAAATTAAAAGCTATCTCTACGTCGGCCCGGACCAACCTATGAAACCCGCCATCCACATCGGTACTTCCGGATGGAATTATGCACATTGGAAAGGTCTCTTCTACGACGGGAAGCAGCCCCGTAATAAGTGGCTGGAATTTTACGCCCATCGTTTTTCAACAGTCGAAGTAAACGCGACTTTCTATCATCTGCCTAGGCCAGAAACAATAGAACACTGGATTAGCAATACGCCGGATGGATTTATTTGGAGTGTTAAGGCAAGCAGGTATATTACACATGTAAAAAAAATGAGGGACCCTCAGTTTCCTCTGGAAAGATTTTACGGCATTGCCGAAAAATTCGGGAATAAGCTCGGCCCTATTCTCTTTCAGCTTCCACCCAGTCTCAGGTATAATGAAGCAGTTCTCTCCGAATTCTGCAACTATCTGAGAACGGGGTTGCGCTATGTCTTCGAAGTACGGCACCCTGATTGGCTGAAAGAAGAAGCACTTGTGCAACTGAAGGAACATGGAATTGCATTCTGCATTTCAGATACTGCAGGCCGATTTCCATTTGCAGAAGCGATTACGGCTGATTTTATCTATATTCGTCTCCACGGTTCACAGGTGCTTTATGGATCTGAATATACGGAAGGTGAGCTGGTCACTTGGGCCGAAAAAATTAGAAATTGGAAGAGGGAAACTTTCGTCTATTTCGATAATGATGCTTTTGCTTATGCGCCCAAGAATGCCCAACGCTTGAAAGAAATACTTGGAGCCTGAAGTTGCGAGGCGATATGAAGCGTAACAAAATCATTCTCGTTGTTTTCATTTTCTTTTCTATTTATATAATGAGTGGTGAGTTGAATGCCCGAATGAAAGGAGGAAAAAAAATGCAAATCGTAAGTCCGGCTTTTAAAAACCAGGAGTTGATTCCTTCTAAATATACCTGCGATGGAGCTAATATTTCTCCTCCCATTCAATGGGAACAGGTACCAGCGGGGGCTCAAAGTCTCGCATTGATCATGGAAGACCCGGATGCTCCGTCCGGTACTTTTTTCCACTGGGTTCTTTACGACCTTCCTCCAAGTCTGACCGGTCTTCCTGAAAAGGTACCCAGTGATAAAACGCTTGCCAATGGAGGAAAGCAGGGGACCAATTCTTATAAAAAAATCGGATATGGAGGGCCTTGTCCTCCGAATGGCACGCACCGTTATTATTTCAAGCTCTACGCACTCGATACCAAATTGAACCTCGATTCCGGCATGACCAGAGACGATTTGCTCAAATCGATCAAGGGGCACATCCTGGCGGAGGTTGAGTTAATAGGAAAATACAAAAGACAAAAATAGGAAAGGATAAATCATCGGTTGGTGTTTGTGAATCCGGCAGCGAGCGAATCATGTTTAAACATTTTCCTTAAGGATCGGAGATTCGCTGGAGCTTGCTCTGGTGAGTCTTCAATTCCGGTTCGGGATCCTTTTGTAATTTCCCTTCACGAATCATTCTGAAAAAATAATTATGAATTCTCAAATCCCCCGTCAATTCGGGGTGGAAAGTTGCCACGAGAATATTCTTTTGACGGGCCATGATGACCAGACCCTCATAAGAGGCGAGCGAGATTACATCGTTTCCAATCTCTTTTATTTGTGGAGCCCTGATGAAAACGGCCCGAAAATGTTTTTTGCCGATGACCTCTATTGTAAGGTCGACCTCACGGCTTTCAATTTGTCGACCATAGGCGTTTCTTTCGATATTGATATCGATCAAATGAAGGAAATTTTGCTCCTCGCCGTGAATTTTGTTGGCCAAAACGATTAATCCGGCACAGGTCCCGAATATAGGTTTCCCGCACGATGCAAAAGATCTTATTTTTTCCGGGAAACCGTATTCGTGCATCAATTTCGTTATAGTGGTGCTTTCTCCTCCCGGAATAATGAGCGCATCGACCTTATCCAATTCTGAAGGTAACCTTACTTCTAACGCATGCATGCCACATTTTTCAGCAGCAATTGCATGTTCTCGAAATGCGCCCTGAAGGGCTAATACACCGATCCTTATTTCTGAATTCAATTCTTCTCCCCTTAGTGAATAAAAATCCGGCATGGGAAAACCAGCCGGAAATTTAATAGAAAATCACTGTCGGATGAATTACTTGTAATCCTTGATACCTAACTCCTCCATTTTTTTGTGGAGCGTATTTCTGTTAATTCCCAGAAAATTGGCAGCAGAGGTTTTAATGTGATCACATTTCCTGAGGGCTATTTTTATCAGGCATTTTTCGACGATCGAAAGAATATCTCCATACAAGGTACTCTTACCCTTATCCATTGAGCCCAGCAGATTGACAATATCCTCAATTTTCTTCTCGAGAATATCTTCAACTGCCGAACAGGGAACATCTTCTTCATTCCCGCATTCCACCGGTTTTCGTTTTGAACTGCTAATCATAATTACCCGGCCTCTCTTCCGGTTATCCAACGAGTTTAATGTAGATGATTCCTGCAATAATGACTACCGCGATCCAAGATAGGACAATATCTAGCGTTCTTCTTACCGGACGCTCAATCCAACCGGCTACATTTTCCTCAATTCTATCTTTTTCAACATGACTTATGATTCCCCGAACACAAAGCATGAAATCGGAATAGGCATTGGATATGGTTTGAAATCCTTTTGTCGTCGTTAATACCAGATAAACTTTGTTGCTCAGAGAAACTGAACCTACATGGGTTACTTCATTCCAAGATATGCACTTCTCACGTAAAAATTTTTTAAAGGTAATACCTGCGTCATCTATCCTGATCTCCCGAAAGAGCAATTCCAGAGAAATGAGGGTAAGGGGAACAAACCCGATTATCAGAATGATGGTTTCAAAAGTTGAACCTCTGCCTATAATGGAAATACAGAACAATGCAAAAAAGAGAATTGCATTCAGGACCAAAGGAATGACCAACAATTTATTTATCTTGAAATGGGTATTCACTGGAATCTGACGATCTTAATTGTGCTTGTACGGATGAGCTCTTTATTTCTTTCTTATATACAGGCCGCTCTTTCCGCCTTTCTTTTTAAGAAGCTTGATATCGGTAAGTATCATTTCCCGGTCCATCGCTTTGCACATGTCGTAGATGGTCAGCGCTGCTGTGCTTACGGCGTGCATTGCCTCCATCTCCACTCCTGTTTTACCGACGGTTTTTGCGGTAGCCTCGATGGTTACTTCTGCCGATCCCGTGATCGAAAAGCGGACATCAATATCGGTCAGAGATAGCGGATGGCAAAGAGGAATTAGATCACCCGTTTTCTTTGCAGCCATGATACCGGCTATTCGGGCTGTTCCAAATACATCTCCTTTAGCCACTCCTTCTTTCTCAATCATCTGTAATGTTTCCGGACGCATAAGGACTTTTCCCTGCGCTGTTGCCTCCCGATTGGTCGTGTCCTTTCCGGATATATCGACCATTCGGGCGTTTCCTTTTTTGTCCAAATGGGTAAGTCGCGCCATGGAGAAATCGCCGTTTGTCTTATTCAGTCTGAATTTTAAGATTGAGGAGTTTAAAAATACCGCGGAAATCTAACATAGCGTATTGATCTCGTCAAGGGAACTCCGGTATATTTTTCATACATGTTGTGATAGTGATCACTTGAATTAAACAAATAACCATTTTACCGTAATCAGCTCACTTTACCTATCGAGACCATTCTTGAGTGAATCCGCTCGCCATAAAAAATCTCAGCAAGTCGGTCGAATTTGTCAGAAATATCGGTTGTTTCGAAAGTTCTTTTTCCGGTTTTCTGCAAACTTGCCTCGATCTCCGGGTGGCGGATCAGATAATCGGCCAACTTCTTGGCAATGAAAGGACCTTGCTCGAGAATCGTCACTCCGGGGGGGGATAATTTTTTAAAAGTATTATAGAGTACGGGATAGTGCGTACAGGCAAGGAGAAGCGTATCGATTTCCCGGTCTTTTGCAAAGAGCTCGCTCAGATAACGGGAAACGATCAAATCGGTTCCCTCCCAATCCTGTTCGCCCGCTTCGATAATCGGAACGAGAAGAGGGCAGGCTTGCTGGTAGACCTTTATAGATGGATCCAAATTACGAATCTCGATTTCATAAGACCTGGCATTGACGGCGCCTTCTGTTGCGAGTACTCCGACTTTCCGCAGATTCGTCCTATCAATCACTTCTTCCGCGCTCGGACGGACCACACCGAGAACACGTCTTTGCGGGTAAAACTTAGGCAGGTATTCCTGCTGGATCTGTCTTAATGCTTTAGCTGACGCGGTATTGCAAGCAATAATGATCAGCTGGCAGTCTTGCCGGAACAGATAATCGACTGCCTGAAGGGTGAACTCATAAACAATCCAATCGGACCGGTTTCCGTATGGGACACGCGCATTATCACCCAAATAAATATAATCATATTCGGGCAGCTCCCGGACAACGTGTTTTAAAACGGTCAGGCCCCCGAATCCTGAATCAAAGAATCCAATCATTTAAAAACCTCACAATCATGCTTCCTTACAATTTCCGGGTTAAATAAACAACAGTTTTTTTAATCCGATAAGGACCTGCATCGGCAAATTTGACCAATGGCGAAAATTTTATCATGGATGTAAACTACTGGGAAATGCAAATCTCACCCAGTACTATGTTATAATGTCTGTTTGATATCACTTGCGGATTCGGATTCAATCCAGCATTATTTGTCTCAAAATTTGCTCAAGGAGTTTTAGTATGGCCATCTATGAACTTGACGGTAAAAGGCCTGTGATTGCCTCTGATGCATATATTCACCCCCAGGCTGTTATCATCGGAGAAGTCACCCTGGGCAGTTCCTGCTTTGTAGGACCGGGTGTTGTCATCCGGGCCGATTTTGGCCCGATTTCCATCGGCAGTAATACGAATATCCAGGACAATTCTGTCCTCCATGTGACGGCCGGCGATCAAATCATCGTTGATGAAAATGTTCTCATTGCCCACAGCGTCATTCTTCACGATGCCCATATCCATCCTTATTGCTTGATTGGAATGGGTGCGGTTCTCTTAAGAGGCGTTATTTGCGAGGAGCAGGTTCTGGTTGCGGCCGGTTCCGTAGTTTCGCAGGGAATGCATATTCCTTCCCGAAAGTTGGTAGCAGGGAATCCGGCCAAGATAATAAAGGAGGTATCGCCCGATTACATGTCATTTGCTCAATGGGGACTGGATGAATACAAGAGAATATCGAAGCTCTATCGGGAAACTTTAAAGGAAGTACCCCGGTGATATTTTCCTCAGAAAAGCTGTTCTCTTCCCTGTTCACAAACAGGAATGATTTATGCAGAAATTTTGATCTGTAGGTATCAGAATAATATGTAAATAATGCTTGCAATCCGCCCCTCCTCTTGTAAAATCACGCGGTACTTTCCTTTCGGGAGCGGCTATGATTGTTAAGATTCTGGGCAGTACCGTTATCGGAATTGATTCCTACAGTATCGATGTGGAAATTGATATCTCTTCAGGACTTCCGCAATTCGCAACAGTCGGTCTTCCCGATGCATCCGTAAAGGAAAGCAAGGACAGGATCAGGGCAGCTATCAGGAATTCCGGATACGAATTCCCGGCCGAACGCGTAACAGTCAATCTGGCTCCCGCTGATATAAAAAAAGAAGGGACTGGATTCGATCTGCCTATCGGAATTGGAATCTTGGCGGCGCAGAAACTGATCCCCGCGGAAAAATTGCAGGATTATCTGATCATTGGGGAACTGTCGCTGGATGGTGCCATAAAAGGAGTACGGGGCGCACTTTCGTCGGCGCTTCATGCCAGGAATTCAGGTCTGAAGGGAATGATTCTTCCGAAGGATAATGCCGAGGAAGCCGCCATGGTCGAGGGAATAGATGTTATCGCGGCGGAATCGCTTCCCGATGTCGTTGAATTTCTGAGCGGAAGGAAAGATATCGTACCGATCCGGGTCGATACGGAAAGCATATTCAGTCAAAGTCTGGAATACACGGTCGATTTCAACGAGATACAAGGGCAGGAAAATGCTAAACGGGCACTGGAGGTAGCCGCTGCCGGAGGGCATAATCTTCTCATGGTAGGTCCTCCCGGTTCCGGCAAGACGATGCTTGCCCAAAGGCTTCCGACAATCCTTCCAAATCTCTCCTTTGATGAAGCGGTCGAGGTTACGAAAATTTTTTCTGTAGCTGGTCTCCTCGGAAAAACGGATGCGATTATCGGAACGAGGCCCTTCCGTTCGCCGCATCATACGATTTCCGATGTCGGTCTTGCCGGAGGTGGCAATGTACCCAGGCCGGGTGAAATCAGTCTGTCTCACAGAGGAGTTCTCTTCCTGGATGAGCTTCCTGAATTCAAAAAAAACGTATTGGAAGTTATGCGCCAGCCGTTGGAGGATGGACAGGTCACGATTACGCGCTCTTCCATGACTACTACATATCCGGCATCGGTAATGTTAATTGCTGCAATGAATCCTTGTCCTTGCGGTTATTTCGGAGATAGCCAGCGAGCGTGCAGATGCTCGCCATCCCAAATTCACCGTTACAGATCCAAAATCTCGGGGCCTCTCCTGGATCGAATCGATATTCACATGGAAGTTCCTTCCATCAGGTACAGGCAGTTCAATACGTCAGTCCCCCAGGAAGCTTCCGAGAAAATCAAAAAGAGGGTTGAACAGGCCAGGACCGTCCAAAAGCAACGTTTCGGAAACACGATTCAGTGCAATGCCCGTATGTCCAATAAACAAATCAAATCATATTGCAATCTGGATGATGAATCTCAGAATCTGATTGAGATGGCTATGGATAAATTCGGATTCAGCGGACGCGCTGTGACCAAGATTTTGAAAGTCTCCCGGACGATTGCCGATCTGGAAGGCTGTGAAAGTGTTCGGTCGCATCATATTTCCGAAGCCATACAGTATAGAAGTCTGGATAGGAAATTGAGTGTATATTAGTAAAGGATTTCTTCAGTACCAAAATGTGAGTATTTTATAAATTCCTTTCTTTCGACCCTAATCTTCCTTTTTCATTCAAGCCTTTCTGAAAATGGCTCCAATGGCATTATCTCTGATATCACTGAGTTCTCATGGATTGAGTTCGGATTGTTCCTGGTAAAGCAAGAATACTTATTGCTCAACAAATAAGGTATTTCGATCTTTGGAATCAGGTATTTCCTTATAGAAAAGGGAGGGTTTTCTTTATTACAGTTACATTGAACGGCTGAGCAAAATCTCTTCACAGGGAGAGTTTTTATGGGTTTAAGCCGCCAATTCCAGACCTTGCTCAAGGAAATGAGAATGGCACTGTCCCTTGTTGGTCGTGGCCATCCCAAAGTTCTGATGAGCGAGATCCTGCGAAGAATCTACTCCGAAGATACGTTCTATGGATTAAGACGCGATCTTTTGCTGCCCTTCGAAGCACCGCCAGCTAAAATACCGATCAGAATCCGTCCATTGCGTAATGATGATATAGCAAAAATTCTGAGAAAAAATGAAAGCGCCTCAGATGAGGATCTGAAAAACCATTTGAGGCGCCTTTTTATATTCAGATCGGGTATGCCGACCTGTTATGTAGCGATAACGGGCAATGATGAACCATGTTACATGCAATGGCTGATCGGACCTCAGGAAAATGAAAAAATACTGAATCAGTTCAGAGGAGGATTCCCTCCCCTTGGCCCAGATGAAATGTTGCTGGAAG
Source organism: Syntrophaceae bacterium UBA4778 (assembly GCA_002403175.1). Next base: position 3,600 of record DHHG01000097.1, on the reverse strand, counting down.
GAGCTTATACGCCCCTTATTTACCGCGGACTTGGGATTATGTCCTGTGCCATGGCGAAGATTGCGGAACTGGGGAAAGAATTTGGGGCACGACGGGTTATCACCTTTGTGCACGATGTAAATGAGTCTGCTTTGAAGGGCTGCCAGCGTGCAGGATTTTTGCCTTTTACGATTCGAACCGCTCAATGGAGATTGTTCAGACGACAACTCAATTTTATTCCCATTACGCCCGTTTCGGGTGGAAATGTTGTCTCAATTCCCAAGGTCTTCAGAGCGGGCCAATAAGGCTCGTATTTGCTTTGACTTTAGGGAGAGGCATATCTTTTCGGCAATAGGTTCCAGAAGGGAGCAAATAGGTTTCAATCCCCCTTAACAGGCCCGCTCCCCTACAGATTCCTGAATCAAATGAGGTCCCGGTATGAACTGTTCGCAACTCGTGGACATTTACTACTGCATAAAACCAATAATACCGAGATGTGTACAGCTCCTGCTACGCAGACAATTGGTTATGCGGAAACGTTTGTCATGCGGCCATATATGGCCAATTGATGAAAGCGCAGCCACATTGCCTTCAGGATGGCTGGGATGGCCTAAGGACAAAAAATTTGCCCTGGTTTTGACTCATGATGTGGATACCGCACGAGGACAATCCCGCTGCCGGCAACTGATGGAACTTGAGAATGAACTTGGTTTTCGCTCCTCTTTCAATTTTGTTCCTAAACGTTATAATGTTTCCGCCTCGTTGCGAATGCAATTATCCGGTAACGGTTTTGAAATTGGCGTACATGGGCTGTACCATGACGGCAAATACTTCAAATCACCAGAACTTTTTAGTAACAGGGCGGTGCTGATCAATCATTATCTGCGGGAGTGGCAATCAGTAGGTTTCCGCGCGCCCTCGATGCTTCACAATCTTGAGTGGATGCATGCATTGAATATCGAATATGACGCCTCCACCTTCGACACGGATCCTTTTGAACCGCAGCCACACGGATTAAAATCGATATTCCCCCTCTGGATTTCGAACGGCAAGTCTTATAGAGGCTTTGTGGAGCTTCCCTATACTCTGCCCCAGGATTTTACCCTTTATGTCATTATGAGAGAGAAAAATATAGACATCTGGAAGCGCAAACTCGATTGGATCGCTTCTGTGGGAGGAATGGTTCTTCTGAATACACATCCTGATTATATTAGTTTTGATGGAAAGAACATGGGGTATGAAGAATATCCTGTGAGCTATTATGAGACTTTTCTGAAATACATAAAAACCGAGTATCGAGACAGATACTGGCATGTGCTGCCGAAGGAAATGGCCAAGTTTTGGACCGGCAGACTGGACCGTAATAAAATCTATTCCAATTCGCCCGTGTACACCGATATGGCTGCCTCCGCACGCCACATATAGCAATCATTTGTTGATTTTCTACCAACACCGCGAATTTTTCATTTTATCCGAATCAGGTGCGATTTCTTAACTGTGCTTAATTTTTTTTTTCGGATTGCATAACCAATAACTCGGGGCAATCCGCTCTTCGGGTCGCGAATACAAAACCATTCAACATTTTCATTGGGACTGAGATAGACCCCTGGGATGCTTTTGGGCTCCTCAGCATAAGGTGATGGAATCCATTGCAAGTCCTGCATGAATAGGTCCATGGGATCTCTCCATTTTTTTATGTAATTACTTTTAAGCACTGGGAGGAAATGCGCTATCGGGATTAACCCGATTTTTAGATTCGAAAAGCCCTATTCGCATCCATTTTGATTTCGGACTTACAGATCGTTTTAAAAACTAGAAAGGAGGTGTAAACATGTTGTGGCCGGAATTTAGAAGTTTAGGAAGAGGCTGGCAACCATGGCGTGAAGTCCAGCGAATGCAAAGAGAGATGAACCGTTTACTGGAAGGCATTACGGTTCCCTATTCGGCTGATTTCCCCGGAATCAACATTTGGACGGGAGAAAATGACATGATCGTCACATCTGAGATACCGGGGATTGACCCCAGCCAGATTGACATTTCCGTTAAGGGAGAGATCCTTACCATTAGCGGCTCCAGAAAAGCAGACGAACTGAAGGAAGGTGAAACCTATCACCGGCAGGAGAGGAACTATGGAACTTTTTCTAAAACGATTCAACTGCCTTTCCGAGTTGATGCTGACAGAGTGGACGCCCATTATGAGAAGGGTATTCTGATTTTGAAACTGCCTCGCCCGGAAGAGGAGAAAACAAAGAAAATTGATATCAAAACGGCATAAGGGGGGTGATGAAAATGGCAAATGAAAAAGAGGTCCAGGTTCAGCACACTCAGGCACCGGCGGAAGTCGAGCGAACTCGGAACAGGAGAGTTTATTCCCCTAATGTGGATATTCTGGAAAAAAGAGATGCAATTGTGCTTCTGGCAGATATGCCGGGAGTTGATGATAAATCGGTCAATATCACTCTGGACAAGGACGTATTGACTCTGTTCGGAACAGTCGAGATGGAATCATTGAAAGGCTATAATCTTGAATACGCGGAGTACGGGATGGGAGATTATCAGAGGTCATTTACCATATCCAGTTTGATAGATCAAAATAAAATAGAAGCATCCGTCAAAGATGGTGTACTGCGCCTTATTCTGCCCAAGGCGGAGGAGGCGAAGGCGAGGAAAATTGAAGTCAGGGCGTCATAAATAGGAAAGAAAGGAGGAGCATTATGGCCAGAAAAGATATTGAACAGGGGGGCCGCACCAAGAAAAGTCTTCCGGCCCTTCTATCGGAAAGGGGAGCACGTCCTTTCGTTGCTCTTCAGCAGGAAATGAACAGGCTGTTCGATCGATTCTTCGGGGAGGAATCGTCGCTTTATCCATCGAGTATCGCTGAAGAATGGCTCTCTACCTCCTATCCTCAGTTAGACATCAGAGAGACAGCGAAAGGGCTCAAGGTATCGGTAGAACTTCCAGGTATGAGTGAAAAAGATGTTCATGTCTCGATCACCGGAAATTCTCTGACCATCAAAGGTGAAAAGAAAGAGGAAAAAGAGGAAAAACACGCAAACTATGTCAGGATGGAGAGGCGATACGGATCTTTCAATCGCGTCATTCCCCTTTCCGAAGAAATTGATCCCGACAGAGCGGAAGCTACTTTCAAAAACGGCCTGCTGGAGATCGAACTTCCGAGATCGGAAAAGGCCGAATCCCAGAAAAAAAGAATCAATATAAAAACATCACACTGAAATAAGCAGAATCGCGATCAGATCCAGTAACCTGACCCAGGCATGGATCTGATCGTGCTTTTTGGGCCATACCGAATGAGATTTCCCGGATTCTTGTTCTCCTAACAGGATGCTGCCTCAGGAGCTTATGGAAACTTTTAAATTAGATAAAATCGGCGAGATGAACGGAAAAAACGGGAAACCGGCTTACATCGTTCACGATAATAAAGTTTATGATGTGAGCGGGAGCAAGATGTGGATGAATGGTGTCCATATGCGGATCCATAAGGCAGGAGAGGATCTCAGTTCCCATTTGCCGCAAGCACCGCATGGTCCGGAAGTCCTGGAGAGATTCCCTCAGGTCGGACAGATTCAGGTGCTAAGGTGTCCTGAACGAAACTTGAGTTGA
>DHHG01000096.1 GCA_002403175.1 Syntrophaceae bacterium UBA4778 | reverse complement strand
GGCAACAGAGGAATCCTGCGAAGCCGGGTCCCTCTTGCTCATTCTGACCCTTGAGGCCGCTCTTATTTTTGCTGCAAGCTGCTCACTCATATTGCCGACTGTATATGAGCTTCCCGGTTTAGCTACAACATCGACAGCTCCCGACTCCAGCGCTTCCAAAGCCAATTTACTTCCTTTGGGAGTCAGTGAACTCACGATCACAACGGGAATCGGATAATAACGCATCAGCTTTCTTAAAAAGGTAATCCCGTCCATTCTGGGCATTTCAATATCGAGCGTAATAACATCTGGTTTGAGCTGAAGGATTTTGTCCCTTGCTACAAATGGATCTGGAGCGGTTCCGACGACCTCGATATCAGAAAAGCGAGACAATTCTTCGGAGAAGATCTTTCTAACGATCGCCGAGTCATCAACTACAAGGACCTTTGTTTTATGAACTTCTATTTGCATGGTGGTACGGGTACCAATCATCCTTCCTAAGCTGATTTGCTTTGTATACAATCGCTTCGTTGGTGTATGTGTTGTAGATCAGTTTTCTGCCCATATCTCCCCCGACATCCTCCGAAACTATCTTGATGTCGAGTTTGCTTAAGATACCCTTTGCTACTGAAACATTTTCTTCCGCTACAATCTGGCTCTCCCTGGAAATGAATGCTCCCCCGAAAAGCTGTGCCCGAATATCGGATTTAACAGACCCTTCCAGAAAGAACATCCTAGCCAGATATCGGACAGCCACATCTCCGTATTTTGCCGTTTGCGACTTCAAATCCTTATCGGCACTGGGATAGAGATAATGCGCCACCCCGCCGAAACAACTTTGATAATTCCAAAGCGATACCGCAACACAGGAGCCTAAAACAGACGAAATAACAACAGGCTCTCTGCTTAAGAAGATATAACCGGGCTTTAATGAATATTCATATAATTGAATATCGTTTGCCGTCATACCGAATCGCGACCTATTGCATGGACAAAATGATACAGATCTTTCCGTTATCTGATTCAAAATCAAGCCGATAAATACCATCACCGGGGACAAACTCCTCGGAAGGACGAATTTTGAGAGTAGGGATGGAAAGATTATAAACCTCTTTATAATCAAACTTGCTCAGAAAATTTCCGCAAATCATGTTTACGGCCTCTTTGACACAATCATGTTCGTGTCGTTCAGTTATGTCTTCGGAATTGAGTCCTAACATGTTCTGAGCCATTGTCCCGGCAAGTTCTCTAGGGAGTAAAATCCGAACACGTCCTTGTTTTGAGCCGCCCTGATACCGAATCTCTGACTCAAGATCAAAATTCGATCCCGGCTCCTCCGTCGGTTCCAGAAAGACAAAAATCATTTTTTCAAAAACCTCAAAAATCGACTCCATCATCTGCTGACTGATCTGTTGCATAATCTCCCTCAGTAAGACCAAGAACATCGTAAAGAATCGTTCGTACCTCTTCCGGAACGAAAGGTTTTTTGATGAATCCGTTTGCCCCTAAATCAGAAACAAGGTTCCGGCGTTGTTCACTGCCATCCGTCGTAATGATAATGACTGGAATTTCTTTCAGCAGATCATCTTTTTTCAAATTGGCGAGCAGTTCCAATCCGTTCATTTCCGGCATATTCAAATCCGATAGAATGATGTCTACCCAACTTTCTTTCAGCAGCTCAAGGGCCTCTTTGCCGTTTGCCGCTTCATAACATTGATCCATTTTAAAACCGGAAATATTGATGATTTTTTTTACAACGCTTCGCATCGCATTGGAATCATCTACAATTAAAACATTGAAGGACATAGTCTTTCCCCAGTTATCAAACTATACTAATTAACTCTTGAGCATTCTCAAGATCTACCAACAACTCTATCATTCCTGACTCCAGATCTTTTTGGTGGATTTTCAAATTATCGATAACCTCTTTCAAACCCCAATAAGCAAGCCCATCGGTTCCGCCACCTATTCCCATAATCAGACATACCTGATCTGCAAGATATATAATCCAACAGAGTTTACTCTGGCCATGTTCCATCAAATCTGGCCGGTGATGAAATTTAATAGCATCATGAATGTCCTGAGGAAAATTCCAGTGCTGGGCAATCCGCCCACCAACTTCGGAATGGCTCATTCCGATGACCTCTTCTTCAGCCCGCAGAAAGTCATAACCCTGCTTCGTTACGAGATCCATAATTTTATGGTATGAATCCTGGACGAATTCGCTGAGTATAAATTTCCCGATATCATGAAGGAGACCCGCTGTAAAAAGCGTATTATCTTCCCGACCCGAAATTTTTTTGGAAAGGATTTGTGTCATGAGTGCTACTCCCACAGAGTGCTTCCACAGCTCCTGGGCATTCAATCCGTAGCCGGATGCATTCTTGTTGAAGAAGCGGGAGATACCGGAAACCTGAATGGCGCGAAGGATATTGCTCTGTCCCAGAAAAACAACTGCATCGTGTAGCGTGCTGATTCGGCGAACACCAAAATAAGCCGAATTGCATATTTTCAGAATGTTGGCAGTAATCGATGGATCGTATTTGATTACATTCACAACCTGACTGATCGAGTAGTCAGGATTATTCATGATGTCCGTGACGCGCTGAGAAGTAACCGGGAAAGCGGGTATATTCTGAATTGATTTCAGGATTTTGTCTACGGTCTTCATAATTCCGCCATATCCTCCCCCGAACTCTTTATCAGAACCTTTCCGGATCCGATATGCAGACGCACGGTTCTGTTACAGTTTCTTCCGGTATCCTCTCGATCTATCAAAATATTGTTCTTCCAAAAAATCTTCCTCATTGCCATGATATTTTTCTGGCCAATACGGAAATAATTCGTATCATCAAGGATGCTTGCCCCACCTGCCACTTTGACGATCAGTCGCTTTTTTTCGGCACCTAATTTGTAACAGGATTTGAACAGCAGCGGGATTCCGGTATCGGCGAACATTGCCGGTTTTGATAATGCCTTCTCCGCATCCAATGTAGAATCGGGAAGCATATAGTGAAGGAGCCCGCCAACTTTCACCAGAGGATCGTATACGATAATCCCGATACAAGATCCCAATGCAAACGTGACCAAAATATCATCACTTCTACTACTTACTTTTACATCCGATATTCCAACGACGAGTTCAGCCATATTATTTACAGTATACGCTCGGTTCGATATATTTAAATTGATGAGACAATCCCGTCAAACTCTCTGAATGCCCGACAAACAGGTAACCGCCTTTTTTTAATTGATGATGAAAATTTTCCACTAGCATACTTTGGGTTTTTTTATTGAAATAGATCATTACATTACGGCAGAAAATAATATCGAAATGCGCCGAGGAAGGCGGCGTACTCATCAGATTAAACCGGGCAAATTCAATACAATCCTGTAAATTTTTTTTTGTTCGATAATAGCCTTCCCAAGAACCTTGTCCCATTGCGAAATATTTTTTTATCAGCTCAGATGGAATTTTTTTCACCCTGTCTGCGGGATAAACTCCGGCAACAGCTGTTTTCAGGACTTTTGTGGAAATATCAGTAGCCCAGATTCTGAGATTAATGTTTCGATCCGCCGATTCCTTTACAGTTATAGCGATTGAATAAGCTTCTTCACCGGTCGAACATCCCGCGGACCATATATTTAATTGGGGAATACGCTCCGATGCGCTTGAAGAATTCAGAAAAATTGGAATCAAGGAGCGCAGTTTCCGGAAATGAGCATCTTCTCTAAAGAAACTGGTCAAATTGGTTGAGATCGAATCAATCATCGTGATCAACTCATCCGCACCCCGTTCCGTTGTGACGTATTCATAATATTCTTTAAACGATTGAAATTTTCCTTCTCTCAATCTTTTACCCAATCTGGCTTTAACCAGTTCCTTTTTACCTTCGTGCAGATCAATCCCGCTTATATTAAAAACGAGTTTTCTGATCTTTTCAAATTCGATATCTCTAAGTTCCGGTGACAGCACAAGTATTCCTTTAACTGGATCTGGTCTTTTCTACAGATTTAATGCGCTAGATTCTCAAGAATGACAGCATCCGATGTAAGGACCTTGTCAATATCAAGCAGGATTTTGACAGTTCCCCTTACTTTAGCCATCCCTAGAATATAATCGGTATTCAAGCTAACCCCGAAGGTCGGCGTATCCTCAATCTCCTCTGCTTTGATATTCAGAACTTCGGAGACCGAATCCACAACTATTCCCATGATCACCTTATTACCGGACTTGTTGACGATTTCTACAACGATGATGCAGGTCCGTTCGTTGTAATCCAAATAATCCATCCCGAATTTGGAGCGCAAGTCAATGACCGGAATCACCTTACCTCTGAGATTGATTACCCCTTTCAGATACTTCGGGGTCTGGGGGACCGAGGTGATGTTCATAATGCCTATTATTTCTTTGACCTTTAATATCTCAAGGCCATACTCCTCTTCCCCTAATCCGAAAGTTAGATACTTACCTTCCCTTCCGGAAAATTCTCTCTTTTCTGAAGCAATTATTTCAGCTGCATCCAATGAAGCAGGTTGCATCTAACACCTCCTAAAACTAAAAATGGAAATCACCAAATGAATTCCAACAGTCAAATTTTTGTCTCATCTTGAACAAAATGTCGTCATCTATGTGCCAAGGAAGAATCATTCGGCCCTTCCATTTCTTCATTTTTTTAGACTGACACGAATACATCGGTACACTCGCAAAACTTTCATTCATTATCACTGTGCTATTTTTACTCATCTCAATGCAAGTTCAGGACCATTACGGGGAAATATTATTAATTCTACTTAGGAATCTGAATGAACCCATATAAACGAATTAATCCAATGCAACATTCGCCTTGTAAATCGGAAAAAACAAAATGGAACTTTAATTGCGCAAATATTTTCTCAATTTTGCTAGATACAATCTTCTGCTGGTGTGAATTTCTGATCTAATCATTAAGAAGAGCATGGCTTAAGTTTTGCAATAATCATTCATATCTTTGATTTCAAAAAAAGCGCACCGAGATTTAAATGGTTCAGGCTTTCACCAGCGAATACATATTAAAAGGAGTCCCGCATTGACCGAACCTATTAAGAGTGAAGGAATCTCCCCCATCTGGAAAAAGCTGAACGATTCGCAAAAACACCTGAGGCAAAAAAATGTCTATCAAGCCTTGCTCTCTTTCAAAGAAACTCTTGAGAAAAGAATGAGTACCGCTATGCTTCACACAGACGCGAGAGAGCTGGATGAGGAAATAAACACGTTTCAGCAGGAGCTTTTTGGAAGCAAAGCATTCAGAGATAAATTCGGTCCCGTATCTTTTCAGGACAACGAGCAATCAACTTTGCTTGAATTTACTTTGCAGCTTATAAAGGTTCAGGATCAAAATCTTCTGGAAACAGTCAGCGATCAGCTGAATTCCCCTGATGACTCGGAATCCAAATCCGATTCCGAAAGCGAATTGGAGCAGAAGGCCAAACTTGTAATGGATTTTATCGATAAAGGGAACCTCAAGTCAGCCAAACAACACCTCGCCAAAGATTACGAACTGGGGGTATTCATAGCAAACCTATACAATTCAATCGGAATATCCAGCAGAGAAAAGAGAGATTTCGACGATGCCATAAAACAATACAAGAAGGCGCTGATAGTCCTGCCCGATGACGAAGGGCTTTACTATAATTTGGCCCGATCCTGGGTTGAAAAAAGTGAACTGAATGAAGCTCTTGAATTGGTCAAAGAAGCCCTAAAATTAAATCCCGAATTCAAAGAGGCAAATCAATTGTACAAATATATTTTGAGTAAAAAAGCGGAGGTTAGCTGAATGGGATGCAAAAAGCTTAACTGAAAAGAATATTACGGCAAAAAGAGGAATCGATGAAAGGTAAATTTTGCCGTACGGACTTGTTTCCTTTTCCGGATTAGATATTCGATCCTGTCGCAATTGAATAGCACCCTGGAAAAGGCGAGATGGTATATCATTTGCAGTTATATATTAAAGACAGAGTGAGAGAGGAGCCTGAGAGACATCAAGATCTGATCTAGATTTGAGATTCTCTAAACAGTTTTTTAATACGGGAAGCGAAATATGAATTGGACAAAAAAGAAAGTACTCGTGACCGGTGCATGCGGGTTTATCGGAAGCCATTTGACGGAAAGACTAGTGGAATTGGGTGCTCATGTAAAGGCACTTGTCTTCTACAATCCCCTCAATAGCTGGGGATGGCTGGACCATGCGCCAATGGAGATTATAAAATCAGTTGAAATAATTTCTGGAGATATCCGTGATCCCTACCGGGTCCATCAGGCCATGGCCAGTGCGGATATCGTTTTCCACCTCGCCGCATTGATCTCAATACCATACAGTTACGTATCTCCTGAATCCTATATAGACACAAACATCAAAGGAACATTGAATGTGCTCCAGGCTGCACGGGCGCTAGAAACTGAAAAGGTTTGCATTACATCCACATCGGAAGTTTATGGAACTTCTCGATATATACCGATGGACGAGAGTCATCCCTTTCAAGGCCAATCTCCTTATTCAGCCAGTAAGATCGGAGCAGACCGTATTGCAGAGTCCTTCTATCGCTCTTTCGGTACGCCAATCACGATTGTCAGACCTTTCAACACCTATGGCCCGCGTCAATCAGCCCGGGCTGTAATACCTACAATCATCACACAGATTTTGTCCGGAACCAAAGAAATCAAATTGGGTTCTTTGACTCCTACCCGCGATCTCGTTTACGTCAAAGATACTGTGGAAGGCTTCATTGCCGCAGCCGCATCGGAAAAAACAGTAGGAGAGGAAATCAATATTGCCACTCAGACCGAAATATCGATTCACGATCTCGCACAGGAAATTATGCACCTGATGAATGCTGATGTTATTACTATTCAAGATAATGTCAGAATGAGGCCTGAGAAGAGCGAAGTTGAACGATTGCTTGGGTGTAATCGGAAAATCAGGGAACTCACGGGATGGGAGCCAGGTTATTCTCTCACAGACGGCCTTGCAGAAACAGTCAAATGGTTTTCCGACGAGCGGAACCGAGGCCGATTCAAGTCCGATACTTATAATATTTGAACATGAGCAGAGTATATTTGGAATCATATATAAAGGAATAAGCCGCTGTGATAAGCACTGCCAAAATTTATCTCGATTCGCCCAATGTTGGTCCACTTGAGAAAGAGTACCTGAACCGATGTATCGATTCCTCTTTTGTTTCAACTTATGGACCGTTCGTTCCTGAATTTGAAAATATTTTTTCCAACTTTCTGAACATCACGGGAAGCGTTGCGATCCAGAGCGGAACGGCCGCTCTTCACATGGCTCTTCATGAACTCGGAATCGGTGCAGGTGATGAAGTGATCGTACCGGTATTGACATTCATTGCTACTGCCAATGCAGTTCAATATGTGGGGGCAAAACCTGTTTTCGTAGATGTTGATCCGGTTACATGGAACATCGATCCCGATCTCGCCGAGCGTGCTGTTACGGAAAGGACGAAAGCGATCATTCCCGTCCACCTCTATGGCAACCCCTGCGAAATGTCCAGAATAATGAAGATCGCCCGCAAACATGGCCTTTATGTAATCGAAGATGCCACGGAAAGCCTCGGCTCCAAATACGATGGACAATATACCGGCACCTTCGGAGATTTCGGCGTGTTCAGTTTTAATGGGAACAAGCTGATGACTACTGGAGGAGGCGGAATGATCACAAGCGCCGATCCGGAGCGGCTTCGCCATATCAAATACATTATCAATCAGGCACGAGACGATTCGAATTCTTATAGACACTCGGAAATAGGATTCAATTACCGGATGACGAATCTCGAAGCGGCTCTGGGGCTGGCTCAGATAGAAAGAATCGGCACATTCATTCAGAAGAAAAGGAACTTTGCCGATATATACCATCGTAAATTCCAGGGGAGAAATGATTTCAGACTGCAACAGCCCTATGACGAATCCGAAACCGTTTGGTGGCTCGTATCAGGCATTCTTAATAACAACATTTGCGGGCTTTCTATTCAACAAATCAAGTCTGAGCTGTTAGGCATGGACATTCCAACAAGAGAAGTTTTCAAACCATTGGTGGAATTCCCTCCTTATAAAGAGGATGACAAAAACCGCTATCCGAATGCTTACCAAATCAGTCATTCAGGGATTAGTCTGCCGGGATCAACCCTGAACGGGTTAGAGGATATCAAATATATAGCAGACGCGTTGTCGAATACTCTGGATAAATCCGTTGTATTCCAACCAGGTATTCGAAATAATCTATAAGGAAATGGGATAAATGACATTCGCAAATTTCGAGAAAGTCCTGGTCAAGCCGGATCTTACTTTGATTGAAGGCATCAAGCTGATGAATTCAAATTCCATGCAGGTTCTATTGGTCATAGATGAGAACCGGAAACTCTTGGGCGTTATCACAGATGGCGATGTGCGAAGAGCCCTGCTGGAAAACATCAGCTTTGATACGCCGGTTCGTTCCATTATGGCCAGGGATCCTGTTGTGCTGAATTATCCGCCCGACAAGAAGCAGGCACTCACCCTTATGAAAGAGAAAAGTATCAATCACATCCCGCTGGTCGATTCGGCAATGAAGATTTGCGGACTGCTGCTATGGAAAGATTTTTTTGAGAACGGCGATGTCTCTGTTGCAAAGAAGAATAACAAAATTATTATTATGGCGGGCGGGAAAGGAACACGCCTGGACATTTTCACCAGAATTCTTCCGAAGCCGCTGATCCCTGTCGGCGAGAAGCCTATGATAGAGCATATCATCGAAAACTTTGCCAAATATGGTTTTCATAAGTTCACCCTCTCGCTAAATTACAAGGCGGAAATGATCAAACTTTATTTTTCAGATAACCACAAAAAATACAAAATCGATTATATCCAAGAAAAGGATTACCTGGGCACGGCAGGCGCGCTGGCACTCGGAAGACAATCCCTGACGGATACATTTATCGTTTCCAACTGCGATGTCCTCATTGACGCCAACATGGATGAATTGCTGGCATTCCACAGAAAAAATGGCAACGCGGCAACCATTCTCGGAATGGTCCGAAATATAAAGATTCCTTACGGAGTTCTCAAAGCCCAGAAATCCGATCTGGAGGATATCGTTGAGAAACCGGAATATCATTTTGTGATTAATTCCGGGATTTATGTTCTGGAACCAGAAATAATCGATCTTATTCAAAAGAATCAGTTTTGCGACATGCCCGATCTGCTTCTTGCTGCAAAGAAAGCGGGACACAAGGTTCAAATCTATCCAATGACTTGTTCCTGGTTCGACATCGGACAATGGAGCGAATACCAGAAAGCAATAGAGCACATGAGTTCACTGGGCCTGGCGCATTAACCGGAGCCGATATGCTTACAGAAGATTGTTTAACATCGAACCACAACAACGCTCGGGTATCGAAACATCGCTCATCTATTACGGCAGACCGAATGCATTTGAGAACGGATAAGAGACATACGATCGTTATTTACGGGCTTGGTTCCATCGGTTCACGATTGGCTAGATTGATTCAAAC
>DHHG01000095.1 GCA_002403175.1 Syntrophaceae bacterium UBA4778 | reverse complement strand
TGTACCGTTCCGGATCAATAAATCGGTCATTCGGGATTCGAATTTTATTTCACAGCCGAGTTCGATCAGTCTGTTGCGCAAATTGATCAATACAAGACGCAGTTTATCCGTGCCGATATGAGGTTTGGCTTCTATAAGGATCTCCGGAGGAGCCCCAAAATCCACCAGAACCCTTCTGATAGAATCGATATTCCTGTTTTTTATCCTGGTGGTCAATTTGCCGTCTGAAAAGGTACCAGCCCCTCCTTCTCCATAATGCACGTTGCTTTCCGGATTCAAAATTCCATCGGACCAAAATTTACGGATATCATATATCCGCTTTTCAACCTGCTTCCCCCTTTCCAGAAGGATTGGGGGGAATCCTTTTTTGGAAAGCTTCAGGGCAGCAAAAAGCCCTGCCGGCCCGCAACCTACAATGGCCGTTTTTTTCTTTGCAGTTGCTTTATAGACTGACCTGGGAGAAGTTTCTTCAGGCTCAACGATCCGTAATTTAAGGGAATCGCCTAACTTTAGGAACACTTCCGTTTCGTTCGGAAGCGCAAATTCGACAACATAATTGTATTCAGGAGGCCTCTCTCGCCTGGCATCCAAAGATTTCCTTACAATTCTGAAAGATTGAATATCTTCCGCTCTTATATCAAGCAAGGATGCGATTTTGGAAAGCAAACTTAATTCTTCCTGTCCGATAGGGAGTCGGACGTCATAAAGCTGAATCATAGAATTTCCTTTTATTGATTAATTTGACTCAATTCCAACTCCTTCACCTTTTCAGATCAGGGCTCCAGAACAGATCGCCTCTGTAATCCTTTAAGGAATTGAAATTCCTGATTTTCTAAAAAAATACATTGCAAGATAAATTCTTTATCAGTATCTATAGCTGCTAAAAAATAAAAGAGGTTCAAGACAGTCATGTCCTGGTATGCTGTCCATACGAAAAGCCGTCACGAGGAGGTCGCCTTTAAGGGCCTTCTTCAGAAATCAATCCAAGCTTTTTTACCAAAAATGGAAGTTTGGAGCAAAAGGAAAGACCGAAGGAAAAAAATCATGCTTCCGGTCTTTTCCGGTTACCTTTTTGTTGAATTTGAGCCCGATAATCAAACAAGGTTGAATATCCTGACAACCCCTGGTGTGGTCACCATTCTGGGAAAAAGGAATGGTAGTGAACCGATTTCCATTCCCGAATATCAGATCGAAGCCATTCAGCGCCTGGTAGAATCCAAAATAGAAATGAAGCGTATCCAGTATCCTCAGATAGGAGAGAAGGCCAGAATAATAGATGGTCCTTTCAAAGGAATTGAAGGTATTGTGCTGCAAATGGACCTGAAGAAAGATACGTTTGTTATTACCATAGATCTTCTACAGAGGGCGGTGGCCATAGAACTTGAGGGATTCCGGATTGAGAAAATCTAGCAGGCTTGGTTTCTGAATGCCTGCATGGCCTCTCTCACGAGCAACTCTTCCTGTCCCTGATACTTAGGAGAAAAATGGAAGAGAGTTATTCTCTTCACATTGGCTTCACGGGCCAATCGCCCGGCCTGCGCCGCGGTTAAGTGATATTTATCCTTAGCCCTTGGCGAGTCGCTTTCCAGAAAACATGCCTCAATGAGCAGATGATCCGCTTCACGGGCAATCGCTATCATCCGTTCGATATTCCCATCGTGATAAATCGCATCCGTAATATATGCGATTTTTTCACCTGGAGTTAACTTTACAGCCTTTTGCTTCAATTCACCTAAGCTCAGAATTTCTCCATCGACACGCAACCCTTTTTCTCGCCACCAGACCTGGACCGGCATTCCGTCGGGCTCGCCCCTTAGAATCGCATTCTTCAACTCCGTCAGCCATGGTCCAACCGGAAGTCCCATGGCCTGCAGCATGTTTTTCATGATATTAACCCGCTTTTTTTCTTCAAGACAGAAAGCCAGACAAGGAATCTTGTGATCCAGAAAAACGCATTTAATTTCATATTGATCGCTTTCATAGAGAAGAAAACCGGACTGCTTTCCGTTTTCCTCCATTTCCGGACGGAATGCATTCTGACAGCGAAATTTGCAGCCGGTAATAATTCCGTCTTGATCGATTTCCATTGCGTGGACAACAAAATCGTTCGTGTAATTCTCGACCAAATTCCAACTATATGCGGCCAATTTGTTTTCTATGCTGCGGATTAAGCCCGGCGGACCAAATAAATTTATGTGCTGATCGCGCCCCAGACAGATCCTGAGGAGGTGATCAAATCCGATAAAATGATCCATATGCGTATGTGAGATAAAGATATTGCTCAGTTTCAGGATCTTGCGCGGAGGTAAAGGATAGATTTCCCCAAGATCGAACAGGATCGCCTCCCTCCTGTAAATAAATTCAATATAGGCGGCCGGATCGCCAAAAGGATCATTAACCAATTTACAATGGAACATAATCATCCTGGATGAACTACCGGAAAGTTGACGATGCTCAGACTTGAATTCGGTAGCGAGCAAATCATGTTTAAGACCATCTTCCTTAAGGATCGGAAGGATTCGGCGGAGATTGCTCCTGTGAGTCTCCAAATTTCAGAATAACAGCAACCTCACGCTTTCGCGAGTAAAATTACCTTCTTATAATACGCAAGACCTGATTATAAATCAATGGATGGACCAGGCTTCAAAATTGAATTGACTTTATTACCTGATTTGGATAGGAAAGTTCGTTTTCAATTTTCCAACGGAGTAGATTTTGAAAGGGTCCATTACAATCAACAAAGATATCTGCAAGGATTGTCACCTTTGCATTCATGCCTGCCCCAACGCCTCGATCGAGACATCATCAGAATTCAATCTGAAGGGCTATCATCCCGTTCAGTTTAAGGATACAGGCAAATGCACCGGATGCGCTCTCTGTGCCCTGATCTGCCCGGAAGTAGCCATTGAGGTCTACCGTGACTGAGAAAAAATTGATTCAGGGCAATCATGTAATAGGCGAGGCAGCTATCAGAGCGGGATGCAGGTTTTATGCGGGATACCCGATAACTCCCCAGAACGAACTCACCGAATATATGGCCGAGCACATGCGGAACGTCGAGGGTGGGATATTTATTCAAGGAGAGAGCGAAATCGCCTCGATCAATATGGTAATGGGCGCAAGCGCCGCGGGAGCGCGCTCCATGACCTCCTCTTCCAGCCCCGGTATCTCTTTGAAACAGGAAGGCATTTCCGCCCTGGCAGCGGACGAGCTTCCGGCGGTGATCGTCAATATCATGCGGGGCAGTCCGGGACTGGGCAATATATCCCCGTCTCAAGGCGATTACTTTCAGTCGACAAAAGGGGGAGGACACGGAGATTATCGAGTCATTGTGCTGGCCCCTGCATCGGTTCAGGAATTGTCGGACCTGACCATGGAGGCATTTGATATAGCCGATCGATATCGGAATCCGGTTATGATTCTGGCGGATGGAATGATGGGACAAATGATGGAGCCCGTTGTTTTCAAGAAACCAAAGCCGCGTCAATACAGCGATCAGTACCTCCTGGACGGATGCGGTGACGGCAAGAGCCGGTTCATACGGGGGTTGATTCTGGACCCGCTCCATGAAGAGGAACATTGCTGGAAATTGTTTCGCAAATATCAGATCGTCTCGAAAAAAGAAGTGCGTTATGAAACCTATATGGCGGAAGATGCAGATCTGCTTGTCGTAGCATACGGAACTGCAGCGAGAATCGCCAAGGGCGCGATCAAGCGAATGAGAGACGCGGGAATCAAGGTTGGTCTTATCCGTCCGATTACATTATGGCCCTTTCCTTCCGCGCCACTGAAAAAATTTTCCGAAAAAGTTTCTAAATTTCTCGTATTCGAGATGAGTACGGGCCAGATGGTTGAAGATGTCGAGCTGGCCATCGGCCATTCGGCAGAGGTCCATTTTTATGGGCGCCCTGGGGGAGTTGTTCCTACTCCGGCAGAATTTGCGAAAATTATTTCGTTACAATTTAAATAAATGATTTCTGAAGGTAGTGCAAACATTCGGAATTTAATTTTGAGATCCAGGACATGAAAAAAGTTTTCAGCAGACCGAAATCGCTAAAGGAAACCAGTTTTCACTACTGCCCGGGATGCGGGCACAGCATCGCTCACAGGCTCATCTGTGAAGTTATCGATGAACTCGGCATCCGAGGCAGGACAATCGGCGTTCCGCCTGCCGGTTGTGCGGTTATTGCATATAATTATTTTGATGTGGATATGCTGGAGGCGATGCACGGGCGCGGATGCGCGGTGGCAACGGGAATCAAACGGGTTCTCCCCGACCGTATTGTTTTCACCTATCAGGGAGACGGCGATCTTGCCGCCATCGGAACCGCAGAAACGATTCATGCAGCCAATCGCGGCGAAAATATCACAGTTATATTCATCAATAACGGAGTTTATGGAATGACGGGGGGGCAGATGGCTCCCACCACCATCCTTGGTCAGAAGACGACCACATCCCCTCCGGGACGTAATGCTCAGTTGGATGGTCACCCGATCAAAATTAGTGAATTATTGTCCAATCTTGATGGAAGCACCTATATCGAGCGGTGCGCGGTCACATCACCCGCTCAGATTATAAAGACCAGGCGGGCAATAAAAAAGGCATTCGAGTATCAAATGGAGGGGCGCGGTTTCAGCATGATCGAAATTTTATCCCAGTGCCCGACCAACTGGAAGATGACGCCTGTTCAGTCTTGCGAGTGGGCTGAAACGGTTATGGCTGAATATTTTCCACTGGGAGTGGTTAAGGATATCAAAGGTTAACAAATGCTGGTCAAAACGATATTTGCCGGTTTCGGGGGACAAGGTGTGTTGATGATGGGCTATAGCCTGGCACATGCCGCCATGCTGGAAGGTTATCACACCACTTACCTTCCAACATACGGTGTTGAGGTCAGGGGAGGCACTGCCAATTGCACAGTTGCTATTTCCGATGAGGAAATCGCTTCGCCTGTAGCATCCGCTCCAGAATATTTGGTGATTCTGAACTCTCCCTCTCTCTATATATTTCAGAATAAGATAGCTTCAGGGGGGGGCGTCTTTCTAAACTCGTCTATAATCGATATGCGCCCCAGCAGAAAAGATATACAGGTTTTCGAAATCCCTGCCGGTGAAATTGCCGACAGTATAGGAAACTCAAAATCAACCAATATCGTTATGCTCGGCGCTTTTCTTAATAAGACCGGGCTCGTCAAACCCGAATCATACTTAAAGGGCCTAAAGCAGATCATGGGGGAACGGAAGAAAGCAGTTATGGATGTAAACAGAAAAGCCTTTTCGTCCGGATATGATCTGTTTTCAAAGCAGGAGGAATCACGCTGATATGGCTGTCATGCAGATTTCCGTAAAACTGGATAATGTGCCGGGTGCATTGGCCAGCCTGGTGGATATACTCGACAAGGAGGATATCAGCACAAAGGCCATTGCGGCAGCGAGCATATCCAAAGACAGCATGGTGCGCCTCATTGTGAACGATCCTCAAAAAGCAGTCACTATACTAGAAAGTTTTCATTTCAACTATGAAGTGAGTCCGGTTCTGGCGGCCGAGGTTCCTTGTCATCCCATGGGCATGAATGCCATCGTAAAACCTCTGAGAGATGCGGAAATCAATATCCACTATATCTATACGACGATCGAGCGGCTCGGGAAGGAAACGATCCTGATTATCGGAGTTGATAGGGTGGAGGAGGCCAGCGAGATTCTGAAGGAGAACTGGATCCATCTAGTCGGGGACCAGATTTATAACCTCTAATATTTGCCTTCCATGCTTTCATGTGATTTTGAAATACCCTTTGAGATCCGCCTTGAATTCTTCAAATCAAATAATTAATATGTACCTGGACATTGCGGAGAGCTTTTATCCATTGAATTAAAAAAACACCTTCCATCCAAGTCAGCCGAATTTCGAACCGGAGCTGAAGGAATGAGCCTGTTCAACGTATCCCCCGAAAAAGAGAAGGCCATTAAGGCCCGAATGGAAAATGCCGGAATTCGCGAGAGTGATCTTCAGGAATCCTTTGTGCGCTCATCGGGTCCGGGAGGCCAAAAGGTGAATAAAACATCGACATGCGTTCTCCTGGTTCACGTGCCTACAGGGATAAAAATCAAAGCACAGCAAGCACGTTCTCAGGCCCTCAATCGTTTTCTGGCAAGACGCCTCCTGGTTGAAAGGATTGAGACCATGCAACAGGGGGAAAAGAGCGCTGAGAAGATGCGCATTGAAAAAATAAAGAGGCAGAAACGAAGGAGATCCAAAAAGGCAAAGGAGAAAGTTCTGGGAATGAAACACGCTCAGGCGGAAAAGAAAGAAAGCCGCTTAAAAATTCCCGTTCGCAACGATTACGAATGAGATTAAAATAAAAAGAGAGAGGAAGACACTTTGTTATTCGCTCCCTCTCTCTTTGAATAATAGCAAAAAAGTTTTTTATGCGCCGAACAGCTTCAGGATCGGGTTCGCATAAAGAATGATCAAAGTTACAACCAATGCATAAATCGCGACGGATTCCGTCATTGCCAGACCGACCATCATGGTCAGCATGATCTTACCCTGCGCATCAGGATTTCTTCCAACCGCGTTGGTGCTGCCGCTGGTGGCCTGTCCCATTCCGAGACCGGCACCGATGGTTCCCAAACCGATGGCCAATCCTGCTGCCAGAACACTACAACCGAACACAATCGCCTTAGCGTAGTCTGCGCCTCCTCCAGTCGCGGCTGCATCAGCTGCCATTGCAAACGGGGTCACAACCATCAAGAACAGAACTGCGATAAAACAACAAACAACCTTCTTCATTACCTACTCCTTTCTATGAATGTAATTTGAACCGGCGAATAAAAGGGCCTTTGCCTCTTTTTTCCCGGCTCACTGAGCACCGGGGCACCCTCCCCATTGTCACTCAATGTTTGTTGACATATATCCGGTGAAATAAATTGTCAAGGCTAATTTGAATGTGTTATAAAATTTTTCGAATCATTTCCATCAGGAGATCCTAAACCAATTCAATGACCGAATTTGAAAAAAAAATATGCAGTTTCCTCCAGGGAAATATTCCATTACAACCAAAGCCTTTCCTTGATATAGCAAACCGGATCGGAGCAGAGGAGAAGGATGTTCTTTCCGCTGTCCAGGGTTTGATGCGTTCCGGGGTAATCAGGAAATTGGGCGCAATCATAAGACATCAAAAAGTCGGTTACGGAAAGAATGCCATGGTGATTTGGGCCGTTCCTTTATCACAATGCGAAAAAGCAGGCACCGCACTGTCTTTCTTCAAAGAGATCACCCATTGTTATGAAAGAACCCCGCCATTCATGGGCCGGTACACGCTTTTTACAATGGTACATTTCAAAGGCGAGAGCGAAGGAAAGATTTTGCCGGAAATGGTGAAAGCAGCCGGGACAGAGGATTACATGGTCCTCTATTCGGAACAGGAATTCAAAAAGAGCAGCATGGTTTACTTCTGAATCTCGCTCAATAAGCTCATGGCAGATTCCATCATGTTAACTAATCTGGAGAACTCATGAAAGAAAACTCATCTGATCTTTTTGACAAAGCAAAAAATTTGATTCCTGGGGGAGTGAACAGCCCCGTGCGGGCCTTCAAATCAGTGGGAGGAGTCCCCCGCTTTATCAACAGAGCTTGCGGCTCAAAAATTTATGATATCGAAGGCCGCGAGTACGTTGACTATGTGGCTTCATGGGGGCCAATGATCCTGGGACATGCCCATCCTGCTGTTGTCAATGCAATAATAGAGGCTGCGGGCAGAGGAACAAGCTATGGCGCGCCGACCCCAGCGGAAATAGAAATGGCAGAACTGATTTCAGCAGCATTTCCGTCCATTGAAATGGTTCGGATGGTCAACTCAGGAACCGAAGCCGTCATGAGCGCGATCAGACTTGCACGTGCGTATACCGGCAGAAATAGAATCATAAAATTTGAAGGTTGTTACCACGGTCACGCCGACTCTTTGCTTGCCAAGGCGGGGTCCGGAATTGCAACGTTCGGAATCCCGGGTACACCGGGGATTCCTGCCGAGCTCGCTTCTTTAACCATGACATTACCTTATAACGATATTTCATCTGTTGTGGCGGCTGTCGAGCGCTATGGAGACGAAACTGCCTGTATCATTATCGAACCCGTTCCCGGGAATATGGGCGTAATCCTTCCTACTTCTGGATTCCTGCAGGAATTGAGAAATTTAACCCACGACAGGGGCATTCTGCTAATATTTGATGAAGTCATAACAGGATTCAGACTAAGCTACGGCGGCTATCAGGAAATAATCGGCATAAAACCCGATTTGACATGTTTAGGAAAGATCATCGGAGGCGGTCTGCCCGTTGGTGCATTCGGCGGCAGGAGAGACATCATGGAGATATTGGCTCCCAACGGACCGGTTTATCAGGCCGGCACTCTATCCGGAAATCCTCTGGCCATGGCCGCGGGTATTGCCACCCTCAAAGTACTTCGCGATGAGTCTTTTTACGGCAATCTGGAGAGAAAGAGAGCCTTGGTTTGCAATCAGATCAGTGATTGCCTGAACGAAAAAGGCATACCATTCCAATTGAACAGCATTGGGTCGATGTTTACAATTTTCTTCTCATCCGAAAAGGTTACCGATTTCGCCTCTGCTATAAAAAGTAACACAGAACGGTATGCAAAATTTTTCAGAGGCATGCTGGAAAATGGAATCTATATGGCCCCATCACAGTTCGAGGCCGCTTTCGTTTCCGCAGCCCATACGGATCTCGATTTTGAAAAAACTGTCGATGCATGTAAAAAGGTTCTTCGAAACATTTAATATGAATGCCGTTTTGGAACAAGTTTCCGAGTTGATTCCTGATCTTTCAAAACGAATTCATATTTTGAACTGTCCCTCGGAATGTCATAGCCGAAGTAATTGAAATTCTTTTAAAGAAATTATGTGATTGGAAAACTTCGTTCTCCTGGACGTTTATACAAAAGAATTGACACATTCCTTCCTTCATGGTAAAAAGCGCGGCGTCAATGCAAAAAGACACAAAAAATCTTTGGGTCCAGATGGGATATGCCAGCAGCGTCGGTTTCGGGATGGTAATCGCCATCTTTGGAAGCCTTCTGCTCGGTTCTTACCTGGATCGAAAATTCGGGACAGGCAATAAGCTGACCCTGCTATTACTTTTGATCGGCGTCATCGCAGGGTTTAAAAATATATACACTCTGATAAAGAAGAATTTTCCGGATGAGAGTCATCCTGAAAGAAGTATAAAAAGTGAACCCCACAGGAAAAGACCCCCTCCAAAGAAAGCTTGAAATCCGTAACTGGATTGCACTGGGAGTTTTGCTTCTGGTCAGCGCCCCTTTAGCTCCGAAATTGTTCACACTCGGGATTCTTTGCGGTGGCGTTTTGAGCATCGTCAATTATTATTGGATGTACCGAAGCCTTAAAAAAGCTTTTTTCCACGTTTCAGACAGGACAAAATCTTTCCTGATAGTCCGGTATTATATCAGGTTCGTAATAACCGGAATCATTTTATTCCTGCTGATTACAAAGACCCCTATCAGTGTTTTCGGCCTGATTCTTGGGCTTTCCGTCGTCGTCATCAATATCTTCATCACAACAATAATCGAAGTCTCAAAAAAAAACTTAATTCTTAAGACCAAGGAGGTTTTTTGATATGCCACACCCCTTTCTGTTTATTGAGATACCCAATATTCCTCCTCATGTAACCTACGCATGGTTCATCATAGCACTTCTGGCGTTTTTATCATTCCTGGCAACCAGGAAGATGGATATATATCCGGGCAAAATGCAGAACGTTATGGAAACCATTCTCGGCGCTTTTGAAAACTTGCTGCTGGATACGATGGGGCCACATGGGAAAAAATTCTTTCCGCTGATCGCAACACTAGGACTGTATATATTAACGTCCAATCTGATCGGCATTATTCCGGGTTTTGATTCGCCCACCAACAACATGAACACAACCGCATCGATGGCACTGACCGTATTTTTTATGACCCATATTGTTGGCGTCGGCATTCATGGATTCAAATACCTGAAGCAGTTCATGGGACCAGTCTGGTGGATGACCCCATTAATGCTGCCGATTGAACTTATCAGCCATCTCTCCAGACCCCTTTCATTGACGATGCGGCTCTTCGGAAACATCGCCGGAGAAGATATCGTTCTCGGTGTTGTACTTGCGCTGGTTCCGCTGCTGATACCGCTGCCGGTATTCGCTCTGATGATATTCACCTCTCTCATTCAGACCCTGGTCTTTATGCTTTTGGCCATGATGTACATCGCCGGGGCTATGGAAGAGGGCCATTAACAATTGTCCTGGATCATAAAGGGTCGCTTCAGCGGCCCTTTTTTTGTGTATGACTTATAATGCGAGGAGCTTTTCAAATGCTTCCGAACCGGATTATAGAAATCGAGAGAATGCAGTAAAATGGGGATTAGCGACAGCATTCAGCGGCTTGCTCCGGAAATGGCTGAATGGAGGCATGTCCTTCATTCTTACCCTGAAACCGCCTTTCAAGAAAACAGAACTTCCGATCTCATCGCGTCCCGGCTATCTGAATTCGGAATTGACATCCGGCGAGGGATTGCCGGAACAGGCGTGGTCGGCATCCTAAAAAAGGGTGACTCCCCAAAATCGATAGGCCTCCGAGCCGACATGGATGCCCTCGACATAACGGAAGAGAATTCATTCCCGTATCGATCGAAAAACAAAGGAAAGATGCACGCCTGCGGTCACGATGGCCATATGGCAATGCTGCTGGGGGCGGCAAAATACCTTTCAGAAGAAGGATATTTTGATGGAACGGTCTATTTTATTTTTCAACCTGCCGAGGAAAACGAGGGAGGCGCCAACGCAATGGTTCGCGATGGCCTTTTCGATCTCTTTCCCATGGAAGCCATTTACGGAATGCATGCTTTTCCCATATTGCCCTTCGGCACGTTCTCTCTCAGACCCGGCCCCATCATGGCAGGCTGTGATAAATTCGATATCATAATCAAAGGTTCCGGTGGACATGCGGCAATGCCCCATCTGGTTAAAGATCCCGTGGTGTCGGCCTCGCATCTGATTGGAATGATCCAGAGTATCGTAAGTCGCAGTATTGATCCCGTGGAGTCCGCCGTTGTGAGTATTACCGGAATGCAGTCAGGTAGGACGACTACATACAACATTATACCCGAACAGGTGACTCTTCAGGGAACCGTAAGGTATTTTGATACAAAAGTTCAGGATACCGTTGAAAAAAGATTGCGTGAGATCGCGGCAGGTATAGCCATCTCCATGGGTACAAAAATAGAAGTAAAATACGAGCGCTGCTACCCTCCCCTGATCAATAGCGTTCCGGAGACCAATCACGCAATCGAAGCGGCCTCGCAGGTGGTAGGCAGGGAAAATGTTTTCAGGGATTTTAAACCCACCTTAGGATCGGAAGATTTCGCTTTTTTGCTCCAGAAAAAACCGGGGGCTTACGTTTTCCTGGGCTCCGGCGATCCCGACCCGAACGGCTCTTTGCATCAATCCGGCTATGACTTCAATGATGCCCTCCTTCCAATAGGTGCATCTTATTGGGCCAGCCTGGTGGAATTGCTGCTTTGAATTCACAGATCAGATCAAATTGAAAAGCATACAAAAGGCTTTGATCCAAGTCCCGATTATTTCCTCAATCCAAATTTTCCCCTCAATTTTTCTGCATCCGGGCGCAAGCTCGGACTCTGTTGCACATTCATCGCCTTCGCCTCATCCTCAACCAGGGGCTTTATAAATTCGTGAATCTCAGCAATGTTGGTTTTCCCCTCTTTTATCGCCTTGAGAAAGTAATAGGTGAATATGCCATGGCCTTTCTCTGGTGATGACGTGGAGATCTGGCTGCTTTCCGTTGCTGCCAGAACGGCCATATTGGACGGCAATGTTTCGGCCATTGCCATCATTACAAGAGGTCTTGCACCCTTTGCCAGTACGCTCCTGCCGCCAGCACCGGAAAAACAGGAATCGAGCACCACGATAATTTCTCTGGCTTCCAGTTTTCCCAGTTGATCATACAATTTTTTGAGCGGATATCCGGTCACCGATAAATAATTGGGATCTCCATCATAGGGGACGATGTAGGCATCCCCAGTGGCAGGTTCCGGAGCACCGTGACCGGAGAAATAAACCAAAACCATACTGTCCTTTTTAACCCGGTTGGGGAGCCATGCCTCCACCGATTTTTCCAGATCCGTTTTGGTAGCTTTCTCATCGGCAATAAAATCTATATTCCGTTCCTGAAAACCAAGTGCCTTCAAATATGATTTGACCAGGGCGGCATCCTTACTTGAATAATCGGACTTGGGTAGGCTACGGTAATTCTCGATACCGATCACGACGGCAAAGGCATTGTTGTCAGGTTTCGTCCTCATGGCTGGTATCTCGTCAATATCGGATTTAATGGCATTAGAGGGGGATTGTGATCGTCTCAAAAGGGATGGTTCAGCCCTCTCCGGGAACGGCTTTTTGGTTGCGAGCCTCTCAAGCAAAGATAGACCATGCGAACCCTGATCGCCTAGACTTTTAAGTTTGGCCATGGCGCCGTCAAGATCGCCACCCCGTTCGATCAGGAGCATAGCCACCTCTGTATGCCCGCGCTGCGCCGCATAAAATAGAGGCGTCAGGCCGTATCCGATGGATTTATTCACGGAAGCGCCTCTGTCCAACAGAAGCTTTACCGTATCAACATGCCCCTGTATGCTGGCCACCGCCAGAACAGTTTCACCGTTAATATTATCATTGACGTCCGCCCCCTGATCCAGAAGCTCCTTGACTTTGATCGTATCTCCCTTGTAAGCAGCCATCCTCAGCGTCGAACATCCCGCAACCAATAAGGCCAGCAAAAGAGATATAAACAGAATTGGACCCTTACCCTTTTTCCTCATTTTGCCCTCTGCATTCCTGATATTTTCCCTTAACCATTCGGATAGGTTCTTGCCACATTTATCGAAAAACGTCCAGCGAGCAAAATAATCTCTCTTGACAAGGCCCAAACAGATAATTATATTGCAATCTATATAAAGGGGAGTAGTTATCGGCCGGAGAAAAGGCCGACCCGGATTTCGTCAAGACGGCCATAGGGCCCGGGACCGGGGCAGTGATCTGTCAACAAGACCTTTATCCGGGTAATCATGCCGGGGTAAGGTCTTTTTTTTATGCCCCGGCGAAACAATATTGTCGGAGGAAATATGATGAACAGACTCAAAACCACCTTTCTCCTGTCGCTTCTCACCATTTTGATGGTGCTTATGGGAAGCGCTATCGGCGGCAAAACCGGAATGGTTTTTGCCTTCATCATGGCAGCAGCCATGAACTTTTTTTCCTACTGGTTTTCTGACAAGATTGTACTTTCCATGTACGGCGCCAGACAAATCGGCGAAAAAGATCATCCCGCCTTTTACGGAATGATTCATCGCCTCGCAGTTCAGGCCGGACTACCGATGCCCAAAGTCTATATCATCCCATCGGAAAGCCCGAATGCCTTTGCAACCGGGCGGAATCCCGCCCACGCCGCCGTTGCGGCTACGGAAGGTATTCTGAGGATCCTCTCGCCGGAAGAGCTCGAAGGGGTTATGGCCCATGAACTCGCCCACGTGAATAATCGCGACATCCTGGTGAGCACTATTGCAGCCACGTTTGCCGGGGCCATCTCCATGCTTGGCAGCATGCTTCAGTGGGGAGCCCTGCTCGGTGCAGGAAGAAGCGATGATGATGAAGGCGCAGGCGGCCTTATCGGTTCGCTCGTCATGGCCATTATTGCCCCGATTGCAGCCATGCTGATCCAGATGGCAGTATCCCGTTCCCGCGAATTTCTCGCGGACCAGTCCGGAGCACGGATGTGCGGAAAGCCTCTCGCCTTGGCAAACGCCCTCCGAAAACTTCATAATGCAAGCCAGATGATACCGATGCAGGAGGCACGCCCTGCTACGGCACACATGTTTATTGTGAATCCTTTGTCCGGCCGCTCCCTAGTTAAACTCTTCTCGACGCATCCGCCCATGGAGGAGAGAATTGCGCGGCTTGAAGGTATGGCTTACAACAGGAGCAGATAAGAGTGGAATGGTTAACCGACCCGAACGTCTGGTTTGCATTGGCAACTCTTACTGCATTGGAAATCGTACTCGGGATCGATAACATTATTTTTATTTCCATACTGGCCGGGAAACTCCCCCCCCATCAGCAGGAGAAAGCCAGACTGCTCGGGCTCGGACTGGCAAT
>DHHG01000044.1 GCA_002403175.1 Syntrophaceae bacterium UBA4778 | reverse complement strand
AACAAAAAGGCGGCATGGGGATTGTCCTGTAGATTTTTGTGGGTCAGCCGATCTGCCATTAAAAAAGCGACCTTATCTTCATCCAGAAAATAAGGCTTGCTGTAAAGGGCCGCATCGATCTGTCCTTTCGAATCAGAGGTTGCAATGATGCCGGTACCGCCTGTGTTTTCAAAATATGTGCTCAGCTTCATAAAATCCTCCTTTATTGGAATTTTATTGATGAATAAAAGCATCGGGCCGAAATGAACAGCCTTGCCTCAATCTCTCAGCAATTCCATCATCTCATTAACTGATGTGACCGGTTTTTTGCAGGCGTGATGCGAGCACACAAAGGCTGTCGCTTTCCCGTCTACAGAATGCATTTTTTCGGTAAATTCGGCCAACCGGGAAATATCGATTGCGTCATGGTTTGTCTTTAGGAGAACGGTTGTGTTGGGAGTGAATCCGGCCTGAATTTTTCTGACCATTTCCTGCGTATCGGCAGTGTTTCTATCTCCGGCGATCACGACCTCTTTGGAGGGGCCTAATGCGAAATCAACGGCCTCCATGAAATACGTGTGTGAAGACGGAGATTGTCCGATCTCATGCAGGAATACATTGATCGTTTCGTCCGCTTTTGCTTCCAGTGAGGAGTCGCCGGTCAGCCGCGCCAGTCTCAACAGGTTAAATACAACTACGGAGTTACCGGAGGGAACGGCCCCGTCATAGATTTCTTTCTGGTTAACCGGCACCTCTGCTGAATCTCGCAATGAAAGAAAGAACCCCCCGTGAAGCGTGTCTTCAAATAGGGTTATCATTTCTCTGTTAAGACGGAGAGCCGAGTCGAGCATCGAGATATCGAAACCGGCCTCGTAAATCTCAATCAGGCCAAGGATCAGGAAGGCATAATCATTCAGAAAGGCCTGGATTCCGGAATCATCGCGCCAGAACCGGTGCAAAAGTCTTCCCTGGGAGTCGCAAAGATGTTTCAGGAGGAAGCGTGCGGCTTTTGTAGCTGATTCCAGGTAAAGCGGATCTCCAAACGCCTGCGATGCTTTCGCAAAGGCAGCGATCATTAGCCCGTTCCAGTCCGTCAGGATCTTGTCGTCCAGGTGAGGAGGAATCCGTTTTTTCCGGTTTTCGGAGAGGATGCGTAGGGCGGCTTCTATTGAGTCCCGATGATGTTTCTCCATTTCTAATGCCTGAGGCAGATCCTGGATGGATCGAATACTGTGAAGGATGTTCTTCCCTTCCTTTCCGGTTAATGCACCGGCAAAATTGCCTTCCGGTTTCACATGGAATGCTTGGATGACAAGATCAGCGGTTTCGGAATTCAGGATTTTCCGGATTTCCTCTTCCGTCCAGACATAGAATGCTCCCTCTTTGCCTTCGCTTTCCGCATCTTCAGCACAATAAAATCCTCCATCCGACGATGTCAGGTGATCGGTAACATAAGAGAGAATCTCTCTCGTAGTCTTTTCGTAATAGGTGTTACCTGTGGCTTGGTATGCTTCGGTATAGGCCATGGAAAGGAGGGCCTGATCATAGAGCATCTTTTCAAAATGAGGAACCGTCCAGCCCGCATCTGTAGTATAGCGGTGAAATCCATGCCCGACGTGATCGTAGATTCCCCCCCGGTGCATTGCCTGTAAGGTCTTTTCAGCCATTTCCAATGCATCGGAAGAGCCGGTTCGCTTCCAATATCGGAGGAGGAAAGAAATGTTATGGGGAACAGGAAATTTCGGAGCTCCGCCGAATCCTCCAAACTTGGTATCGTAACGGGTTCTAAGCTCTTCATAAGTGCCGTCCAGGATAGCTTGATCGGGCTCTTTCTTCTTTCCGACTTTCTTTGCCTGAATGGAATCCAGATGACTTATCATCTTGTCTGCGTTATCAATAAGAAAACTTCGATTTTTTTTCCAAAATGAACTGATTTTGGGAACCAGGTCCAGCAGACCGCTTTGTCCGAAACGACTCTCTTTGGGAAT
Source organism: Syntrophaceae bacterium UBA4778 (assembly GCA_002403175.1). The sequence continues at coordinate 11,823 of DHHG01000044.1, read as the reverse complement.
GTAGGTTGCTGCAAAGAATGGTTTTTTGTCCGGAGTCATAATGATCGTTAGCGGCCACCCGCCGCTGCCCGTCATCATTTGGCAAAAGCTCATAAAGACGCTATCAATATCCGGTCTCTCTTCTTTGTCTACTTTGATGCAGACAAAGGCATCATTCATTAATTTTGCAACTTCCGTATTTCCAAAGGATTCTCTTGCCATCACATGGCACCAGTGGCAGGTCGAATATCCGATGGACAGGAAAACCGGTCTGTCCGATTCCAATGCTGTCCTGAATGCCTCTTCTCCCCAGGGGAACCAGTTCACCGGGTTTTCCGCGTGCTGAAGAAGGTAAGGACTTTTTTCGTGAATCAGTCTGTTGCGCAAATTGATTCTCCTTCTTGAGTCCGAAAGAGCTATTTAATAATCGGGCACCGATCCGATTTCCATCCCGACATGCCGCCTAGAATAACAGTTACGTCCGACCATCCTTCGCGTTGGAGAATACTGGCTCCAATTGTGGATCGGAGCCCGCTTCCGCAAAAAATGAAAACGGGACGGTTTCTTGGGATATCACCCAATCGTTTCTGCAATTGCGTGATATGGATATGCTGCGAATTTGGTATCCGGCCCTCTTTCTCCAGTTCATCCTGACTGCGGACATCCAGAATGAAAAATTCGGAACCGCTGTCCAATTGTCCGCAGAGCGACTGGACCGGAACCATTCCGTTGCGATCGCTTTCCATCCCGGCCATGTGCCATCCCAGCATTCCTCCGGCAAGATGACCCTCAATGCGGTCAAACCCAAGTCTAGTGAGATAACGTATTTCCGGAGTCGGATCGCTCTCTTCTGTAACAAGAAAGATGGGATGACCGTAGGGTACAAACCATCCGGCAAAACTGGGTAAACCTTCCTGCCAGATCGAGATGGAACCGGGTATATGGGCGGAGCCGAAAGCCAGATCCATTCGGGTATCGATGGTCAGGGCGCTTCTTGACTTTTCTGCAAATTCCGTGGGCCGCAAAGAGGCCGGGACCGGGAGCGACCGAAGCAGGGGATGCCCTTCCAGATTGAGTTTTTCCATTTCCGAGAAGTAATACGGTTTTTCGAGCTCCTGTCCGATAGTGGAAATAAAGGCATCCCGTTCGGTGAGTCTGAGTTTCGGATTATAGAGACGCTCCATTCCGATTGTTGTCCAGACCCGGTCCGCTATGGATTCCCCGCAAACAGATCCGGAGCCGTGGGCCGGGCAAACAATTACATGATCGCCCAGAGGCAGGATTTGCCGGAAAATAGAATCGTAAAGAAGTCCGGCCATCTCCGGGATACGGGAATTTCCGGGGAGATCTACACGGCCTACATCTCCTGCGAACAAAGTATCCCCCGTGAAAACGATCCAGGGCGAGCCCGTAAAATCAAACAGGATATAACTCATGTGCCCCGGGGTATGCCCCGGTGTGTGCATGGATTGCAGCTTGAGACGGCCCACATTCCAAACCTGACCGTTCTCGACCGGATTTCCGTAACCATAGTCCATATTAGGTTCGGCATGCCAGATCTCCGCCCCGGTCCGGTCGGCAAGCTCCAATGAGCCGATTACGTAATCCTCATTGCGGTGAGTTTCGAGGATATATTTTAAATCATAGCCTTGTCTGGTGATTTCATCAATGTAAATATCGCAATCCCTACGTGGATCGATGACGAGGGCTTCATTGTGGTCTCCGATAATATAAGAATAATGGGCCAGTCCTTCCGATTCTATGCGTTTGAAAAGCATAAAACCTCCTGAGAGATTATCGGGGATTCGTTCCCGTTACAGTGGGGTTGTCCGGATAAGAAGACCATTCGGTGAACGCCCCTTCGTGATTTTTGACTTTCGGGTAACCGAGATAGAATTTAAAGAGGAGAAATTCATTGGTTGCTTCCCGTCCGGTTCCGCAGGAGCAGATGATCGTTTTATCGGGTCCGACATGATGAGCGTTAAGTATCTCCGAAATTTCGTCCTCGGATTTCAGCAAGGCCTTGTTATCATCATGCATCAGACTTGCCCAGGGTAGATTTACAGCCCCGGGTATATGTCCCGGTTTGGGCCATGGCCCTTGTCCTTGATAGATATTTGGAGGCCGCGCATCCAGAACAACGACATCTTCATTGTCCTTTGTTTCTTGAAATGCCTTATAGCCGATGAAAAATTCCTCCCGGATTTTTACGGTAAAATCGGAAACCTCGATTCTCGGATAATCCTGTGAAAGGGGCCTTCGTTCCGCTTTCCATTTATCCAGTCCGCCGTCGAGAACATAGACCTGATTGTGCCCGTATCGGGCCAGGCTGTATGCAAACATGGTCTGTTCAAGGCCGTCTCCCCACTTTTTAAAAGCCCCGACTCCCGTATATACCACAACGGGCCGGTCCGGATTCAACCCTGCATGTCGGAATACGGGCTCAATTGCTTCAGGGGGATTCCAGATTGCGGGAAGCATCCCCTTATAGCCACGGAGCAGTCCTTCGTTGAGATAAATTGCGCCGGGTATGTGCTCCTGAATGTAATCGTGGATATTGGGCTGAACATCCAGGATGGCCATCTCCTTCTGCTGCAGGTTGTCTGCCAGCCACTCTGTCGATACCAGCTTGACGATATCTTTTCCTAATGGATAGGTCCATGCCATATGAATCTGCTCCTTTCTATCCGGACTTCCCCCAAATGCCTCATCAGGAAAATGATCATGTTCCGGTCAACTCCGAAATTTCAGATATCCTTCCCACGGCGTCCCATGCGGCGGCTAAGTAAACGGGTTCCCCTGTGATCGCATGTTCGCGCAAACAGGCCTCGGTAAACTTTACTGCATGCTCATCACCTGTTTTGATTGCTGATGAGATCAAGTCGGCTTCATCCCCAGAGTATTCCCGAAAAGTTGTCCGGGATAGTTCGGGAAGGGGTTCTTTCACTGTTATCGAGCATATTGCCGCAGCTGCCTGCCATACATGGCAAACGAAATTTTCCGCACTCATTGGCTCAAGATACGGAAGAAGGGATCGAGCGGAGGATGGCGCAGTGACAGTATGCATGAGAGTGGTTGCAGAACGGATATCTTCGGAGCAGAGGAGATACATGCAGGCGAACGATTTTGATAAATCGGAAAGTGTGCGGCTCGAATCAGCCGATGTATCCAGAAGCGTTATCACCTTCTCAAATGGAGGATGATCCATAAGGGGCTCCAACTGTTTTTCCATCAGGCCGTATCGCCGCCGCTTTATCAGGGGCAACGGAACAATATACCGCAGGGCCTCAGAAGGTTTCAGTTTATTGGCAGAGCGCGTAATATGCCCCGGAAGGGTCCGGTACTTTGAAGCCCAGTATGCCAGTCCGGAGGCAAGTTCTCTTTTACGAAGATGCGTTTCCATCTGGTGAAGATTGCGGACGGCGTGCGCGGTACGAATAAGGCCGTGCATTTCTGCGGCAATCAAACCGGGTGACAATCTGGGAATCCATAACTGTAATACGGATTGCCAGGAGGATACTGCGATTGCCCTTTCAAAAAAAATGCGCCAGTCATTATATAATCGGTTACCCAGCCTGGCAGGCCAATGATCCTCATATCCATCCGGTGAGAGCATCTCCTGGTTCATCGGGTTTTTCTGAAGACGACTAACGTAAAAATCAATCCAGCCCCGAACCGAATCGGATCTCCCCAAAGCAGTCATGGCTTCGGCCATCATCGGTCCGTGATTGATCAATCCGCCGCAGTATTCGGAGGCGGAATCGGCCAGTATTTTTAATGCATATTCCAGGATCTCAGGCATCGTTTGGAAAGCCGCAGCTGTGATGCCAAACACGGTCATCCCGATCCATATAATCATCGGCTTGCGCCGGTCCCCATGTGCCCGGATTATATGAAACAGGTCGAATCGCGTCTCTTTTGATTTCCCGGACAATGGGGTCGATCAAAGACCAGGCCGATTCTATCTCATCCGATCGGGCGAATAGGGATGCATCCCCCTGGATGGCATCGACCAAAAGCCGCTCGTACGCATCGGGAATTGATTGATCTCCGAAATGTTTGCAATAGCTGAACTCCATATCGACTGTCTCTGTGCGCATGCCGGCACCCGGGACCTTTGTTTCAAATCCGAGGTGGATTCCCTCATCCGGCTGAATGCAAAAGGAGATGTGATTGCGGGTCATCCTTGTGTTTTCCGGGAAAAGCAACAGAGGCACCTGCTTGAATTGCAGACTGATTTTGGTCAATCGCCTGTTCAGGCATTTGCCCGTCATCCAATAAAAGGGCACCCCCTGCCAGCGCCAATTCATGATGGATAACTTCCCTGCAACAAAGGTCGGCGTGATGGAACCAGGAGCAATTCCGGATTCATCCAGGTAACCACCATATTGCCCCAGAATGATTCCCCCTTTCTCCGGCATTTTAATGGCCTGCAGAACCTTTATCTTCTCATCCCTCAACTCGCGGTCATTCAAGACTGCCGGCGGTTCCAGTGCCGTTAGCGTTAGCAGCTGCAGGATGTGGTTTTGCAGCATGTCACGTATAACTCCCGCATGGTCGTAATACGATCCGCGTTGTCCGACTCCGTCGCTCTCCGCAACGATGATCTGGACGTGATCTATGTAGTTGCGTGACCAGATCGGTTCGAATATGGCGTTGGCAAAACGAAAGGCCAGAATATTCTGAACGGTCTCTTTCCCCATGTAATGGTCGATCCGGAATACCTGGTTTTCGACAAAACAGTCTCGGATCATGGCATTCAAACGCCGGGCGCTGTCCAGGTCGTGTCCGAAAGGCTTTTCAATAATAATTCGTCTCCAACCGTTTTTATCCTGGCTCAATCTGGAATTTCCGAGCTGTTCAATAATGATCGGAAAAACATCGGGAGGTGTAGCCAGATAGAAAAGGCAATTTTCACGGGAGGAGTGCTTTTTGGACTCAAGAAACTGCGATAGTCTGAGGTATGTTTCGGGATCGTGATAGTCACCGCAGAGATAGAAAATTCTCTTGGCAAAGTCCGGCCAGAGGCTGCAAATATAGTCGCGATTGGGTTTGAATCTTGCGTATTCCAGAACCCCCTGATGGAGCCCCTCTCTGAAAGCATCTTCGGTGAGCCTTGACCGGGCTACTCCTATCAAACAGCTCTTGCTGTTCAACAGGCCTTCACAATTGAGACTGTGCAGCGCAGGTATCAATTTTTTTTTGGTCAGATCCCCGGATGCTCCGAATATAACGACCGCCTCCGGTTCTGTTCTACCGACCTGCATAATAGGCTCCTGAAAATAAATCGGAGTGATAGCAGTACAAAAGAAGGGGAGGTATGGTGAGGGGGAGCGGTATCACAAGGCGCAGAAATGACCTATGATCTGAGGTGTCTCATTCCCCTCTCGCCCGCAATAATGATATCGGTCGCAATACCCGACCAGAGCCCGTATGCAACGATACCCGGCCGGCTTTCCAGCCAGTCGCATAATTCTGGGATCCGGTCGATGGGCCCGAAATGGCAATCCAGAATGTAATTCCCTTCTTCGGTCATAAAAATATCGCCGTCTTTTTTCTTTCGGAGTGCGACCCGGGCTCCAAGATTTTCAATGAAAGCAGCTTCGGGAGCCCACCCGAAAGGAATAACTTCAACCGGAACCGGTTTTCTGGTCCCCAGGACCGGGGAGACTTTGGAATCATCGACAATGATGATTTCCCGGCGGCTTGCCTGAGCGACGATTCTTTCGTGCAGAAGGGCCCCCCCACCCCCTTTGATCAAATTCAGCCGGGTATCGATTTCGTCTGCGCCGTCAATCGTCAAATCGATAATCAAGTTCTCTTCCAGGGTTGTCAGCGGAATGTCTGCATTGATGGCTTTCTGGGCAGCCATCTTGGAACAGGGGATTGCCAGGATATCCTCCAGCTCGTTAGTGCGGAGCAATTGGCCGATACGGTCAATTGCCAAGGCTGCGGTACTGCCGTGTCCGAGCCCTATCACCATCCCGTTTCTTACAAAATCGACTGCCGAAATTGCGGCCAGCTCCTTGAGCTGTTTCCGGTTCACATTCTCCTTATGGGTTTCCTTGTCGTCTGATTTGGTTTTGTTTGGTTTCATTTTCAATTATAAAGCCGAAAATTTTTGGGAAGCATTAAACAGCTTGGACCAACTTATGTAATCCATCCTGGATATCCGTTCCCAGGTCGAAATGAAGAACCCGTCTTCCGGCATTCAACAATGCCTTTTTATCCCCGAGCGCCTGAGCGGTCTTCAGAATCCCGAATGTAACGGATGATGAAATCGTATCCGGTTCATCGGGTATGGATATGTCCTTCGAATGATTTGCGGTCAATTGAAGGAACAAACCATTCCCCCGGTCCCCTTTATGCAATTGGCCCGTTGAGTGGAGATAACGAGGTCCGTATCCGGATGTCGTTGCCACCAGGAATCGATCGCGAATGCGCATTCTAAGCTCCAGGATCGCTCTGTCGGATTCATCGGAAGGTGCAATAAAAGCCTGGATAGCTACGTAATCTCCGGGCTGGATCTTTTTAAGAAAATTATTCAGAGCCTCTTCCGGAGATGCAGCTTTGATATGGCCGTAAACGGATATACCATTCCCAATGGTAATGGGCGCTTCCGATGGCAAGGCGCATGTCTCGAGAAAATCCGAGATCATTTCGCGGGCCAAGACCTTGGCCGATTCAACATCGGGTTGATCAAAGGGATTGATCCCAAGATAGGCGCCTGCTACCGCAACAGCAAGCTCCCACAAAAAGAAGTGATACCCGATGTCATAATGGTCCTCGATTTTCATTTCAATAACGGGATGACCGGCTGCAATTAGCTTTTCCAAATCGGCCAGATCGGGATTATGCGAACCTGTTTCCTGAAACCTGATCTGCACAAACAAGCGGTCGTTCCCGTATGCTTGAGGAGAACCGGGCGATTCACCGATCACCGGAAGAATGCCTTTCCCCTCTTTACCGGTGCTTTCGGCTATAAGCTGTTCCAGCCAATCTCCGAAACCGGCAATAGCGGGGGGCAAGAAAAAGGTCAATTTATCCCTTCCGCACAGGGCCAGCGCACCAAGCGCCGCTCCCAGCCTTGCAGCCGGATTTTGAGTGTCATTCGAATTTCTGCAATCTCGGATAGCAGCCCTTGCCCTGTCCAACAATTTATTCGCATCGATCCCGCCCAGGATGGCCGGCAAGAGGCCGAAGTAGGATAGCGCGGAAAAGCGCCCGCCTATTTCGGGGTCGTTCAGGAAGATACCGCGAAACTGAAATTTTTTGGCATACGCTTCAAGCCGGCTCCCACAGTCCGTGATTGCAACGAAATGCCGGCCTGCATCTGTGTCTCCCAGTTCATCACAGATCCATCGGTAACAGTATTTAAAGAGAGAAATCGTTTCCACCGTATCCCCCGATTTCGTGGAAACGACGAAGAGTGTTTTCAGGGGATCGAGTTTTTTCATGCAGGCCGAAATGGCATCGGGATTTACGCTATCGAGCACAATCAGTTCCGGATACTTCTTTTGGGCCCCGAACAATTTTCCGAGCACTTCCGGAGCCAGGCTCGATCCGCCCATCCCCAGAAGAACGGTATAACAGTATCCTTCCGACCGAAGGTCTTCGGCCAGGACTTTCATTTCTTCCAATTTGTCGAGCATCTTCTCTGGAGCATTCAACCAACCCAGCCGGTTTTTTATATCTTTGGGCTGCGGTTTCCATACCGTGAAATCGCGCTTCCAGATGCGATCCATCGTCTGATTGCTCTCAATCTTTTTAAGGGCATTATCGATCATGTTTTCATAAGGGCCGAGTCGGTATAAAATTTGTTCCTTGGTCTGCTCAGTTGATATTCCTTCAGCGTTGGTCATCAAAATCATAATATCCCTTCTTAATAGTCCCAGATAGATAAGATCAAACCTCGTTTGCCCGTACTTTTTCCAAGTACGTGAGCCCGTAATAAGCAGCTCCCAGCAGACCGGCTTTTTTGTTAAGGACAACGTGAACAGGTATATCCGAGACAATGAAGGATTCCCGTCCCTTGTTCTTGAAAAGCTGCATGAACTTGCCATGGATCAGGAAATTCAGGATACGAGGAGGAATCCCGCCTCCGATAAACACGCCATTTGTGGAAAGCACCTTCAGTGCCAGATTCCCTGCTTCCGCTCCCAGAACGGAGGTGAATATATCGACTGTCATTTCACAGATCCTGCATGACCTTTCCTGACTTTTCGCGGCGTTGACGATAACGGCGGTAGGATCATCCGATCCGGCCAATTCTGACGCAAGCCAGGCTGGTTCTTCCGCTTTGCCGCTGATTTTCAGAAAATTGTAAATATTGTATATCCCGGGACCCGAGCACACACGCTCGTAGCTGACATGATCAAATTTGGTCCAGAGATAGCGCAACAATTCAAGCTCCATCGGATTGGAAGGGGCAAAATCGGTATGGCCTCCTTCCGAAGCATAGCTGTTGTAACCCGTTTCACTCCAGATCAGAAAGGCCTCTCCAAGGCCCGTCCCCGGTGCGATTACGGCAATCGAACCTTTGGGATCGGGGATACCCTTATGAAGGGTATGAATATCCGACTCCCTTAAAATCGGAACGGAATAGGCGATGGCTTCGAGATCGTTTAGAAGGCGAACGCGGGCAATTCCAAGGGCCCCTTTCAATTGCTTTTCGCTGACCACCCAGGGCATATTAATCATGGTGGCCTGTCCGTTCTTTATCGGGGCAGCTATCCCCAGGCTTGCGCTGCTAACGGTTGCGTTTTTTTCGCGAAGGAAATTCGCAACCAGAGATTCCAAATCGGGAAACTCGGAGGTTAAAAATTCACTTTCGGCCAAAGGGGTATAAATCTCATGATCTGAAGAGTAAAGGGCAAGGATTGTTTTGGTTGCTCCAATATCTGCGGCAAGAAGCATATTTGAATTTCCAGAGACCGGGGCATTCACGAATCAATACCGGTCATATTATCTAAGATTGCGTCTAAATTTAATTGGTCCTGTCGAAGCGATTCCTTCAGAGTTTTATGATTTCAACATTAGTCTTTTATACTCTCGATACATACAGAGACCTTGTATGAATGTTATGTCTTCCGATTCGGCCAGCTCGCGCGCTTCTTCGTCTTCACCTTCCTGAAGCCAGATGACCTTTATGTCCCCTCGGCTTTTTCTGCGCTCGATTGCCTTCCTTACAATATCCAGAGCGTCTTCGGGAGGTCTGAAAATCTGTAGGATATCGATTTGTCCCGGGATGCTCCTTAAATCGGGATAACTCTTCCACCCCTTAATATGTGCAGCCTGAGGGTTAATAGGTATGATGTTGTAATTCCTGGTGCTTAAATACACGGGAATCCAATTGGACGGCTTTTTCATACTCCTGGACATGCCAAACACGGCGATGGATTCGTTCTTCTTGAAAATCTCAATGATTTGCTCATCTCTTTTTGTGCGCATTGTATTTTCACCGAAGTAGAAAAGAACTTACGATGGACATGCCTTCCAAAAAAGAAAACCTGCAATCGACAGCTTGTATACAGAGCAAAATTGAGTCTATAACGATGTGGAGTTGGATCTATTAAGAAAGCTCCGGATATTCGCCTGTAACCGGTGTTGTTGACAGCGTGCGATCGGGCTGCTATTTCAGCAGAGACACGAGCCGGTTATTTACTTCATTCCAGTTTACGATATTCCAGAATGCCTCGATGAATTTAGGCCTCAAATTCTTATAATCAAGATAGTACGCGTGCTCCCATACATCCAGCACCATCAGGATTCTGAACGTGGGAAAAACGTTCACATTGTGTTTTTCAATTTGCATGATGATCGGTCTGTTGGTCTGAAGACAAAAACTAAGTGCAGCCCACCCGGAACCTTCCGCGCTGGTCGCTGCCTGCGTAAACTCCTTTTGGAAACGTTCAAAACTTCCGAATTCTTTATCAATGGCGCTTCCCAGCACACCAGAAGGCCTTTCTCCGCCTTTTCCCTTTGGTGCCATATTTTCCCAGAATAGGGAGTGCAATATATGCCCCCCGATATTAAATGAAAGCTCTTTCAGGGTAGCTTTCAAATCCATATCGGCATTCTCTTTGCGGGCTTTATCCAGTTTTTCCAGAATGGAATTGGCGCCTGTAACGTAAGCTTGGTGATGCTTGTCATGATGAATCGTCAGTTGCTCTTCCGAAATAAAAGGCTCGAGCTCATTGTAACCATAAGGGAGTTTCGGAAGACTGTAGAAAACGTTATTACCCATCGTAACCTCCTGCTGAAGTAAGTGAATCCTTCTGTTTTGGACTGCAAAATTAACGAGAGTGAGATCAACCCGGTTGTATGGAGGATATCCGGATTCAGTCTACTTTGTTTTTAGCACATCCATTAATCCTTTGTAAAGAATTCAGGTTCACAAATAGAAGAAAGAAATGAACAGCCGGTTCTTTTTTAGTTTGATCGAATCTATTGCGAGCGACTATTGAACAAGGTATGATTTTTGTTTGCGGAATACCTTAAATGAGATTAGGAGAAAAGATGAATCCGGCAGCAAGCGCGTTCCCAGCCATTTGCGCTGGTTAAGCGAGCGAATCATGTTTAAACATCTTCCTTAAGGATCGGAGATTCGGCGGAGCTTGCTTCGGTGAATCTTCAATGAGTTTGAAAAAGTCGAAGCCGCGAGGCTGCTCTTTTTATGGTTCCTGTTTTAAAGATCAAAGCGGAAAAATGCGGTATTATTCCGGGATTTTAGGCAGATCCTTTTTTTTCAATTTCAAGAGCCCAAGTATGCCGAAAACCATCAGCATGACAGGAGTAATCAATTCGGGAACGATTTCTTCAATTCCCTTTCCTTTCGCCAGACCAGCCAGGGAGGACAGAGCCAGCATGATTCCCATCATTAAAAAGAAGGCAGGCATAACGGCGGATATGAGTACGCCGATACCTTTCATAGGTATTTTATCGGATGGCGATGGCAATTCCTCTTGGGGAATTTCAGATGAACCAACACGTTTGTCAGCAGGGACAGTCGACGGAGCAGTGGTTGGTACCGCGGTCGGCAATTCCTGACCTGAGAGGAGACGCAGAATCCGGTCCCTCTCCCTCGGGTCCCTAACTGTTTTTAATTTGCGGATCAGATCGTTTCTGTTTTCTTCAGTAGACGAAAGGCCTGTGTGATCCGTTTTTCTAAATATTTCTTCCAGTCTGGTTATTCCCATATTAAGGTATTGCCTTTAGCGAGGTGGTTGTGAATTGCACGGTGCCGATCTTGACAACATCCATTTACGGCATAATATATATGAACATCAAGTCAATTTCAAAGAAAGATACAAAAAATCAGAAGCTCTGGTGTAAACCATGATACCATACAGATCTGGGGAAATTATGTGAATTGCTAGATGCTGTAAGGCATTGAACGGCACTGATGGGGTGAGTATGTCAGGTTCGATGTTCAAAAAGGCAAGGGCCTTTTCGATGATGAATAAACTATCTCGATGTAAGCTGCTCGGGGAAAGGATAGAAAAAGCGGGTTTCGAAATTGGATAAAAAAATAAAACTCAACATAGGCGGGATGACTTGCGCCTCTTGTGTCCGGAGGATCGAGACGGGGCTTTCGGAACTGGACGGAATCAAAAATGTGTCCGTCAATCTTGCGACAGAAAAAGCGCTCGTCGAGTACGATCCCGACCGGATAACAGCCGACCGGATATCCGAAAGAGTAAGGGAACTAGGGTATGAGGCAATTGGTCTCGATAGGATGGAACCGGCAATCGAGAGGACTTCCATCTCCATTGGAGGAATGACCTGCGCAGCCTGTGTCCGGCGAGTAGAGACGGCTATGAGAGGAGTTGAGGGAGTACAGGA
>DHHG01000091.1 GCA_002403175.1 Syntrophaceae bacterium UBA4778 | reverse complement strand
TACACGCAATCATTCGCAATTTCATCAGGCATTCCGAACATGTAAATCAGGATCAGGTGAATGGTCAACAAGCGCCTGATGTTATAAAAATTTGCACTGTGTGCAGAAGGTACACAAAATTAAAATCAAAATAAGGAGAGACGGGTTATGTCAGAAGGTACTGTGAAATGGTTCGATGAGAAAAAGGGCTTTGGATTCATTGAAAGTAGTGAGCAAGGCCAGGATTTGTTTGTCCACTTCAGTGCTATTAAAAAGGATGGTTTCAAAACCCTTTATGAAGGTCAGCACGTTCGCTTTGATATGCAGATGGGACCGAAAGGACCTGCAGCAGCCAATGTTGTAATCATTTAAGCGAAAGAAATAGTCTATCTGGAGGGCAAGCCTTTTTAGCCCCTAGTACTGAAGAGGTATCTCGAATGCAAACGGTAAAATTAAGGACAAACCTCGAAAATGAGATCCATGAAATCTTAAATAAAATGAGCGCAGCCCGCTTCCCTGATCCTATAACAGCTCATGAGCGTATTCCTGATGAAAACGACCAGGCCAGCGCCATAGTTAACAGGGATCTGGAGATCTTGCTTGAAGAACGTGAGAGAATTCGGCTGAGGTTATTGAAAGATGCACTCAGCAGAATTGAAGGGGGATCTTTCGGGATTTGTGCATCGTGTAATGAAATGATTCCGGAAAAGAGGCTCGAGCTGAATCCTATTGCCACACATTGTGTAAAATGTCAGGACCGAGCAGAAAGGAATACAGGCCGTATACGGAAATTAGCATCGTGATCTTGTAAGCAAAGATCAACTTTATGAGTGAGGCAGGGTCATAAATGGCTCTGCCTCATTTTGCTTATCGGATTGTTATCGCATCGATCTTTGAATGCTAAAGTAATAGAAATAATGATATGGCGGAATACATAGGTACCGAACCTTAGATCCGGGTTCCAAAAAATCGGCGGAGGGCGGATTCGAGCTCGCTGATTTTGGAAGTTGAAGTGATCAAAATAAAAACCATTAAGCCTTGAGGTCAATCCGAACCAGGGCTTCCAAGAAAATTGATTTTGCTCTCACATGAACACTTTAGCCAATGACACTCGGACAGAAAGTCCGAGGCAGATGTGCTAAATTTGTGCTGAAATTTTGAGTTATCAACCGAATTAACGGGAATAGACGGAATAAACAGAATCAATAAATCTTTCGTTTTTTCAAGTGAATACGGAAAACCAAACCAGCTTCAAGGACTTATGTTTTTTGCCTAAAACGCTCTGAAAATCCGAGTGTCGGCAGTTCAATTCTGCCCTGGTCCACCATAAAATCAAGGGGTTAGCCAATAATGGTTAACCCCTTGTGTGAGACTTTTCTAAAATCCGCTCAAAAATCTGCATTGCCTTACCTTCCGTTTCGCCAATTGAATGAAGGTAAATTTCAGCCTTTGATCCTTCTTTTGTGTTCGCCAATTATTGGACGGCCGATCTTCGCTGTTCCTCATGGCTTTCGTCCCTGAATCCGCCTGTTGCGGGTGTCGCCATTTCCCCCTCCGTTTCGATGGCATTGTCTTCCCCTGGATGCGCTTCATCCAGAGGTTCAGGCGACGGCAAAAAAGATCGGCCCTGCCATCATCTTCGAACGGCTCTGGAAAGAGTTGGGCATTTCAAAAGTCATCGCCAATATTTTAAAAGGTCGCAAGTTCGAGTTCGATGTGGAGCGCGCCGTGTTCCTCACAGTTCTTCATCGCCTGCTTGCATCCGGCTCGGATCGGTTCTGCGATCAATGGCGCCGGGATTATCGGATCGAAGGCGTTGACGATCTGGAGCTTCATCACCTGTATCGTGCCATGGCCTTTCTGGGCGAAGAATTGGAAGACCAGAAAGAACGGACACCGTTTACGCCCCGCTGCATCAAGGACGTGATTGAAGAGGATCTCTTCAGTATGAACAGCGATCTGTTCTCGGGCGTGGATCTGTTTTTCTTCGATACCACTTCGATCTACTTCGAAGGCACAGGCGGCGAAAGCCTGGGCCACAGAGGGCACAGCAAAGACCATCGATCGGATCTGAACCAACTGGTCGTCGGCACACACTTAAACGATGCCGGCCGTCCCGTGTGTTGCGAAATTTGGCCGGGCAATACCGCCGACGTCAAAACATTGCTGCCGGTTGCGGACCGGCTTAAAAAGCGTTTTCCCGTGGATATGTTCTGCCTGGTGGCGGATCGGGGCATGATCAGCGACGAGACCATCACAGGACTCGATGCAAGAGACATCCCTTACATCCTGGGCAGCCGCATGAGAAAGAACAAAGAAGTCGGCAATGATGTGTTGCTGCGCGGCGGTCGCTACAAAGAGGTTCATCCCGAAACCAAATCCGGACCCTCTCCCCTGAAGGTCAAAGAGGTTTGCGTGGAAGACCGTCGGTATATTGTTTGCCTCAATGAAAAGCAGGCCCGCAAAGATGCCCAGGATCGGCAAAACATCGTCACCTCGCTTCAGGAGCAGTTGAAGAAAGGCCCCAAGGCGCTCGTCGGCAACAAGGGGTTCGCAAATATCTCAAGGCAGACAGCGCGTTCATCGACATCGACGAAAACAAGATCGAGGAAGAAGCCCGCTATGACGGCAAGTGGGTGCTCAGGACCAACACGAGCCTTCCCGCCGAAATGGTCGCTTTAAAATACAAAGAATTATGGCAGGTCGAACAGGCCTTCCGGGATGTCAAATCCATCCTGGAAACCCGTCCTGTTTTTCATCAGAAGGACGCGACCATCCGGGGCCATATCTTTTGCAGCTTCCTGGCTCTGGTTCTGAGAAAAGAACTGGAGAGCCGCCTGCAAAAATCCGGTCACGCATTTGAATGGTCCGACATCAAGCAGGATCTGCAAGCGCTTCAGGAGATCACAATAACGGAACGCGACAAGACACTGGCCGTCCGCACAGAATGCCTCGCGTTTGCGGAAAAGTTTTCCAGGAGTCGGGGTGGCTGTCCCTCCCACGATTCGAGAAGTCGCATAGACTCTATTTGTTTATCAAAGAACCAAAACATGGTGCCAAGAACTTTTTTGGAGTATTTATCTATCCAACATCATTGAACATATTTTTTGCAACTGTTAAGGATCAGCTTTAGTTCCGTTTTTCGAACTCCGAGGAGTAAAAACCGGAGTCCGCTATGCAAGCGCTTCATATAGAAAAAATGTTGAATAAATAGTGAGCATCTGACAGATGCGGCTTAGTCGGACACCATATCTCAGAAAAGGATGGCCATTCAGATATTCGCAGCCATTGCATTTAATTAGACACCAAATTTTATGAGCTTTTGAATTATAAGATTAGCAAGTTGCTCAGGTGTCTTTTTCTCTAATGAAATGTGTCCAGTCGTTTTCAGTAATCTTGGAACTTCAATGGATTCATCGAAATACACTGGGAGGATGCATTCGCTATTATCCATGGCCCTAGCTTGGGCACATTTTCTTTCGTGGTTTGTCCACCATTTAATACGATACGAATCAGATACGAAAATGACTGTGAAGAGCGGCATTCTTAAGTAAACTTCAGATAAAAGAGTGTAAAGATCTTTTCCCCAGAGGTCAACTTCCTCAAGACTATCATGGAAAACGTCAACCTTTTTGGCTTGGAGCTGCAAAGCCACCTTTTCGACATACGCGCGATCTTCACCAGCAAAGGATAATGCAACGTGGTATTTGGGCATAATAGTACACTCCTTTTACAACTCGTAGCTTATCATATTCGGTTTTCGATTTGCTGAAGGAGGAATGGTAAGGAGTAGCAATGAATCCTTCCACATTCTGAGGTGCAGATTCGAACACCCGGGCAGAATTGGAAGCCCAGCCAGGGCTGACATTGAAAAATTAGAGAACCTGCACGAACACGCGACTGACGGGTTATCCTCCGCTGTTTTCCAAGCGGCAAACTCGCAAAAGCTCATCACGATCGGTGAGTCCCTGGAAGACCTTCTCTACACCATCCATCTGCAATGTTTTCATTCCCTCTCTGATGGCAGTTTTCCTTAATTCATCCATTTCAGCCCTTCGGCGTATCAACTGCTTGATGCTATCCGTATTTGCCAGAAGTTCATGGATGGCAATCCTTCCTTTGTAACCGCCGCCGTTGCAAGCCTCGCAGCCGACTCTACGCATCAGGGTTAAATCCGGAGAATAGGGCTGCATGTTATGTTCCTGGAACCACTGCCGATCGTAAATCATCATCAATTCATCATATTCATCTGGATCGGGATGATAGGTCTCTTTACATTTTACACACAGTCGCCGTGCCAGACGCTGTGCAAGCACGCCGAGGAGAGAGTCGGAAAAATTAAACGGGTCCATTCCCATTTCGATGAGCCGAGCTACCGTTTCGGGAGCACTGTTCGTGTGAAGGGTACTAAGTACCAGATGGCCGGTAAGCGAGGCCTCCAGCGCTATCTTGGTCGTCTCCGCATCCCGCATTTCCCCTACCATGATGATGTCTGGATCGGAACGCAAAAATGAACGTAGCGCCTCCTGAAAGGTCAAGCCAATCTTTGCGTGAACCTGAACCTGCCTGAGTCCTTTCTGGGTGATTTCGACCGGATCTTCTACAGTCCAGATCTTTACTTCCGGTGTATTGATGGATTTCAGAGCCGAATGCAGGGTCGTCGTTTTACCGGAGCCCGTCGGCCCAACACAGAGGATCATTCCATAAGGCTGTTTCAGAATGCTCCTGAATGCTTTCAGATTACTTTCGGAAAAACCCATGTCTTCCAGCGGAAGGGGTTCTGCGGAGGTAAGTATTCTCAGAACGGCATCCTCATTTCCTCCAACGGTCGGCGAAATTTCGACCCGGTATTCAATTTTCTGGTCGTGGCTCGTGATGAGTATCTTTCCGCTCTGAGGCTTTCTGCGTTCCGAAATATCAAGATTGGACATGATTTTAATTCGGGAGATGATAGCTCTTTTAAATCCGGATGGAATCTGATGAACCACTCGGCAGGTCCCGTCGATGCGGTACCTGACTTGAAAAGGCTCCGACCGGAAGCCAGGCTCGAAGTGAATATCGGAAGCTCCTTTGTTATATCCATCCTGAAGAATCTGATTCACCAGCATGACAATGTGCGAATCCGATTCGCTGATGCCTGAGTCTGCTTCAGTCGGTTCTAATTCCGGCTCATCCCCGATATCCGGAAATGCCCCCTGAAGAATTTCATCTACATCCTTTGAAGGATAACGTTTGAGAATTTCCCTGGAGATCTGATCCGGTGAGGCAACTACCATTTCAATGGGACGCTTCAGATAAAAACGAAGCGAATCAGGAATAGCGCTATTGGTCGGCTCTGATGTCGCTACAATCAGGCATTGTTCGTTTAAAGCTAGGGGAAGTATTTTTAATTCATGGGCCATATTGGCCGGAACAAGATCCAGAGCATCTTGGGACGGAGTTTCTGCCTCCATGTCCACAAACCGCAGTCGAAATTTCAAGGCCAGTGCCATTAGAAGCTGATCTTCTGTAATCAAGCCTTTTTCGACCAGTAACTTTCCAACCCTTTTCTTTTTGCCGTCTTCCTGGTTGGACAGGGCTTCAGTCATCTGTTCCGCCGAAATCACGCCGGATTTGACCAGAATGTCTCCGATTCTCATCCGGGGGGTAACTTTTCCTTCCCGGTAAGCAGTTTCGATTGCATTTTCAATCGATTTTTTGATGATCCCGTGCTCTTCGGAAATAACATCGCCCAGGCGACGCTCCCTCAACCTTTTCTGTTCCTCCAATACCTCATGGATGGATTCGGGGGTGGCCAACCCCTCTTTCCTGAGGATTTCACCGATGAAACTTTCCCGCTTGCGAGACATCACCCCATGATTGGTAAAGAAAATGAGCCTGTAAGGACTGTTTACCTCAGATTGAAACGCATAAAAACCGGTGCGGGATTTTGGATTGCTTAGAACAGCGACATGATAAATCTTTCCTGTTGACGTCACCACCTCCTCAGCGTACTGCTCATTTCCCAACTGCTGGAAGTCCGGCTTCATGAGAACACAACATACCTTGGCGAGAAAGAATCTTTGCACACTACCGCTCTGTTCCGGTTTCACCAGGATTTCATTGTCGTCCGGAGTAAAGGGTCGTACCAGTTCTGCGTGTATACACCTTCCATCCATTAGTTCCAGAATCGCATCGAGGTTTCTTTCGGTGTTCATGATTTTTCCACCCATTCTTCTCTCAAACGCTTATTATAGGAGACCGTTTCATACCTCATCCGATCAGGTGTAACAACCTTTGTTTACAGTTTTTCGGGATTTCGGGATAAAAGTATTCGATCAACTTTTCTTCCGATGTTAGGCCATCGATCCCTTTATGGGAACGGAAGCTGTTATAGTAATTCAGGAACCGCTTGAGTTCCGTTTTATACTCCAAGGATAGTATTTGATAATCGCCCTGGAGATCTGATCCGGAGAGGCAACAACCATCTCAATGGGACGTTTCAAATAAAAACGAAGCGAATCAGGAATGATGTGATTGGCCGGCACCGATGTTGCTACAACAGGATTTGTCCGGATAACGCCGGTGGAAGTATCTAAATTCCTAGACCCTATTGGCCGGAACAAGATCCAGAACCTGTTTGGTTGGAGCTCCTGTGTCAATATTTACAAACCGCAGTCGAAATTTCAGAGCCAGTACCATCAGAAGTTGTTCTTCTGTGATCAAGCCTTTTTCGATGAGTAAACTTCCAGTTTTTTACTTTTTCCGCTTTCCAGACTGGACAGGGCTTCTGTTAACTGTTCTCCTGAAATTACTCCGGAATTGACCAGAATGTTTCCGGTCCTCATCCGGAGGGTAACCTTTCCTTCCCCGGTAAGAAGTTTCGATTGCTTTCTCAATGGACTTTTTTACAACTCCTTGCTCTTCGGAAATAATATCGCCCAGGCGGCGCTCCCGCAGCCTTTTCTGTTCCTTCAATGCATCATTGATGGTCTCGGGGTCGGCCAACTCCTCTTTCCTGAGGATTTCACCGATGAAACTTTCCCGCTTGCGAGACATCACCCCATGATTGGTAAAGAATATAAGCCTGTAAGGACTGTTTACCTCAGATTGAAATGTATAAAAACCGGTGCGGGATTTTGGATTGTTTAGGACAGCTATATGATAAATCTTTCCTGTTGACGTCACCACCTCCTCCGCGTACTGCTCTTTTCCCAACAGCAGGAAGTCCGGCTTCATGAGAACACAACATACTTTGGCGAGAAAAAATCTTTGCACATTGTCGCTCATTTCCGGTTTCACCAGGATTTCATTGTCGTCCGGAGTAAAGGGTCGTACCAGTTCTGCGTGTATATACCTTCCATCCATTAGTTCCAGAATCGCATCGGGTTTTCTTTCGGTGTTCATAATTTTTACACCCATTCCTCTCTCAAAGCTTATTATAGGAGACCGTTTCATACCTCATCCGATCAGGTGTAACACGGTCGATCATTGTTTACAGTTTTTCGGGATTTCGGGATAAAAGTATTCGATCAACTTTTCTTCCGGTATTAGGCCATTGATCCCTTTATGGGAACGGAAGCTGTTATAGTAATTCAGGAACCGCTTGAGTTCCGTTTTATACTCCGAGGAGTAAAACCGGTTCTTATTGTGACAGAACTCCATGAGGTCTTGATGACCCGCTCGGCTTTGCCGTTGGTTCGGGGATTGCGCACCGGACCATTTCCCACTTATGAATCCCTGTTTTCCGTCTGAACAACCCAGACCACCTCTCATTTCAGTGTGCTTTGGCATCTTTGATATTCTCCAATTCTCTGATTTCAGATAGTCGAATTTTATTTATATCCTTAATGGCTTTTTCCGCCGCAGGTATTCCGTAAATTCCTATAATTTCTCCAACTATGATTAGGAATGATATAAAAATGAGCAGGAACAATAATTTATAGTCTGATTTTATTTGCATCCTAATTTCCTTTCAGAATCCCATTATAATTCTATCAATTCTATGGCGATTCTACACATGCCAAGCCTTACGGTCATTATGCAAATAAGGATTGTCTTCTTTAAATATCTTTAAACAGGCATCAACAGCATTGGGGTCAAATTCAGTGCCTCTCCCCGCTTTTATTTCCTCCAGGGCTGTATCAATCCCAAGGGCCGGACGGTAAGGTCGATGAGAAGCCATGGCTTCTACAACATCCGCCACAGATAGGATTCTGGCCTCAATTAAAATATTTTTCCCATCAAGTCCTTGGGGATAACCTGAGCCATTTATACGTTCATGATGTTGACGTACAATGTCTGCTAGAGGAAAAGGTGATTCCACATCTTTTAAAATTTCATATCCAAGCTGGGCATGCTCTTGGACCAGAGCATATTCGTGCTCAGAAAGATTGCTGGGTTTACTCAAAATCTCGGCAGGCACTCTGATCTTCCCGACATCATGAATAAGCCCCGCTAAACGTATGCCTTCAACCAACTCACTGGGTAGACACATTTCAGTGGCAATCATCCGAGCCAAATTTGTGACTCGTCGCTGATGTCCTGCAGTATAGGGGTCTCTCGCCTCCACTGCCGAAGAGAGGACCTGAATAGTCGTCTCCAAGGAGCGTCGTAATCGGCTCAGAGAGTCTTCGAGATTTTTATGAATTTTAAGGTGTCTGGTTATATCCCGAGTAATACTTATAACGTGTGGTATGCCGTTTAAATCAATCATTGCTGCCGATATCATAACGTTTAAGATTTCTCCTTGTCGCGTTTTCAGCTCAGATTGAAAATCTATCAAGTTTCCGTTGTTTTTTAAAATTTCAACGATTTTTCCCCTTTGATCGATACTGTTCCAGAAATTATAATCAATATCGTTTCTCCCGATAATGTCCTCCTCTGTATAACCAAATGTCTTGGTGAAGGCTTCGTTAATCATAATGATGATGCTATCTTCGAAACGCTGAATACATGTAGGGTCCGGGCTGATATAGAATATTTTTCGGAATTTCTCTTCACTATTGGTTAGGTCATCACTTAATTTTTTCTGATCGGTAATATCTATCGTATATCCTGCAATATAGCCGGGCTTTTCCAAGTGAATTGGAAATTGGGTGGTTGTATAAAATCTTCCATTAAACTGCTCTTCAGTAGTTATTTGTTTCGAATCATTTAACCCATGCAGATCATCAATACTCATATTTCTCCCACACCCAGGTGGAAAGATGTCGTCCATAGGTTTACCGAGCAACTCGTTTATTGGACTTCCCAGCATATCTTCAAAATTTCGGCTTAACCGAATTGATCTGCCTTGATCATCTTTTAAGAAAATATATATTGGGCTATTCTCTAATAATTGATCAAAACAATTACCGATTTCGGATAGCTCTTCATTCATTTGAGCGTATTTCAAATTAATTTGTTCCAGGATATGGCTTTTCTTTTTCAGGGAAATTATCTCGTTCATCAACTCAGTTTTCCTATTAGACAAGTAGTTCATAGCACCTCACCTCGGTAAAAAAAAATGTTATTAAA
This sequence comes from Syntrophaceae bacterium UBA4778, assembly GCA_002403175.1. The sequence continues at coordinate 8,759 of DHHG01000091.1, read as the reverse complement.
CGAATATATACCTACGCGATAATTTCAATGTGATCCTTGAATAATTTTATTGGTTCCGGCACATATATGTTGATTACCTCTCCCGTGTTCTGGTTTATTATTACGGCAGCAAGCCTTATTGTTGTAGTTCCGTAGCTTACAAATATGGATTTTCTTGAAAGTAATTTGTCGATTGCTGAATCGGCTTTATTTGAGCCTGTACGAAGGTTGGGTGGACTTCTCCAGTTGAATACGTAAGAATCAATAACGTTCATAGTGCCTCCATGCTTTGTATAGAAGCTAACCAGATTGAACCATAATTCTTTTCGTTATTTTTTTTATCGGCAGGAATATATGTAGGCTTTAACGATTATTATATGGACAAAATATTGACAGGTGATGGCAGAATGACAACTAACAACATAAGAAAAATTCTACATAAAATTGCATCGTTGAAAACATGTGCATATAAAAAATAATGGCACTGTATTTGCATAAAAAGTCCTCATTTACTGGAACTTCAAACAGTTTAGCTGGAGAAATCTTTTCAGGAGAAAACTATGCGGCGAAACATTTGACGACCCATACCTTGGGATTATTAACGATCGAGCATTATTGGTTCTCCGGATTTAAAAATAATGGAACAACAGCAACCATTCCCAATTCGTTGCACGGTTCATAGGAGGGGTAAGCGACATGACCATGATAGTGAAATCTCAGTTATCGATCAAAGAAGGCAAGAAACGCGACTCCAGAATAAACGATTTTCCCCACCTGCCTGAAATCATTATGTCCCATATGGGGGTTGGTGTGTACGTCGTGCAGGACGGCACGCTTGTCTATACCAGTTCTTCCTTTCGGAAGCTTACCGGTTATTCGGACACAGAGCTCGTAGGCAACAATCCTCTTGATTATCTTCACCTCGATGATAGGGCGATGGTCAGAGAAAAGGCCATCGAGATCCTGAAGGGCAAGCACATTGAGCCTTACAAATACAGGTTCATCAAGAAAAATGGCAAAATAATGTGGGTCATGGAAATGATAACTTCCATCATACATAATGGCAGACCGGCTTCACTCGGAAGCTTCATGGACATTACCGAAAGTAAGCGCATGGAAGACAGGTTCCGCCAGTCCGAAGAGAAATATCGCAACATGGTAGAACAAATGGTGGATAGCTACTTTGAGGCTGACCTTTCCGGTCATTTTACTTCAGTCAATGATGCTGAGTGCAAAAATCTCGGATACACCCGAGAGGAATTGCTCGGCATGCATCCTATCAAGTATATGGAAAAAGAGAACTTTAAAACTCTGGCTCATATCACCACCGAAATTATCAAAACCGGGATACCCGTTCAGTCGTATGAATTGGAAATTACCAGAAAAGACGGAACGAAGGCATTTATGGATACATCCATCTCGCTTATACGAGATCTGGAGGGGAACCCAACCGGATTGCGAGGTATTGCCAGGGACATCACTGAACGCAAGCTTCTGAAAGAAAAGCTACAGCAATCGGAAGAAAGATACCGCACCATTATGGAAGAGATGGAGGAATGGTATTTCGAGACCGACCTGGATGACAACTTCCTCTTCTGCAACGAGATCTTCGCCAAAAACCTGGGATATCCCCCTGAAGAACTGACCCGAAGGAAGCTTCGGGACTTCATCAAACCGGAAGACCAAGGCACCACTTACGAGTTATTTCATCAGGTCCGTAAAACAGGCAAAGCCGTCAGAAACTTCCTCCATGAGTTTGGCCTGCCGGATGGCCGCCTAACTTTTATCGAGTTTTCCATCTTTCCCAAACAAGGCAGTAAGGGCGAGCTTATTGGGTTTCGGGGGGTCGGGCATGACATCACAGAGCGTAAACGCTCCGAAGAGAAGATTGAGTATCTCGCCACACATGATGTCCTGACGGGTCTCCCCAACCGCCTGATGTTCAGCCAGTTGCTGAACCACGCGATCCAGGCAGCGCAGCGCTATAAACGACAGCTCGCCGTCTTCTTTATCGATCTGGATCGCTTCAAGATTATCAACGATACACTGGGCCACGAAGCAGGTGACATGCTGTTGCAAGAAATAGCAACGCGTTTGAGACAGACGCTAAGGGCTGTCGATGTTATCGCCCGTCTGGGAGGGGATGAGTTCGTCATATTGATTGAGGAAGTGAATGGCATGGGACCGGTCGCCACAGTGGCCCGCACTGTTCTCTCTACCGTCATCAAACCGATGACGATTATGGATCAGGAATGTCGTATAACGGCAAGCATCGGCATCAGCATTTATCCCAAGGATGGAGAGGACGAGCAATCCTTAATGAAAAAAGCCGACATAGCCATGTATTTTGCTAAGGAGGAAGGAAAGAATAACTACCAATTCTATTCCAAAGGCATCAAATCGCAATCGATTGAGCGCCTCCTGATCGAGACAAACCTGCGGCAGGCATTGAAGCTAGGAGAGTTTTACCTGCATTATCAGGCCAAGCTGAACTTCAAAACCGGTGCGATCACCGGAGTGGAAGCCCTTCTGCGCTGGCAGAACCCATCACTTGGTTCGGTACCGCCCCAGCAATTGATTCCTGTTGCCGAAGAAACAGGTCTGATCGTACCCATCGGACGATGGGTACTGAAAACCGCCTGTGCCCAGAATGTCGCTTGGCAACGTCAGGGTCTACCCCCTGTTTGCATGGCGGTGAATTTATCTCTCCGCCAACTCACAGATGCAGGTCTGATCGAGGATATCAAAACAGTGCTGGAGGATTCCGGTATGTCGCCGGATCTGCTGGAACTCGAAATTACCGAAAGCATGGTGATGCAAGATCCCGAGCGCATGATCAAGGTCCTCTCCCAGATTAAAGGGTTGGGAGTGCGACTCGCCATCGACGATTTTGGTACCGGGTACTCTTCCCTGGCCCAACTCAGGCACTTCCCTGTTGACACGCTCAAAGTGGATCGAGCTTTTATTCGTAATATTCCTGATAATTCTGAGGATAAAGCGATTACCGAGGCGATCATTGCCATGGGCAAGACCCTCAGCCTTACCGTCGTGGCCGAAGGTGTGGAAACTCAGGAGCAGATGGATTTTCTGCAGGAACGCGCCTGTGATGAGATGCAGGGGTTCTATTTAAGCAAACCCGTTGTGCCCGAACAGTTTGCCGAGTTGTTGCGCACATACGTCCCGACGCAACAAAGATGAGCCATGAACGGGTGGCTTTTATCGGGCTCGCATCGGAAGAGACTCTATCGGGAATTTGCATAAAGGGAAAACCGCGACTGTGTAAAATGGGCATATACCCCTCACACGGCCATGCCAGCACTGGTACGTACAACGCAATCCCTTACTGATCGCATTAGCAGCTTAAGGAGAAAGGCAAGAACGGTATCTACAAACCTTTAATTAAGATCAATTTTGGAATGAATAATTGAGTAGAAAATATGTAGTCAATTTTGTTTTTAATAAGCCAGAATTTACGCTTGACATCTAATACAATATTCGTAAGCTTTTACATAAGTAGTTGAGAATAGATTCCTACACCCTAAATCCCACGTAGACAAGGTTTGATAGGTAATACGGACCATTTTAAATCTGGACGGACGGGTGTTAGAGGCATGATTGCATCACTACCCGAAGTTTTTGAGGACATCCGGATACTCATTCTAGAAGATAATCCTGCCGATCGAGAGCTTCTGGAATATGAGCTAAGGGGTGCCGGATATCAATTCACTTCTAAAGCCGTCGAAAACCGGAATGCATACACCAAGGCTCTCCAGGATTTTCAACCTGATCTTATCCTTTCCGATTATGATCTCCCCGGTTTCAATGGTGCTGAAGCACTAAAGATAAAAAAGAAACTCTGCCCCAACACCCCGTTTATTATTATAACCGGAGCAATCGGAGAGGAAAGTGCTATTGAAATACTCACAGGAGGAGCGACTGATTACATTTTAAAAAGAAAATTTTCAAGACTCATACCGGCAATCCGACGGGCTCTTTGTGAGGCTTACGAGCACCGAAAACGCAAGGAGGCGGAAATAGAGCTTGAGAGATATAGAAATCAGCTTTCCGAAATTATTAAAGAACGGACTTATGAACTGGAGAAAATCAATGCACATTTAAAGGAGGAAATAAAGGAGCGCCAGAGGATAGAGAATCAGTTGAAAGAAAGCAATGAGGAGTTATCTGAAGCACAGAGGGTCACAAAAGTAGGAAGTTGGAGCCATAACCTCATGAGCGGAAAACTCCACTGGTCAGAAGAATTGTACCGTATTTTTGAACTTGAAAAACAAGAATTGGATATCGAACATTTCGTGAATCTAATCCATCCCGAAGACATCTCCTCATTTCTAAAAAATAATCAAGAAGTCAGATTCAATGGGAAACCTTTAGAACACGAATACAGGATCATTACATCCGCAGGTGTAATCAAGTATATTCGTTCAATAGGATATTCTTCAAAGAACAATGAAGGCACAGTAGTGCGCTTGTTTGGTACTGCTCAGGACGTAACCGAGTATAAACAGGTAGAAAGGGCAATAATCGAGCAACCTTTCCGTGCATACGTTTCCGTGAGTTCTGAAATTTTGTGCCGTGCAACCCGGATCAAGAGAGCCGATCGAGATTCATGGCCGTAATTTTCTAGTCAATATAGAGCTTCCAAGCGGCACATGGTCTCGAACTTTGATCTATTCAGGGGATCAAGATTTCGTGAAAATCACTGTCCTACATTCTCGCTCATTGGAGTGAAGTAGTCGAGGAATTAAGAAAATGGAATGAATTGGAACTCCTCTTTTCTAGCTCGATCAAAGGGCAAGAAGAATTACTGTAATCCGAAAAATATCGAATGGCGGACTACGAGTTCAAATATTGGAACCAGATTGTTGCGGAATTGAAAGAATGGGAGAAAATAAAACAAGCTTAGAGGGCCTTGTTCCTTAAATGAACTATTATTTATTATATGCCGAAAAAACCAAATTGGCAGGCTACAAAACAACAACATGTTTGTCCGCATGCAACCATCAGCAATTGAGATATTCTAAAAAAAGCTGACGTGCATATCGTTATCCAAAAAAATAGGTTTCCTAAAAGCAAAGGTTAGAAAATAAAACGCAAGGAAGACAATTGAAACTGCAAGGAAAAAATAATTGATATTTTGTGATATCAATACGAAGAAATGTTAAATAGGCAAAGGAAAGAAGAAAACTACGATATCCCGACTAGATTTCTCCAAAAACCATAGCGTATGTTGAATTGGAGCAAAAGCCTGCCATTTCCAACTTTTTGCCTGATAGATCCCACTGCTTCTTTTAGGACATTTGTGTGGTTTACATAGATCGTTTCAACGTATATAGTGCCTGAATGGAGTCTGAGATCAGGAAACGCTTGCGCTGGATTGAGCTTTACAAAAAATATGGCAATTCTGGGACTGTATGTTTGAAATGCGGCATATCTCGTCCGACCCTACGCAAGTGGCTACGTCGTTACGAGCAACTCGGTTCAGAGGGGTTAAAGGACCAAAGTCGCAATCTACGCCGGTCTGGAGACCTTGCAAATCGATCTCGATGAGTATATGAGGAAGTACAATGAAGAGCGAACCCATCAAGGCAAGCGCTGTAAAAGCAAAACGCCCATGCAGACCTTCCGTGACAGGAAGGAGTTCTTTGAAGAAAAAAATCTGGGTTTGTTAGTGGCATAAAACCGGCGATCCGGGAGGGTGAGACTGCCGCTGTCAACTCAAGTTCCTTTTAGATAGTAATGAGCGACCTATGCCCGATGGTCGTGCTCTTGGGGATTAGCTAAGCCGATCCTGAATGGATATTTCAATTTATTTCGCCATACCGTCTCCCCTCGTTGCCCCTGAATATGCGTTCAAGTTCTTGTATGCATACCCTATTCCAAACCCAGTTCAGCACACTCGTCACCTCATCATCTGTTTTCTTTTCCAGAATCAATGAAATTAAGGGAGACCTTTCGAGAGTTTTTTGTGTGAGAATCTGTGTGAGAAAATCAATCCAAAATCTGCTAAAACTGCCCAAAACAAGAATATATATGACAATAATAAAATATATGATTTCAATTAGTTGTAATATTTTGAGGAGGTTGTAAAACTCAGAGGCCATGCTTGAAAATCCGAGTGTCGGCAGTTCAATTCTGCCCTGGTCCACCATAAGCAGAGGGATTTAATACAGTTATGAAGTCCCTCTTTCTTTTTAAAAACACCAATCCTCTTACCCTGCTTGCAGGTTTGTTTCAAATCCACAAACAGGATCCGCAAGCAAGAAGTTGCCCTTCGCGGGTCCGGGGAGGGTTACAATGAAAAACCCATCCTGCTGATTGAGTATGGGTGCATCAAGGCCATGGTTGAGCATGGCGTCGCGCATGCGGGCGAATCCCGTTCCGCGTTGCTCCATCTTATCGAGCATGCAAAGCGCCTGGGCAATGAGGGGATTGCGGGAACACGGACGATAATTCCCCTTGCGGAGCTTTGCCAATGTAAGGGGTTTAAGCAGATAGCCGGGGCTGGCAATTACGATGCGCAACGACATTGAGAAGAGCTTCTCTAATTGCCTGTTTTGGATACTCATCAAGTCGAATGTTGTCGAAACCGACGACGCGAAGCGGATGGAACGTATGGCCGTCGATGAACGTGAGTATCTCTTCAAGGCGCGGGGAAGGAGGTGTGTTTATATTGAGTTGCCCCTTTGGTCGCCCGGTTATCCGCGTTTCGTCATAAGCATCAACGAGGATTTCGTATTGAGGGAAACGATTGGCCGGGTGGAACCCGAAGAGAACTAACCGCCGCGGCATTGGCCAGCATGGTTTCATCGCCTCTAATCGCAAGACCGCGGGAACGGAGCACATCGGCGGCTGTCCACGTTTCATCTGTATCAGCGGAGATCCGGGTCGCGTATGCTTCAATGAGTTTCTGATCAAGAGCGCTTACCGGGATATCCGGCAATGCCGTCGTCTCGAATGTTGATGCGGCTTCTATAAGATGCTCGCTCTCGTCCACTTCGGCCGGGCTTGCACAGATGCCGAATTCCTCGGCCAGAGTACGTATCAGCGCCCGCATGATTTCCGGCTTGAGGTCTCCCCGATCATGAAATCTTTTATATGTATGACCGGCCTTCTTGATAGCATTGATGAGATCCAATTGTCTTCGATGATCTGCCGTTATCCGTCATTCCCTTCAGAAGAACAATCGTGGAAAGCTTCAGTTCATGGGCCAGACGGTACTCACGATCCATAGCTGAAACGCTTCTTATCGGGGTTGCCGTATTCATTGCCGATCAGCATGACACAAACATAACACCTCGCAGTGAATCCAGATAAGGTCTTTGAGCAAGGTGAGGAGCCGGTGGTTCTTTTTCAAACAAAACCGGAACGCAATGCTGCATCAGGAAAGGAATGGTGGCTATCAGGCCGGCAGCTTTCAATATAATTTCCTGATGCTCCAATACACCAAAAAGATGCATATTACCCATAAGGTAATGATGATGGCAGCTCCAATCCAGGATTTCCGTTTTGAGGCATCCGGAAGGGAACTGGCCTTTAGTCTGCATTCCTCCAGGATATCATATGGCATGATTTTAATGAGAAGGGCTATTCCGAGAGGAATCAGTACAAGATCGTCGAGATAGCCGAAAACCGGAATGAAGTCCGGAATCAAATCTATGGGGCTCATCGCATAGGCAACTATGAGAAGCGCGAAAATTTTGACATAGATAGGAGTTCTCGGATGCCGTGAGCATAAATAAAGCGAGTATGCCTCTCGTTTTAATTCCTCGGCTCTTGTCTTCCAGTTGTTTAATCCCACTGTCCCAGTATCTCCCTTAATCGATGGGGTCTATAGGGTATTGCAACGGTCAAAAAAATATCCTATTTTGATTTTTTGGGCAGAAATTTCCTATACCTTTGAAATTGGTACGATCAGGGATAAAATGCCCAGCACGACAAACAGGGCTGCTGCGATCCAGCGCATGATTTTCATGTTTATCTTTTTGGATAGTGCTTCTCCGATCCAGACCGCCGGAACATTCGCGATCATCATGCCCAGGGTGGTTCCCATGACCACTGCAACAAGTGAATCATAGCGAGCCGCCAAGGCGATCGTGGCCAATTGGGTCTTGTCGCCCATTTCCACGAGAAAGAACGCTATGAGTGTGGTCACGAATACACCCGCACCTCGCAATTTCCGGTTTTCCTCGAGCTTGTCAGGTATCAGAGCCCATGCGCCGAAAGCAAAAAAGGATATACCGACAATCCACCTCAGAGTTTGAGCAGATACGAGACTTGCCAGCCAGGTTCCAACGTAACCCGCAGCGAAATGATTGGCCAGGGTTGCGAAGAAGATACCCATGACAATAGCCCCTTTGTTCTTTAGCTTCGCTGCAAGCACAAACGACAACAACTGAGTTTTGTCGCCCATTTCAGCGAGTGCAACGATCACTGTTGAAAAAATCATCGCTTCCATATTTGACTCCTGACTTGTCCGATTTGTGAGGATGTTGAAAATACCACGAAGATCTCCTTAAAATAAAAAAGCGAGACATCAGCGCGAATGATCGCACTGAAGGTCTCGCTAATTGGCATCCACCAACGGCAAGGCCAGGCGGTTATCTCGCCAGTATGTTGACCTTGCACTGAATAACTACTCCCCTTCAGAGAGGGGAAATAATAAAGCAAAGGTCTGGGTAGGTCAATATATTTTTATAAATGGGGGAAAGCGCCGCGATCGATATCACGGGTGGTGATTTCTGCCTTGCGGATATCGGCTTCCG
>DHHG01000123.1 GCA_002403175.1 Syntrophaceae bacterium UBA4778 | reverse complement strand
TTTCAGAGAGTAATTTAATAAAAGATAATTAATATCCGGAGTTATTAAACTTTTCTGGATAATATGAGGAAAATGTTTTGGCAAGGTTCTTCACTCATCGAATTAATTTCAAACTATAAACAGCTCATTTTTTTTAAATCGAAGCGGAATTCCGAAATCCTAGAAATGACATTCGGGAAATTTTTGACGCTCAGGGCAATTTTTTCCCTATTACTGATTTAGAATCGGATATAGAGTTAGAATTAAAAATAAGAGGGAATTTATGGGAGAGTTTGAGTACATCACGGAAGGCATTTATCAGGTTGGGGGACCGGACCTGAGCGACTCTGCAGACGCCTCAATTTATATTATTGCGTGCGCATCGGAGCTAATAATGATCGATAGCGGAGCGGGAAGAGAACCCGATTTGATAATCGAGAATACAAAAGAAGCCGGGCTTTCTCCTGAAAAAATAACAACTGTAATACTCACCCATTGTCATGTCGATCACATCGGAGGCGTCGAATTCTTCAGAAAAAAATACGGTTGTTCCATTTTGGCCCACGCTCTTGATGCAGACGCAATTGAGTCCGGAGATCCAACTCTAACAGCGTCAAGCTGGTATAAGATTCAGCTACCAACAACACGGGTACACAGGCACCTTATCGGTGAACACGAAACAATTTCCATTGGAGGAGATGAAATCCACTGTATCCACACACCAGGGCACACACCGGGCTCAATCTCAGTCTACCTCGATCGTGGTGGTATACGCACTCTTTTCGGCCAGGACATCCATGGTCCTTTCAGCTGGGAATTCGGATCGGATCTTGAGCAATGGCGCACTTCCATGCAATCGCTTCTGGATCTCAATGCCGATATTCTTTGTGAAGGCCATTTCGGTATCTACAAATCAAAGGAGCGGGTAGCGAAGTATATCAGGAGTTATCTGGACCGATATGCAGAGAGATAAGATAAAAGGGAATAGTATAGTAAATAGTGAATAGTCACGGGTGACAGGTGACGAGGGATTCAGGACCTCAGCTTTTCTGGCTTTTGGTCCTCCAATCCGTATTTAAGGAATAGACAAATACGAGAACCTCGGCAATTGCTTTGTAGAGTTCCGGAGGTATATTGGCGTCAAGATCAAGCTGATACAGAACCTGTACTAGAGCCGGATCTTCTTTGATCGGGACGTTATTCTTCCGGGCCAATTCAATAATTTTCTCGGCGATCTCCCCTTTTCCTTTTGCAGTAACACGAGGAGCAATATCCCGCTTGGCATCATATTGAATTGCAGCAGCGGTCCTAACTTTATCCTGTTTCTTTTTTATCATCAGGCCTCAAATTTGATGAATCCGCTTCAGACAAATATGTTAACAGCCTCAAATTCATTCATCATCCGTGCAGAATTGAATATCTCTCTTTCTTCAGCAAGATCATTCTCAAAATTACATTTCATCGATCCGATTTTGAATCCAAGCCCTGCTAGTCCATCTTCCAGCCTTTGTAGAGAGGAGGCAATAAAACCACAGGAATCCCTGTTTGTGCATAGGATTTGACAGTTCAAGACCCAACCGCGAATTCCAATCTGGACAGAAATATCTCCGATTGCATCCATGTTCAGCAAAAATAAAATTCTAAAGTCCTCCTGTCCTTCTTTCCTCTGGCCTTTTCCTGCGAATTCAATCAAAATATCAGACATTCTGGTTCCGGATGGGAAAAAAAGCGGAACTTGAAACAGATACCTGTTTTCATTTTCCTGGTTCAGGACATTGATGATCTGCTCCGACTCTAATGTCTTTACAGAACCGGTGAGGATCATTTGCAGCACATCCAATCGGTTGCGGGCCTCACCATCATGTCGAGTCATGCCGTATAGCTCCTCTGAAAGCTTCATCAGAGCCCCTTTCAGGCCGGCCTTCTCTTGATCGACACCTCCCTTTTTCAATGCATCGCCCAAATTGTTTTCCCATTGCAGACCGAGATTGTCGATATACTCCTTGAAAAATTGGTTTCTGTCTGCCTTGGGGGACAGCGCTAAAGAATCAAGTATTCTCAATAGATTCTTTATATTTTCCTGATTAAGATATGGCAAGAACCGGTTCAGTTCCTTTGAGTTAATAACATCGGAGAGGTTGGATATAAACTCTAGAAGCGCTCCCGGGTTTGACCTCTGAAGACGTAAAGATTCAGAAATCGGTTCTCCTTCCAAGCTGTTTTGATCCGCTAAGACAAGCATCAAATAAGGACGGAGTTGATCCACCCTGAGTTTCAGAGTATCTCCAATCCGAAGTGGTAAAGCAGACTCCGCTTGAACGGCCTCGGAACCGTTAATCCGAATCAAATATTTTTCAGATCCAAAATTTTTGAGGATAGTTGCTTCCAAAAGATCGCCCACAGCAATTCCAGGCAAACTGGAAGAAATTTTTTCGACAGAGGGGATTTTGGAAAGGTTTGTTAGTTGAGGAATAGAAATAAAAGACATTAAAGTATCTCATTTTTTTTACGGTCCAGATTGATCATCAGTTCAACTTCACCTCTGGTCAACCCGGTGATACCGGCAATCTCCTCCGCTTCGAGCCCTTCTCGAATCATCGCCAGAACCCTTTCGTAACCATCGGGCCTGATTTCAGATTCGATTGCAATCTGAGATTTTTGGACGATATTTTCGGCCTGAGCAATCAGGGACCGCAATCGGTTTTCCCGTTCATCCAACGCGTACGCAATCTCTTTCAAGGCCTTTCGGCTCTCGTCCATCGCCTTGATCAGATGATTGATGGAATTATGAGATGTATCAATAGTTCTTTGAAATTCAGCAATGATTTCAGGGTTGATGTTCCGGACGGGCCTCTTTTTGTTTTCTCTTGTGATCAGAAAGAGAATAAAAAAAATGGCAATACAAAGGATTACGTCTGCAAGAGATTGGAATAAAAAAAGAAGCTGTAGATCCATTTCAGACTCTGATATCTATAATTCCGCCGTGTTCGCTATCATCGGGGTCTTTTTCCGGTTCAGTTTTATCATCATCTTTTTTGTAATGTTCAGAGCTATGCTTCTTTTTCTCTTCTTCCTCTTTCTTCTCCTGCACCCGGGCGTGCTCTGATTTTTCTGAATCTTTGACGGCCTCTTTGGCGTGCTTTTTTTCCTCTTTGGCCTGAATATCGAGATAACGCTGCTGCTGGTCAGGGTGCTGCTGCTGTGTCTGTTGAACACGTTCCATCGAATTGGATTGCGCCATCACGTGTTGTAATTCGATTGGCCTGAGCATAGCCGCCTCTCACAAAGACATCAAAAAATTACTCCTTGCCCTAGTGATCGACATATCGAGAAAAAAACTTTAGATTCCTGCTACTTCACAGGAATTCTAATTTTAAGGCAACTCATTCCGTTTACGTTATCCAATTGGAATTGAGCATGGTATTTTGTCAGGAGCAAGATCGAACTCAGAAGCATACTGTCTAATTCTGATTCCGATATGTTTGGGTTTTTATTCTCCAGGAATCCTACGATGTTCACCCATTCATCCTGACTGATATACGTTCCCGTATTGGCTATTTTAATAAGAACACAATCACCGAGATTTTCAGTCGCGACAACCAATTCCCGGAGATCGCAATTTTTCATACGCAACATGGCACATCGGATCAAGGCCCAGAGGCTCAGGGAGAAATCGGCAGGAACTCCGTTCACTTCAGGTATATCTGGACTCAGATCCAGTGTCTTTTTTACATTGTGTTTGAAATCAAGGTGGAAATCAAAAAAACTCATTTCAATAGCTAGAATTTCGGACAAATTAATTCCGTGCACACATAGTTTATTATTAACGACATTGAGCTTCTCTGCAACGTTCTGCAATAAAACAGAGAGCCTATCCGTATCTCTGGAAATCAGATCAACATCCCGAATCACTTTGTTATACATATCATTGAAATCCGGAACGCTATCCCCCTCCTTCGAAATTTCGAGCTTTCGCTGCAGGAGTTTAGAACGCCCCATTATTCCATTTAGGGGATTAGCGAAAT
>DHHG01000032.1 GCA_002403175.1 Syntrophaceae bacterium UBA4778 | reverse complement strand
TTCAAAAGGAACTTTGCAACCCGCATCCTTCAGATCTTCAACCGGGAAACTCTTTGAGGGCACAAAGATGCCGTCCATCAGATCAATCTGAATGTAGTCGGAGAAAGTTTCTGCCTGCCTTAATCGGGCCAGAAAAATCTCTTGTTTTTCCGCCAGCAAGGCCGGAACTATTTTCATATCATGATCCCAGGTCTTAATATGACACCTCCGAACCCGCAGCAGCATCCGCCAGGAAATAAACATTGCCCTCGTCAGGCTTGACCAACGCGGCAGGTGTTTTTGGAAGGAATTGGTTTTCGCTCTTTACGATCTCGTTCAGTATGGATGCTTTTTTTCTTCCTGTCAAAAGGAATATAATGTTTTTTGCCCTGGTGAGGACCGGCAGTGTCAGGGTTATTCGATCATGGCCACGCTGGTCCATTATAACGGCCGACGCGATCTTTTGCTGCTCGGCCAATACAGGATGATCGGGGAATAGAGAGGCTGTGTGGCCATCTTCCCCGATTCCGAGGAGAATCAGATCGAACCTCGGGAACCTATGCTCCGGGAGATGAAAAAAATGCCGGATATCCAACTCATAAAGTTCAGCAGCACGCTGAGGAGAACCCTTTCCGGTGACGATGCAATGAATATTGTCGGATGGTATCCCAATATGATTAATCAGATTGCTTTTTATCATCCGGAAATTGCTATCCGGATGATCGGGCGGGACAAACCGTTCATCCACCAGGAAAAGATGCGTCCTGTCCCAGGGAAACATGGAATCCGTTTCGACCAATTTTCGATAAAACGGAATCGGAGTCTCGCCACCGGAGAGGGCAACAGAAAAAAAGGATTGCTCTCGCAAAATATCATGGGAGATCTCAATCCATTTCTCTGTAAAATGAAGGGCCGCTTCTTCAATATTTTGGAATACCCGGAGCATCTGCATGTTTCTAACCGCCTTGTCGATTCGAAAATAGATTACACCAATTTTGTGAATAAGAAAACATGACACAAACTGAAAGCCCTAATATAGGGCTGGATCGCTTTTTCGGAATATCATATACTCCCAAATGATTTGAGATTAGTTCAAGGCACGATTCAAAAACGCGAATGCATGAAGGCTGAATACGATTGGATGGACGGAGAAAAATGAGAAAAAAAACAAAAATTATTGCCACACTATCCGACAAAAACAGCTCAACGGAATTCATCGAAAAACTCCATCGATCAGGGATGGACGTTGTTCGGCTGAATACTGCCTTTCAGTCCCCCGAGGGGGCAGCAAAGGTCATCCGGAACGTCCGCCAGGTTTCTCATCGAATTGCAATCATGATCGATACCAAAGGGCCGGAGGTGCGCACAAATGAGACTTCCGAAATAATTAGCCTCGCCAAAGGCGATTTCATTGCCATCCAGGGCAATCCCGGCCAACAATCTACAAGGAACAGCATTTATGTCGACTACGCGGGGTTCGTTGCTGAAGTGCCTTTGCACAGCCACGTCCTGATCGATGACGGTTCTGTGGAACTTCAAGTGCGCCAGAAGCAAAACAGCGCTCTGATCTGCGAGGCCCTGAATGCCGGCACGATAGAGGGACGCAAAAGCGTAAACGTCCCGCGGGTGAATTTTCAACTGCCCTCTCTCAGTGAAAGGGACAAGGAATTTATCCGATTTTCAATCAGGGAAGAGGTCGATTTTATTGCCCACTCGTTTGTCAGGAGTAAGGAGGATGTCCTGGCCATTCAGAGTATTCTGGATGAGTATCGAAGTCCGATTAAAATCATCGCCAAAATCGAAAACCAGGAAGGGGTCGACAACATCGATGAGGTTCTCAACCAAGCTTATGGGGTCATGGTCGCCCGCGGCGATCTGGCGATTGAAATCCCTTATGAGCGAATTCCGGGAATCCAGAAGATGCTCATCAATAAATGCATCGCCAAACGCAAGCCGGTTATCATTGCCACACAAATGCTTCATTCTATGATCCATAATCCGCGACCGACTCGGGCGGAGGTCAGCGATATCGCCAATGCCATTTACAGCAAAAGCGACGCCCTCATGCTGAGCGCGGAAACGGCCAATGGTGCTTATCCTGTCGAGGCGGTTACTACGATGGCCAAAGTTGCCGTTGAGGTTGAAAAATCACGAAGCGATATTCACGATACACCATCCGTCGTCCTTACGAACGAGCGCTCTGCATTCCTCACCAAAACTGCTGTGGAGGCTGCCATCAAGCTCAACGCCAAAGCCATTATCGCCGATACCTCGTCCGGCTCTTCCATCCGCAACATGGCCGGCTTTCGTGGACGCAAGCCGCTGTTTGCCCACTGTTACGACCGGTCTATCATTCGTCAGCTTGCCCTTTCTTTCGGGGTTTTCCCGGAATTTATTGAGAGGACTCAAAGCAGCCGTGAATTCATCCACAAGGCCTTACGGCATCACTTGCTTTCAGGCAATCTCACCGAAGAGGATCTCGTCGTGGTTATCGCCGGAAACTTCGGAGATGTATTCGGTGCATCTTTTATAGAGATCAGTCCCGTCAAGAAATTATTAGAAGATAGATAGCTTATTGTTCCGGCGATCTAATATAGAAAATAGCATAACACACTGAGTGTTTCCTCCATATTCAACTGTATCGAGCCGTTCCTGATCGGCCTGACAGCGCAGGCATCGCGCCGCCGTCGGCCAGGCCAGGAGCCGTTTCTCCGGAATGCGCCCGCCACAATGGTCACAAATTCCGAAAGTCCCGCTATCGATGCGGTGCATGGCTTGCCTCAGTTGCATAATCACCTGTCGCTCCCTGTCCCAGGAAAAAAAGTGCAGATCCCGGATTGTTTCTGTTGCCGCTAGATCGTTGGGATCAGCAATGATTCGGAACCAGGGTCTTCCATAATGGCATTACCCGAGATGATCATTAATTCATGATACTTTTTGTGCAAACGTTTTTTGACCTGATTGATCTTCTGAGGATTCATGATTATTCCCTTTCGTCTGGTATTCCATCTTGGTACGGCTGCACGAACTTTAAGAACTCTACGCGTACCCTTCTAAAGGGTATTTGTTAATTTCATATGAGCATTGATTTAAGATTTGGTGAGACCGATTGGCTTGTGATTAAAATTTGAACTGTGTTATGAAATCAAAAAAAGAAGCGGAGCAGTAAATGTCTGGAGAGAAGATTCTGGCGGTCGATGATGAATCGGATATTCTCGAATTGATCCAATACAACCTTTCTGCAGAAGGTTACGAGGTATTTTGCGCAATGGACGGCGAGTCGGCCATCCATGCGGCCACTGAAAAATCGCCTGATTTGATTCTGCTCGACTGGATGCTGCCCGGGATGAGCGGCTTGGAGATAACGAAACGCCTGAAGAGTAATCCCAAAACGGCACAGATTCCCATTATCATGCAGACCGTAAAGAACTCGGAAACCGATATCGCTCTGGGACTTGAGATGGGAGCCGACGACTATATCACAAAGCCGTTCAGCCCCCGTGTTATGGTTGCCCGTGTGCGGGCTGTTCTCCGCAGATCGGCTCCCGCTCACGTTTCATCCGGCGGGGATTCAATCATCAAGGCTGGAGACCTGCTCATCCACCCCGGACACCATGAGGTATTGCTCAAAGGAAAACAAATCGATCTGACCTATACAGAATTCAGGATTTTACAGACACTGACTTCCAGACCCGGTTGGGTATTTACACGAAACCAGATTGTTGATGCAATCCGGGGAAGCGACTACGCCGTCACAGACAGATCCATTGATGTTCATATAGCAAGTCTGCGTCACAAACTCGGTTCCGGCGGCACCATGATCAAAACGGTTCGCGGAGTCGGTTACAAATTCGAGTCCTGATCCTGCACCGTTTTCGATAACATTCAACATGCTCATTGGAGGATGTATGGAAAAAGAAAAGATTCTGTTTGTATGTATTCATAATTCCGCGCGCAGTCAGATAGCGGAAGAGCTGTTGAGAAAAATAGCCGGAGATCGTTTTGAAACCGCTAGCGCCGGTATAGAACCGGGGGAGTTGAATCCGATCGTAGTGGATGTTCTGAAAGAAGAGGGAATCGACATCACGGGCAAGAAAACAAGAGCGGTTTTCGACCTGACCAGAAAGGGCAATCTTTACAGCCGCCTGATAACGGTTTGTGACGAATCCGCCGCGGAACGCTGCCCTGTTTTCCCCGGCATCGCGAGACAAGTTCACTGGAGTTTCCCCGATCCTTCGAACTTTACAGGAACCTACGAGGAAAAATTGGACAAGGTCAGAGCTTTAAAGGAAGAGATCAAAGCCAGACTTCAGGAATGGATACAGCAGACCAAGGAATCCGTCTGATGGAAGCTGTTGAAACATGAGTCGCTCGCATCCCGCCGCGAGCAGCGGGGAAACGCGCTAGCTACCGGGTTCAAACCGGACCCCATCTCTTTCCCTTTTCTGCACTCTGAAATGGCTTCTATTCCCGGAAGCGGGCAGAAATATTCTTAGTGTGGTTCCTTTACCGGAGTGCCTTTGAACTGCAATTTTGCCTCCGTACCTTCGAACAGCGCTGTATGCGTATGCTATTCCATTCCAAAAAAGGACTTCCCCCTCTCTGAGCGAGAAATCAGCATGAGGCAAAAATTCCTGGTCACCCATTCCGGATTCCATATCCGTGACTGAAATACAAACAAAGCATCTATCCCTCAGTTCTCCGCCTTCCGAATCTGTTTCCGAAATGACATTCAGAGTTTCTATGAAGAGCCTTTCGCCCACTGCCGTTGATTTCCAGGCATTCGTAAATATGCCAAGCAAGGCCTTCTCCATTTCCAGGCAATCTGTGTCAACGATCCAGAGATTTTTCTGATATCGCCGGTGGATGATAATTCCTCGGGGGATGAGGCAGAAAACATCAATACTCTTCTGCACAACATGATTCATGTCAGTCGGCTGGCGTTCATCGTAAGGATGCGTTTGGCTTGCCTCACATTTCAGCAATAATTCGCATGTCATTTCCATTTTAGTTCCTTTCAATTTTCCAAAGAGTCTTAATCCCGGGCACCTCATTAAGAGCACCCGGCAGTAGGCTGATATACGTTTGCTGATTGAGTGATGGTCAGGCAAACACGTACGTTCTGATACTACACAAGAATTAAGGTTTCATTAATTTGTGATGAATAGCTGATGAAACACACCATTTACCTTTCATCGTATTTTCATAGTATGTTAATTATTCTTTAACATTCGCTCACTAAGTTCCTCTCGTAAATCATGTGAAATTCAACATGTAAATTTCTAGTAGAGAGGAGATGTAAATGTACCGGAAAAGTCTTGTTTACCTGTTTATCCTGTTCTGTTTCTTTTTGAGCGGCAGTATCGCTCCGCTCCGGGCGGCCGATGCGGATAACGCCGATCTGATCAAGCTACTCAAAGAAAAAAACATCCTGACAGATCAGGAAGCCGATCAATTGAACAAAGAGATAGAGAAATCGAAAAAGGAAAAGGCCGAGAAGGAAGCCGCCAGGGCAGCAGCAGCGGAGGCCATCACCTTCCCCCCCGCGTTGAAGGGATTTAAATTTGGAACGACAATATTCGGGGAATGGAACAACATAAATCCGAGTGGTACTGTGCCCGGAGCCAATACCGGATCGAGCAATCAATTCGTGCTGAATCGGGCCTATCTGACCTTGACCAAGGATATCAACGAATGGCTATCTATGAACATAACTGCCGATCTTTTCAAGGACTCGTCGAGTGATGACGCGGGTAACGGTTATGAACTGCGTTTAAAATACGCCTATCTCAATTTTAAATATCTCAGCACCAATACCCAGTTCGGTATGATCGGCACCCCGTCGGATGCTTACGATTCAGCGATTTGGCCCTACCGGGTGCAGGGAAAGCATCTGTTGGATGAATTGGGCATTCATGCCTCCGCCGATTTCGGTATTTCCAATGCGGGTGTGATTGGTGGATACATGGATGAAGATTACCTGAAATTCGCCTCCAAACCCTTTGCCGGAAAGTGGGGAGGCTGGATGATCGGACTTTACAACGGCCCAGGCTATACCAGTAGTGAATCCAACAACAACAAGGTAGTTTCCGGCCTGGTTTATGTGCGACCACTACCCGAAACCCCGGTGCTGAAAGGCCTGCAGCTTGCTTACACCGGCACCTACGGGAAGAGCAACACTAATTTCGCAACGGGCGTTACCACCGATTATCCAGACTGGGAAGCGAATATCGCGCAGGCTTCCTTGCAGCACAAATGGTTCACTGTTATGGGACAATACTACTGGGGCAAGGCAACCGCCACTGCCACAGAGGAAAACAAACGCAAGGCCTGGCTGGTTGATGCCTTTGTCCGTGTTCCTGAACTCGAAAAAGCCAGGGTCTTCGGGAAGTGGTACACCTATGATCCAAACACGGATGTCGATAACAACAGTTATGACACGACTGTTGTCGGCGTCTCCTATGACGTAAGCAAGGAGTTCATGCCCTTCGTCGCCTGGGAGCATCGCGCCTATGAGACACAGACGGCAAGCACCCACAACTACGATAAGTACCAGGTTGGTTTTCAGTTGAAATTCTAAAAAGCTCTTCATCCAAGCGGTTCCTCCCGCTTAGCCGGGCTCTCTCCTGGGAGCCCGGTTTTTCCTATTGGAACAGAAAACCTATGTCCTTTTTTGTATTGACGCTGAAGATCGAAAAATATATCTTGGCGCAAATAAAAAGGATTTCAATATGGGCGGTCTCCGCGAAAAAACCAAAACCGTATTCTTCTGTCAGAATTGCGGCCATCAATCGCCAAAGTGGCTCGGAAAATGTCCGGGGTGTGGGGAGTGGAACCAGTTTGTCGAAGAAGAGCTGAGATCCACAAAAGCCACGGCAAACACAGAGTACCAGCTTAGCAGCCCTCCCACTCCGATAGACGCGATCGTTGTTGAAGAAATGGAGCGTCTGAAAATCGGAATGGACGAAATGGATCGCGTCCTGGGGGGAGGCATTGTGCGGGGCTCCGCTACGCTTGTCGGCGGCGATCCCGGTATCGGCAAATCGACCCTCCTCCTTCAGATTCTTCAAAGTCTTGCAGCTCAAGGCCTTTCCGTTCTCTATATTTCGGGAGAGGAATCGGCCAACCAGATCAAGATGAGGGGCAAGCGGATCGGAGCGCAATCCGCCAATCTCCTGGTGCTTGTCGAAATCTCGCTGGAAAACATTCTGGCCCATATCTCTTCCATGAGGCCCGGGGTCGTCGTGATCGACTCGATTCAGACGATCTATTCCTCCGAGCTTTCCTCCGCTCCCGGGAGCGTCGGGCAGGTCCGGGAGTGCTCCGAACGGATGATCCTGCTGTCCAAAAAAACGGGAATTCCCCTGTTTCTGATCGGACATGTGACCAAGGACGGCTCCATAGCGGGTCCCAAAGTTCTGGAGCACATGGTCGATACGGTCCTCTATTTCGAAGGGGACTCCGGTCACGCCTACCGCATTATTCGAAGCATCAAAAATCGCTTCGGACCCGCCAACGAGATCGGGGTCTTCGAAATGAAAGGGAGCGGCCTCACAGAGGTCAGCAATCCTTCCGGTTTCTTCCTTTCAGAAAGGCCGGAAGGGGCAGCCGGTTCGGTTGTGGTCGCAGGCATGGAAGGGACCCGGCCTATTCTGATGGAGATTCAGGCCCTGGCCGCGCAAAGCAATCTCGGCATGCCCAGAAGAACGGTCATCGGAACCGATAATAATCGCGTCTCGCTACTTGTTGCCGTCCTGGAAAAAATCTGCGGTCTTCACCTCGGCAACCACGATGTTTTTATCAATGTAGCAGGAGGAGTGAAAGTCAGCGAGCCAGGGGTCGATCTCGGCATCGTGGCGGCAATCGCTTCCAGCTTTCTCGACCGGGTAATCGATCCGCAAACGGTCGTGTTCGGGGAAATCGGTTTAACCGGAGAAATCCGGGGTATTGGACGGATGGAAGACCGGATCAGGGAGGCTGCCCGGATGGGCTTTACCCGTTGCATTCTGCCCAAAACGAACAGGAAGGAGAAAATCGAAATCAAAGGCATCGATTTAATCCGGGTCTCCAAGCTGGAGGAATTCCTGGACCGCCTCTTTTGATGTGATTGCAAATGAATTCAAATTTGATTAGCATTGTAAAAAGGACGAAAATTCTGGTCGTCGATGATGAAAAAGACATTGTCGATCTGATCGCATACAATCTCACGAATGAAGGATTCGCCATCGTAAAGGCCTACGACGGCGATCAGGCACAGAAATTAATTCAAGCTGAGAAACCGGATCTCGTTCTCCTCGATTTGATGCTGCCCGGATTACAAGGACTGGAGATCTGCAAGCGCGTTCGGACGAATCCGGAAACCGCCTCCGTACCAATCATCATGCTGACAGCCAAAACCGAAGAAATCGATAAAATCCTCGGTCTTGAAATGGGGGCGGATGATTACATTACAAAACCGTTCAGCGTGAGGGAGCTGATCGCGCGCGTTCGTGCCATCATGCGCCGGACGAACCCGCCGCCGGCAAACGGAATTTCCGAAATCTTCAGCCATAATGGCCTGCAAGTCAATTACCGTTCCTACGAGGTTTCGCTTGATGGAAATAAACTCGACCTCAGCCCCACGGAAATCAAACTTCTCATGTTCTTCACCAAAAATCCGGGGCGGGTCTTTACGAGAGATCAGATTCTGGACCATGTCTGGGGAAATGATTCCTTCGTGGAGCCTCGCACAGTAGATGTCCATATCCGTCGATTGAGATCTCAGCTGGAGAAGGATTCGGAAAATCCGGAATTCATCCAGACGGTCCGGGGAGTCGGTTATAAGTTCATAAAATAGTATCGGACAACCCTGCGACTATTGGCTTAACATCATTAATTAAATCATCAAGAGGCAATGTTCACTTACCCCGTTATGGCGGAAGATGCTGTCCTTTTTTCTCAATCTTTTTTGGTTGTTTTCTCCGTCCTCTTCACCATGCTTTAATCAGATTGTAATTATTCTGTAACATACTTGTGACAATGTGCTGCGCAAATTTACTTAAAGGAGGCATGACATGAGCAGAATCAAAATCTATTCAATATTATGCATGGTTGCAGTGGCTCTTTTATTCAGCATCCAAGGTATTGCAGCAGAAAATCTCGTCATTAAGGGTTCCACGACGGTGCTCCCGATAGCGCAAGCGGCCGGCGAAGCCTTCATGAAAAAGAATCCGGCCATAAACATATCCATTTCAGGCGGCGGTTCCGGAGACGGCATCAAGGCGCTGATCGATAAAACCACAGCCATCGCGAGTTCTTCCCGGGATATGAAAGCTGATGAAGCCAAACTGGCGGAAAGTAGAGGAATCAAACCGCTGGCTCACAAAATTGCAATCGATGCAATCGTTCCTATCGTGCATCCCTCAAATCCCATTCGTAATATTTCTATCGAACAATTGAGCCTCATTTATCAAGGAAAGATCACCAACTGGAAAGAGCTCGGGGGTTCCGATAAATCAATTGCGATTATCTCCAGAGACACCAGTTCCGGAACATATGAAACCTGGGAGGACAAGGTACTCCATAAAGCCAGGGTGACGCCGCGGGCTCAATTGCAGGCGTCCAACGGCGCTATTGTGCAGGTCGTATCCAGGAACAAATATGCGATCGGCTATATCGGTATCGGATATCTGAACAAAACAGTAAAGGGGCTGGATGTGAACGGTGTTAAAGCAACCGCTGAGAACGCATCATCCGGCCAATATCCTATCGCCCGCCCGCTTTATATGTTCACGAACGGCAAACTCACAGGACCGGCGGGACAGTTCATTGATTTTCTTCTCTCATCGGAAGGACAGAAGATTGTAAAGCAGGCAGGGTTTGTCCCGATTAAGAAGTAAATAGTAAATTGTGAATAGTAAAAAGTGAGGGACTTGAAAAATATCGAGAAAGACGTCATTACGAGGAACGCAGTGACGAAGCAATCTCATGATATCAGTGGGTTAGATTGCTTCGCTTCGCTCCCCGGCAAGGACCTCGGGACAAGCGCATGACCGGAAAATGCAATTTTACAGAACCATAAAAAATAAAATCGTTTGGTGATGGGGTGAGGATTCTTGATTCTTGCCCATCACTCATAACTATTTACTTTTTACTATTTACTATTCACTCACAGTGAAACTTATGAACCGCCACGTTAAAGAAATCATTATTAAAAACCTTTTCCTCACCTTTGCAATGGTCTCCATCGTGATCCTTGCCTTGATTCTCGTTTTTCTGTTCCGTGAGGCCATACCCCTGTTTCGGGTATTCTCTATTACCGATTTCCTTTTCGGAACCCAGTGGTATCCGACTGCCAATCCTCCCGAATTCGGGATTTGGCCTCTTATCGTTGCCTCATTCCTGGTTACTTTTTTTTCAACGCTGATCGCAGTGCCTCTGGGAATTCTTTCAGCGATATACATTTCCGAAATAGCACAGCCTATCATCAAGGAGATTCTCAAGCCGATTATTGAATTGCTCGCCGGACTGCCTTCAGTCGTGCTCGGTTTTTTTGGAATGGTCGTACTCGGTCCATGGCTTCAGGAAACCTTCGATCTTCCGACCGGATTGAATATTCTGACAGCCTCTATCATCTTGGCAATCATGGCCATACCAACCATATCGAGTATTTCGGAGGATGCTCTTTATTCCGTCCCGCGTGAATACAAAGAGGCGGCCTACGCCCTCGGTGCAACCAAATATGAAACCATCACCACCGTAGTCATGCCGGCCGCCCTGTCGGGAATTTCCACGGCCGTCATTCTCGGCATGGCCAGGGTAATCGGCGAAACCATGGTGGTGCTTATGGTCGCCGGCGGTGCCACGGCCATACCGGAGAGCATTTTCGATCCGGTCCGTCCAATGCCAGCCGCCATTGCTGCCGAAATGGGGGAAGCCCCTTATGGCGGTCTTCATTCCAATGCGCTTTTTGCGATCGGGGTTGTGCTCTTCATCATGACGCTCCTTTTCAATCTGGTTGCAGATTACGTTTCCCATAAATTCAAAGAGGTAGGGTCCGCCACACTATGAAACTGCTGATTCGGCTGGATCAAAAAATAACCCATGCAACTCCCTCGATGAGATGGCGCTACTTTAGACAGAATCTCTTTTTCACCATTGTAAGCCTCTCCATGGGAGTAATCGGAATCGCTCTGGGCGGGATTATTTTATTTATTCTTATGAATGGCCTGGGGGCAATCCATTGGAATTTTCTGACCCAGTTTCCCATGGACTCGATGACCCGTGGCGGGATCATGCCGGCCATTATCGGCACCTTTTATTTGACCCTGGGTGCAATTTTAATCGCTTTGCCCCTGGGAATTGCCTGCTCCGTCTACTTAAACGAATACGCCAGAGGCGGCCGACTTGTCAGGATTATCCGCATCGGCGTAAACAGCCTGGCAGGAGTCCCTTCGGTGGTTTTCGGCCTTTTCGGTCTTGGTCTGTTTGTTGTTTTCTTGCGGTTCGGCTCCAGCATCCTGTCCGGATCGCTCACGCTCGGTATCCTGATCCTCCCGACGATCATCGGGGCTTCCGAAGAAGCCCTGAAAGCAGTACCCCAGACTTTCAGAGAGGCATCCCTCGCGCTTGGAGTTTCGAAATGGCAGACCATTGCAAGAATTGTCCTTCCGAACGCCCTGCCCGGCATTCTCACCGGAGCAATCCTGAGCATCGGCCGCGCTGCCGGAGAAACTGCACCTATCATGTTCACGGCAGCAGCTTTCTTTACCTCTCGGCTGCCCGGCTCCGTCTTTGACGAGGTAATGGCCCTCCCCTATCACATTTACGTCCTTGCCACGGCAGGGACGAATATCGATGAAACCAGACCGCTTCAGTACGGGACCGCCCTTGTCCTGATTGCGCTTGTCCTCGGAGTGGATCTGATTGCCATATCCATCAGAAGCTATATCCGAAGTAAAAAAAGGTGGTAACGTTTTGGACAAAGAAATAATAATTGCCCGCAATGTCAATTTCTATTACGGTTCTTTCAGGGCGCTGACCGATGTCAGCATGGGCTTTGAAAAAAACAAGGTGACTGCCCTTATCGGTCCATCCGGGTGTGGCAAATCAACGCTCCTGAGATTACTGAACCGAATGAATGATCTTATCGCAGGAACCAGGGTAGAAGGGGAAGTTCTGTTTGAGAATAAAAATATCTATGCCCCCGATATCGATCCCGTTGATATCCGCCGGAGAATCGGTATGGTTTTCCAAAAGCCGAATCCCTTTCCGAAATCAATTTTCAAAAACATCATTTACGGTCCCAGCTTATCCGGAGTCCTCGATAAACAGGAACTTGAAAGACTGGTTGAATTGAGTCTCAAGCAGGCGGTCTTGTGGGAAGAAGTCAAAGATATTCTCAACAAATCCGCTATGACCCTGTCCGGTGGGCAGCAACAGCGGCTCTGCATTGCGCGGGCCCTTGCTATGAAGCCGGACGTGCTCCTTATGGATGAACCTACTTCGGCGCTTGACCCGATATCGACCGCCAAAATCGAGGAACTGATTGAAGAACTGAAAAAGACCTATACGATCATTATCGTGACCCATAATATGCAACAGGCCGCGCGCATTTCCGATTTTACCGGTTTCTTCTACATGGGGAAGCTGATCGAATCCAATAAAACGGAAAAAATATTTACGACACCGGATGACAAACAGACGGAAGATTATATAACGGGAAGGTTTGGGTAGAAGGAAAAGGGTCCAAGGGGCCGAGGGTTCTAGGGGTAATAAAGATGAGAGGTACATTGTTACTAACCTGTCGATTGCTCCTTCCGGCTTAATATGAATATCGAAAAAGCTTGATGTTTTTTACCCTCGAACCCTTGACCCCTTGGACCCTAGAACCCTTTTAAAACAAAGGAGTCCAGCAAATGATAGATGATCGCAAACACACCAGCGCCCATTATGAACGGGAACTCCGGGAAATCAAGGACGGCCTGATCTATCTCGGCGCCTTGGTCGAAACGGCAATCGATTCCGCTATTAAATCTCTTCTGGAGAGAAATTCCGTTCTTGCCCAAAAGGTCATTGATGATGACGATCAAATCGATCACCTGGATATGAAGCTGGAGGGCAAGTGCATCCGCCTGCTTGCATTGAGGCAACCGGCCGCCAGAGATCTGCGTTTTATTACGACAGCGATCAAAATCAATGGTCATCTGGAACGCATTGGCGACATGGCCGTCAATATCGCCGAAAAAGCGATTTTGCTCAATGAGCATCCTCAACTAAAACCTTATATAGACCTTCCGCGCATGTCGGAGATCACCAAGCACATGATAAAGGAGAGTCTCGACGCCCTGGTCAATGAGAATTGTGAAATGGCCGAAGAGGTGCGAAAAGATGAAGCCTCGGTAGATTCCCTGAACTATCAAATCTTCAGAGAACTTCTCACTTTCATGCTGGAAGATCCTAAAACTATCCATCGGGCGCTTTTGATCATGCAGGTTTCCAAAAACCTCGAACGGATTGCCGATCATGCCAAGGGCATCGCCGATATGGTCATCTATATGGTAACCGGACGAAGCGTCAGGCACCAATTCGCGGAACAAAGCTGTCCCCCCACGCATGAGGAGAAAGCATGAAGAGCCGTCTCTTTTATAGAGTATTCGGGACGTATCTCATTATTATTATCCTGACGGTTGCTTTTTTTTATCTTCTTGCCTGGAAGCAAACGGAATCTTTTTTTACGGAAACTGTCGAAACCTCCTTAATGAATTACGCTCGGCTTGTTGATCTGAGCTCCAGAGATGAAATCCGGAAACAAATAAAAAACATTTCCGCTATTTCCAAAGCCCGTGTCACTCTCACTGATGAGAACGGAACCGTGCTGGCCGATTCCGAAAGAAATCCCGCCGAGATGGAAAACCATTTGAATCGCCCTGAAATTCAGGAGGCAAGGCTCAAGGGCCAGGGGAGCACAATTCGTTACAGCCGAACCATCGGAATGGACATGATCTATGTGGCTTTCCCTGTGAAAGAAGATCGATTCATAACCGGTTATGTGCGTCTTGCCCGTCCCCTGGTAGAGGTAAAGCATGCAACGGAAAAAATGAACCGCTCGCTTATCATGTCCATTCTCATCATGATCATACCTTCCTTGCTGATAGCCATTATGTTTTCGTACCGCTTAACCGTTCCCATCAAAGCCATGGAAATGTTTACAGAACGCCTCCGAAGGGGGCGCGAACCCGGCAGCCTGTTCATCGAGACAGGGGACGAAATGAAAAAGCTGGCTGACAATATTAATTATCTCGTCCTTGAATTGCAGAATCAAATCCGCACAGCCAATATCGAAAAGGAAAAGCTGGTCGCTGCATTCGCAAGCATGAGCGAGGGGGTTCTGGTCCTGAATTCCGAAAGTAGGATTGAAATTTCCAATCTGGCGTTTAAAAGGATGTTCGGTGCTCAATTCGGAGAGGTAACGGGAAAGACTTTAATAGAGGCATTCAGAAATATTGCACTGCAGAACGCTTTCGATCGCTTCCGGAGCACGGGAGAACAGCTGTCGGAGGAAATCACAATCGGCGATGAAACAGCGCCGGTTACCTTGAATGTAAGTTTTTCGAAAATTCGCGGGGAAGAGGAAAAAACAATTCTTGTGTTCCATGATGTGACCCGGCTCAAGAAACTGGAAAGAATGCGGATGGATTTCGTAGCTAATGTGAGCCATGAAATCAAAACTCCTCTCACTGCCATTCTGGGATTTGTCGAAACTTTGCAAAGTGGGGCCTTGGACGACAAAGAAACCGCGCTTCGCTTTCTCGATATCATTAATAAACACGCTCAGCGTTTGAACCGCCTCCTTGAAGATCTGCTGACGATCTCGAATATAGAAATGGGCGAAATGAAATTTTTCTTTGAGAGCGTATCCATCAGCGGAATTGTGGAAAATATCATTCCGGTTATTTCGGCAAAAGCGGATGAGAAACAAATCACCTTGGAGAGAAATATACCTGAAACTCTCCCCCTGATTCGGGCAGACCGAGATCGCATTGTCCAGATTCTCCTGAATATTCTCGATAATGCTGTAAAGTTTACGCCCGAAAAAGGCAAGGTATCCATCTCTGCAACGGATAAGGGGGACGGAACGGTGGAAATTCGGATCAGCGATACCGGAATCGGGGTTCCGCAAAATGAAATCTCCCGCCTAGGGGAACGATTCTATCGGGTTGAAAAAACCCGCTCCCGGGAGCTTGGAGGGACCGGGCTCGGACTGTCCATCGTCAAACATCTTATGGCAGCACATGGCGGCAGGATGGAAATTCAAAGCCGTCTTGGAGTAGGCACAACGGTTTCGCTCATCTTCCTGCGTTCCTGAAATAGAGCAAGGCGCGCGATCAGCTGCCGAATACTTCGAATCCTTTTTTTCAGCACCAGAAAAGGTTGTTTAAAACCCAATATGTCGCGCCCGAAATGAAGGCCGATACGGGGATCGTCAGGATCCAGGCCCAGACAATCGTTCCGGCGATGCCCCAGCGAACAGCTGTAAGTCTATGCGTTGAACCAACCCCCATGATAGCGCCTGTGATAGTATGAGTCGTACTGACGGGAATACCTGCTAAAGAAGCTCCGATAATCGATAACGCAGCAGCCGTTTCGGCACAGAATCCGCCCATGGGTCGTAGCTTCGTTATTTTACTCCCCATCGTCTTCACGATCCTCCATCCTCCGGCCATCGTTCCCATTGCGATCACCAAATAACACAAGATCATTACCCAGAACGGGATATGGAAAACCGGTCCCATGAAGCCACTGCTGAACAACACCATTGCTATGATCCCCATCGTCTTCTGGGCGTCATTCATTCCATGGCTCAGACTGTAAATCGCGGCCGAGAACAGCTGAAGCTTTCTGAATACCTGATCCGATTTTGAAACGGAACTGTTTCGAGACACGTTTAAAACGATTACCATCAGAATGAAACCCAGAATCAACCCNNCGGCCGTTTTTATAATCCCTTTCCAAACCAGCACGGCAGTACCACCCTTGACAAGACCCGCTCCGATCAATCCTCCTATCAAAGCATGGGAGGAACTGCTCGGTAGACCATAATACCAGGTAATGAGATTCCAGATAATGGCTCCCAGAAGCGCGGCAAGAATAAGATGATTTTCTACAATGGATGGATTGACAATGCCTGTTCCGATCGTTTTTGCAACCTGGACACCGATAAAAAAAGCCGCTATGAAATTAAAAAAAGCTGCCAGCATAACGGCATGCTTCGGTGACAGTACCCGCGTGGAAACAACGGTGGCAATGGAGTTTGCCGCATCATGAAAGCCGTTGATGAAATCGAAGGCAAGCGCAATAAAAACAATAAAAATAACCCAAAGAGTAACACTATCCATGCTTCAGGACGATTCCCTCCACGATGTTGGAAACATCCTCGCAGATATCAAGAGCCTCTTCAATTCTCTCGCTGATCTCCTTGAGCTTGATCAATTCGATAGCATCCTTCTCATTCTCAAACAACCTGGCGACGGCAGTGCGAAGAATGTAGTCCCCTTCGTTTTCAAGGGTATTTATCTCTACGCAAGCTTCAAGAATAGTATGCGATTTCTTTTTGTCTTTGAGAGCGTATACGATCTTTTTGATGCCGGAGATCGCCTTATCGAGAACCTTGGAAAGTGCGATAATTTCCTCTGTAGGTTCCTTGATTTTATACAGATACATCCTGACAGTCGCGGCTTCGATCATATCGAGGACACTATCCATTTTATTGACTAAGGCGTAAATATCCTCACGGTCAAGGGGGGTCAGAAAGGTCTTGTGCATTTTTTCATAAGTCCGATGCGTAATGGTATCGGCCTCATGTTCGATTTCTTTCAGCTTGGCTAATTTCGGTTCTGATTCATGATAATTACTTAAAATCTCAAGAAAGAGTTTTCCGCCTTCCTGAATCTTATCGGCTAACTCCTCGAAGAGATCGTAAAATCGCTCATCCCTGGGAATAATCTGCATGGAACATCCTTTCAATTACTTGATTACGGGACGGCGAGTATTTAACACAATTGATATTCGATTGCAAATGACTTTGTCTGATAAAGAATTTTGTTAAATACAAATAATTTTAATAGCATAAAAACAAAATCATTGTTAAAGTAGAAAACTGTTTTTCCATTGAACCAACATAGAACCGGATGCATACAGCTTTCCCCCAAACTACTTTTCAATAATTTATCGAGACAGACTTGACAGATAATAAATGATGTTTATCTTATGGCTGTTTAATTTCCGCAATCATGAAATCTTTTACAAGCACATGATTATAACACATGATTTTAACAGAAAGGAGGATATTAGAGGA
>DHHG01000031.1 GCA_002403175.1 Syntrophaceae bacterium UBA4778 | reverse complement strand
TCCTCTAATATCCTCCTTTCTGTTATAATCATGTGTTGTAATCATGTGCTTGTAAAAGATTTCATGATTGCGGAAATTAAACAGCCATAAGATAAACATCATTTATTATCTGTCAAGTCTGTCTCGATAAATTATTGAAAAGTAGTTTGGGGGAAAGCCGTATTTATCCGGTTCTATGTTGGTTCAATGGAAAAACAGTTTTCTACTTTAACAATGATTTTGTTTTTATGCTATTAAAATTATTTGTATTTAACAAAATTTTTTATAAGACAAAGTCATTTGCAATCGAATATCAATTGTGTTAAATACTCGCCGTCCCGTACATAAAGTAACTGAAAGGATGTTCCATGCAGATTATTCCCAGGGATGAGCGATTTTACGATCTCTTCGAGGAGTTAGCCGATAAGATTCAGGAAGGCGGAAAACTCTTTCTTGAGATTTTAAGTAATTATCATGAATCAGAACCGAAATTAACCAAGCTGAAAGAAATCGAACATGAGGCCGATACCATTACGCATCGGACTTACGAAAAAATGCACAAGACCTTTCTGACCCCCCTTGACCGCGAGGATATTTACGCCTTGGTCAACAAAATGGACAGCGTCCTCGATATGATTGAGGCCGCGACCGTCAGGATGTATCTGTACAAAATCAAGGAACCTACAGAGGAAATTATCGCACTTTCCAAGGTTCTCGATAAGGCGATCTCCGGCATCAAAAAGATCGTATACGCTCTCAAAGATAAAAAGAAATCGCATACTATTCTTGAAGCTTGCGTAGAGATAAATACCCTTGAAAACGAAGGGGACTACATTCTTCGCACTGCCGTCGCCAGGTTGTTTGAGAATGAGAAGGATGCTATCGAATTGATCAAGCTCAAGGAGATCAGTGAGAGAATTGAAGAGGCTCTTGATATCTGTGAGGATGTTTCCAACATCGTGGAAGGAATCGTCCTGAAGCATGGATAGTGTTACTCTTTGGGTTATTTTTATTGTTTTTATTGCGCTTGCCTTCGATTTCATCAACGGCTTTCATGATGCGGCAAACTCCATTGCCACCGTTGTTTCCACGCGGGTGCTGTCACCGAAGAATGCCGTTATACTGGCAGCTTTTTTTAATTTCATAGCGGCTTTTTTTATCGGTGTTCAGGTTGCAAAAACGATCGGAACAGGCATAGTCAACCCTTCCATTGTGGAGAATCACCTTATTCTGGCCGCGCTCCTGGGAGCCATTATCTGGAACCTCATTACCTGGTATTATGGTCTACCGAGCAGTTCCTCCCATGCTTTGATAGGAGGATTGATCGGAGCGGGTCTTGTCAAGGGTGGTACTGCCGTGCTGGTCTGGAAAGGGATTATAAAAACGGCCGTTTTTATAATTCTATCACCGACAATCGGGTTGATTCTGGGTTTCATTCTGATGGTAATCGTTTTAAACGTGTCTCGAAACAGTTCCGTTTCAAAATCGGATCAGGTATTCAGAAAGCTTCAGCTGTTCTCGGCCGCGATTTACAGTCTGAGCCATGGAATGAATGACGCCCAGAAGACGATGGGTATCATAGCAATGGTGTTGTTCAGCAGTGGCTTCATGGGACCGGTTTTCCATATCCCGTTCTGGGTAATGATCATGTGTTATCTGGTGATCGCAATGGGAACGATGGCCGGAGGGTGGAGGATCGTAAAGACGATGGGGAGTAAAATAACGAAGCTACGGCCCATGGGTGGATTCTGTGCCGAAACAGCTGCTGCGTTATCGATTATCGGAGCTTCTTTAGCAGGTATTCCCGTCAGTACGACTCATACTATCACTGGTGCCATTATGGGGGTTGGTTCAACACACCGACTCACGGCAGTTCGTTGGGGCGTTGCCGGAACGATTGTCTGGGCCTGGATTCTCACCATTCCCATATCTGCTTTGATTTCCGGTTTGTCTTATTATCTTATTCAGAAATTTTAAACATTCCGATTCGAAGCTTTTTTTAGAGGCATCTCTGTGACTTATACGCCCTGATAAATGGGGAAAAAGAGTGAGACTGTCGTGCCTACTCCAAGCCGGCTTTGAATTTCTATTTTGCCGCCATGCGCCGTCATAAGGTGTTTGACGATGGACAGACCGAGTCCGGTCCCTCCGAGTTCCCGGGAGCGGGTTTTCTCAACCCGGTAGAATCGTTCCCCGAGGCGGGAGATTTCATTTTGCGGAACCCCGATTCCGGTATCGCTGATCCGGATTTCCACCGTTCCGTCCCCCTTATCCTTTGCAGAAATGGATACCTTGCCTTTTTCAGGAGTAAACTTTACGGCATTATCGAGAATATTCAGGAGAATCTGAACAAGACGATCTCGGTCTGCTCGGATCAAGGGGAGTGTTTCAGGAATATTTTTTTCCACGGTGATTTGCTTTTCATCCGCTCTCGCGGAGATAACGGAAATAATATTTTCAACAATTCCGCTCAGGGACACGCTTTCAAAAAGAAATTTCATCTCGCCCATTTCGATATTGGAGATTGTCAAAAGATCGTCCAGAAGGCGGTTCAATCGTTGAGCGTGTTTATGAATAATATCGAGAAAGCGAAGAGTGGTTTCCTTGTCGTCCAGGGCTCCACTTTGCAGGGTTTCGACAAATCCGAGAATGGCGGTTAAAGGAGTTTTGATTTCATGGCTCACATTGGCTACGAAATCCATCCGCATTCTTTCCAGTTTCTTGAGCCGGGTCACATCATGGAAAACAAGAATCGTTTTTTCCTCTTCCCCGCGAATTTTCGAAAAACTTACATTCAAGGTAACCGGTGCTGTTTCATCGCCGATCGTGATCTCCTCTGAGAGCTGCTCTCCCGTGCTCCGAAAGCGATCGAAAGCGTTCTGCAGGGCAATGCTCCTGAATGCCTCGATCAAGGTTTTTCCCGTTACATCCCCGAATTGAGCGCCGAACATTTTTTTAAAAGCCAGATTGGAAATTTCAATCCTGCTTTCAGAATCCAGGACCAGAATCCCTTCACTCATGCTTGCAAATGCAGTGACCAGTTTTTCCTTTTCGGTATTGGCTGTGCGGATTTGATTTTGCAACTCCAGGACGAGATAATTTATGTTTTCAGCCAGTTTTTTCATTTCGTCCCCTGTCTCGATGAACAGGCTGCCTGGCTCACGTCCTCTTCGGAGGCGTTCGGTAAACATTTCCATGGCTTTGATGGGGACGGTCAGGCGATATGAAAACAGAACGGCTATCAGAAAGGAAGGTATGATCATGATGAGAATGGATATGATCAGAGAGTGTTTCATTTTTTCCGTTGCATGCTTTACCTCTACCAGAGGGCGGGCAAGCCGTACATAGCCGGTTATGAATCGATCTTCTTTCACAGGGAAAGCCACATAGAGCATGTCCATTCCGATAGTTCGGCTGTAGCGAATTGTGCTCCCCTGGCCCTTGAACCTTGCTTCCTGTATTTCAGGACGATTCAGATGGTTTTCCATCTCGGCGGGATTTCTTTCGGAATCGGCCAGCACGGTTCCGTTCTCATCCATGAGAGTGACACGGGCTTTGGAAATAGCGGAAATGTTTTTTACTTGTTTCCGAATCTCATCTCTGGAGCTCAGATCGACAAGCCGAGCGTAATTCATTAAGGAGGTTTCGACAGTTTCCGTAAAAAAAGATTCCGTTTGCTTCCAGGCAAGAAGATAAAAAAAAGCAACCGTCAGGAAAATAATAATGAGATAAGTCCCGAATACCTTATAAAAGAGACGGCTCTTCATGCTTTCTCCTCGGGTGTGGGGGGACAGCTTTGTTTCGCGAATTGGTGCCTGACGCTTCGACCAGTTACCATATAGATAACCATATCAGCGATGCCCTTGGCATGATCGGCAATCCGTTCGAGGTTTTTGGAAACCTGCATGATCAAAAGCGCCCGACGGATCGTTTTAGGATCTTCCAGCATGAAAGTGAGAAGTTCTCTGAAAATTTGATCATTCAGGGAATCTACCGAGGTTTCGTCTTTTCGCACCTCTTCGGCCATTTCACAATTCTCATTGACCAGGGCATCGAGACTCTCTTTGATCATGTGCTTGGTGGTTTCCGACATGCGCGGAAGGTCTATATAAGGTTTTAGCTGAGGATGCTCATTGAGTAAAATCGCTTTTTCGGCGATATTGACCGCCATGTCGCCAATGCGTTCCAGATGACCATTGATTTTGATCGCTGTCGTAATAAAACGCAGATCTCTAGCGGCCGGTTGCCTCAATGCGAGCAGGCGGATGCACTTTCCCTCCAGCTTCATATCCAGGAGATCGATTTGATCGTCATCATCGATGACCTTCTGGGCAAGAACGGAGTTTCTCTCCAGGAGAGATTTAATTGCGGAATCGATTGCCGTTTCAACCAAGGCGCCGAGATAGATCAGGCCGTCCTTGATTTCCCGGAGTTCCCGTTCATAGTGGGCGCTGGTGTGTTTGCGATTATCAATCATTGATGGACTCCTTTTTCACCCAAACCTTCCCGTTATATAATCTTCTGTCTGCTTTACATCCGGTGTCGTAAATATTTTTTCCGTTTTATTGTATTCGATCAGCTTCCCCATGTAGAAGAAACCGGTGAAATCGGAAATGCGCGCGGCCTGCTGCATATTGTGCGTCACGATAATGATCGTGTAGGTCTTTTTCAGCTCTTCAATAAGTTCCTCGATTTTGGCGGTCGATATCGGGTCAAGCGCCGAAGTAGGTTCATCCATGAGGAGCACGTCCGGCTTCATAGCGAGAGCCCGTGCAATGCAGAGCCGTTGCTGTTGCCCCCCGGACAGGGTCATAGCGGATTTATTGAGAATATCTTTGACTTCTTCCCACAAGACCGCCTGCTTGAGACTCAATTCAACGAGTCTTTCAAGTTCCTGCCTATCGAGGACTCCGGATAAGCTGGGACCGTAAATGATGTTTTTGAAAATTGATTTCGGAAAGGGATTCGGCTTTTGGAAAACCATACCGATTCTCCGGCGGATATCAACGGGATCGATATCAGGGGCATAGATATTTTTATTCTCAAACAGAACTTCCCCTTCTACCCTGGTTCCTGCGATAAGATCATTCATTCGGTTCAGTAATCTCAGGAGCGTTGATTTGCCACACCCGGATGGACCGATAAGGGCAGTCACCTTGTTTTTTTCAAAGCCCATGCTGACATCGGCCAGCGCCCTGAAAGAACCGTAATAGAAATTGACATTGCGGGCAATTATTATTTCTTTGTCCAAAACGTTACCACCTTTTTTTACTTCGGATATAGCTTCTGATGGAGATGGCAATCAGATCCACTCCGAGGACAAGCGCAATCAGGACAAGAGCTGTCCCGTATTGAAGCGGTCTGGTTGCATCGATATTCGTCCCGGCCGTGGCGAGGACGTAAATGTGATAGGGGAGGGCCATTACCTCGTCGAAGACGGAGCCGGGCAGCCGAGAGGTAAAGAAAGCTGCTGCCGTGAACATGATAGGCGCAGTTTCTCCGGCAGCGCGGCCGATGCTCAGGATTGCTCCGGTGAGAATGCCGGGCAGGGCGTTCGGAAGGACAATTCTGGCAATGGTCTGCCATTTCGAAACTCCAAGCGCGAGGGATGCCTCTCTGAAAGTTTGGGGTACTGCTTTCAGGGCTTCTTCGGAAGCCCCGATGATCGTCGGGAGAATCAGGAAACCGAGCGTGAGCGATCCGGACAGAATACTGGAGCCGAACCGCAAGAAAACAACAAACAGACCAAGACCGAAAAGGCCGAAAACCACCGAAGGGACTCCGGCCAGGCTGTTTACGCCGATGCGGATAATCCTGACAAGTCGGCCACCCCTGGCGTATTCGTTTAAGTAGACGGAGCAGGCAATTCCCAGGGGCAAAGCGATTAAAATTGCGCCTAGGGTCAAATAAAAGGTGCCGATAATGGCCGGCATGATCCCGCCGCGGGTCATCGAATCCATGGGAAATTGAGTCAGAAAATCCCACTGGATTGCTCCCAGGCCATTCATAAGGATAAATAAAATAATCCCGCCCAGAGCGATTCCGATTACTCCCATGGAGAGCCTTACAATAGTGAAAAAGAGATTCTGTCTAAAGTAGCGCCATCTCATCGAGGGAGTTGCATGGGTTATTTTTTGATCCAGCCGAATCAGCAGTTTCATAGTGTGGCGGACCCTACCTCTTTGAATTTATGGGAAACGTAATCTGCAACCAGATTGAAAAGGAGTGTCATGATGAAGAGCACAACCCCGATCGCAAAAAGCGCGTTGGAATGAAGACCGCCATAAGGGGCCTCCCCCATTTCGGCAGCAATGGCGGCTGGCATTGGACGGACCGGATCGAAAATGCTCTCCGGTATGGCCGTGGCACCGCCGGCGACCATAAGCACCACCATGGTTTCGCCGATTACCCTGGCCATGCCGAGAATGACGCCGGTGGAAATTCCCGACAGGGCGGCTGGCATGACTACGGTGGTGATGGTTTCATATTTTGTTGCGCCGAGGGCGTAGGCCGCCTCCTTGTATTCACGTGGGACGGAATAAAGAGCATCCTCCGAAATACTCGATATGGTCGGTATGGCCATGATTGCCAAGATGATAGAGGCTGTCAGAATATTCAATCCGGTCGGAAGATCGAAGGTCTCTTGAAGCCAGGGACCGAGTACGACCATTCCAAAAAAACCGAGCACGACTGAAGGCAGTCCGGCAAGTAATTCAATGACCGGCTTGAGAATCTCTTTGACGATGGGTCGGGCTATTTCGGCTATATATACCGCCGAAAGAATTCCCAGAGGCACTGCGATCAGTGTTGAAAAAAAAGTAACCAGGAATGAGGCAACGATAAGAGGCCAAATCCCGAATTCAGGAGGATTGGCAGTCGGGTACCATTGGGAACCAAAAATGAAATCGGTAATGGGGATTACCCGAAACAGGGGTATGGCTTCGCGGAACAGAAAAACGAGAATCAAGGCAAGGATCACGATGGAGACCATTGCAAAGGTGAGGAACAGGTTTTTAATAATGATTTCTTTAACGTGGCGGTTCATAGGCAAAAGAAAGTGACCAGTGACAAGTAACGGGTAACTGGTAAAACTGTCCGGCTTTCCTCGTTTTGATGCCACCCGTCATTGTCCGGTCTCATTTCACAATTCATTTTGATTGTTCTAACTTGTCATCTGTGACCTGTCACCCGTCACTGTTTTTTAATCGGGACAAATCCTGCCTGCTTTACAATCTTCTGTCCTTCCGATGAGAGGAGAAAATCAATGAACTGTCCCGCCGGTCCTGTGGGTTTGCCGTTCGTGAACATATAAAGTGGGCGGGCGATAGGATATTGGCCGGATGATGCGTTCTCAGCGGTTGCTTTAACACCGTTCACATCCAGCCCCTTTACTGTTTTGTTCAGATATCCGATACCGATATAGCCAATCGCATATTTGTTTCTGGATACAACCTGCACAATAGCGCCGTTGGATGCCTGCAATTGGGCCCGCGGCGTCACCCTGGCTTTATGGAGTACCTTGTCCTCCCAGGTTTCATATGTTCCGGAACTGGTGTCTCTGGAGATAATCGCTATTGATTTATTGGAACCCCCGAGCTCTTTCCAGTTGGTGATCTTTCCCTGGTAAATGAGGCTCAGTTGTTCGATAGAAATATTACGAATGGGATTTGAAGGATGCACAATAGGAACGATTGCATCGATTGCAATTTTGCGAGCCAGAGGCTTGATTCCCCTGCTTTCCGCCAGTTTGGTTTCCTCCGGTTTCATATCCCGGGAAGAGTTCGCGATGGCTGTGGTTTTATCTATCAGCGCCTTGATGCCGTCTCCGGAACCGCCGCCTGAAATTGAGATGTTGATTGTCGGATTCTTTTTCATGAAAGCTTCGCCGGCCGCCTGCGCTATCGGGAGCACCGTCGTGGAACCCTTAATGACGAGATTTTCTGCCGCAATACCTTGGATGCCGAATACAAGAGCCACTGCAACCATGCACAGCAGTGAATAGATTTTGATTCTGCTCATGTCATGCCTCCTTGAAGAATATTTGCGAACACAATGCCACGGGTATGTTACAGAATAATGACAATCAGGTGAAAACATCGTGAAAAAAAGCGAACAATAAAGAGAAGAGGAATAGAAAGAGTCGACCGGTATCGAACGCAACGGGTTCAATAGTGATTAAATCATTTAGGTACGAGGGAATTTATTATCTGAGAATCCGAGCATAATCGCCGGTCCCGATACTACTTTATGAACTTATAACCGACTCCCCGGACCGTCTGGATGAATTCCGGATTTTCCGAATCCTTCTCCAGCTGAGATCTTAATCGACGAATATGGACATCCACCGTTCGAGGTTCCACGAAGGCATCATTCCCCCAAACGTGGTCCAGAATTTGATCTCTCGTAAAGACCCGCCCCGGATTTTTGGTGAAGAACATGAGAAGCTTGATTTCCGTGGGGCTGAGGTCGAGTTTATTTCCATTAAGCAAAACCTCGTAGGAACGGTAATCGACCCGCAAACCCTTATGGCTGAAGACTTCGGAATTTCCGTTTGCCGGTGGCGGATTCGTCCGGCGCATGACGGCACGAACACGCGCGATCAGCTCCCTCACGCTGAACGGTTTTGTAATGTAATCATCCGCCCCCATTTCAAGGCCCAGGATTTTGTCGATTTCTTCGGTCTTGGCTGTCAGCATGATGATGGGTACGGAGGCGGTTTCCGGATTCGTCCGAACGCGCTTACAGATCTCCAGACCTTGTAATCCGGGCAGCATCAAATCGAGGAGAATGAGATCCGGTTTCTCAGCTTGAATTAATTTCAGCGCCTGATCGCCGTTGTAAGCCTTTACGATGGTGTAGTCTTCATTCGTGAGATTGTAAGCGATCAGATCGACAATGTCTTTCTCATCATCAACGACCAGGATTTTCGTCCTTTTTTCAATGCTAATCAAATTTGAATTCATTTGCAATCACATCAAAAGAGGCGGTCTAGGAATTCCTCCAGCTTGGAGACCCTGATTAAATCGATACCTCTGATTTCGATTTTCTCTTTCCTGTTTGTTTTGGGCAGGATGCAACGAGTGAAACCCATTCGGGCAGCCTCCCTGATCCGGTCTTCCATCCGTCCAATGCCCCGGATTTCTCCCGTCAAACCGATTTCCCCGAACACGACCGTTTGCGGATCGATTACCCGGTCGAGAAAGCTGGAAGCGATTGCCGCCACAATGCCGAGATCGACCCCTGGCTCGCTGACTTTTACTCCTCCTGCTACATTGATGAAAACATCGTGATTGCCGAGGTGAAGACCGCAGATTTTTTCCAGGACCGCAACAAGTAGCGAGACGCGATTATTATCGGTTCCAATGACCGTTCTTCTGGGCATGCCGAGATTGCTTTGCGCGGCCAGGGCCTGAATCTCCATCAGGATAGGTCGGGTCCCTTCCATGCCTGCGACCACAACCGAACCGGCTGCCCCTTCCGGCCTTTCTGAAAGGAAGAAACCGGAAGGATTGCTGACCTCTGTGAGGCCGCTCCCTTTCATTTCGAAGACTCCGATCTCGTTGGCGGGTCCGAAGCGATTTTTGATGCTTCGGATAATGCGGTAGGCGTGACCGGAGTCCCCTTCGAAATAGAGAACCGTATCGACCATGTGCTCCAGAACTTTGGGACCCGCTATGGAGCCGTCCTTGGTCACATGTCCGATCAGAAACAGGGGAATTCCCGTTTTTTTGGACAGCAGGATCATCCGTTCGGAGCACTCCCGGACCTGTCCGACGCTCCCGGGAGCGGAGGAAAGCTCGGAGGAATAGATCGTCTGAATCGAGTCAATCACGACGACCCCGGGCTTTATGGATGTAATTTGGGCCAGAATGTTTTCCAGTGAGATTTCGACAAGCACCAGGAGATTGGCGGATTGCGCTCCGATCCGCTTGCCCCTCATCTTGATCTGGTTGGCCGATTCCTCTCCCGAAATATAGAGAACGGAAAGGCCTTGAGCTGCAAGACTTTGAAGAATCTGAAGGAGGAGGGTCGATTTGCCGATACCGGGATCGCCGCCGACAAGCGTAGCGGAGCCCCGCACAATGCCTCCCCCCAGGACGCGATCCATTTCGTCCATTCCGATTTTCAGACGCTCCATTTCTTCAACAACGATCGCGTCTATCGGAGTGGGAGGACTGCTAAGCTGGTACTCTGTGTTTGCCGCGGCTTTTGTGGATCTCAGCTCTTCTTCGACAAACTGATTCCACTCCCCGCACCCCGGACATTTTCCGAGCCACTTTGGTGATTGATGGCCGCAATTCTGACAGAAGAATACGGTTCTGGTTTTTTCGCGAAGGCTGCCCATAAGAAATCCTTTTTATTTGCGCCAAGATATATTTTTCAATCTTCAGCGTCAATATAAAAAGGGTTGTCAGGCTTCTATTCCGATAGGAAAACCGGACCTCCAAAGGA
Organism: Syntrophaceae bacterium UBA4778; assembly: GCA_002403175.1. The sequence goes on along the minus strand of DHHG01000031.1, from coordinate 3,102 downwards.
AAATCTGTTACGCAGGAAAGTCCGCTTGGATGAAGAGTTGTTTAAAATTTCAACTGGAAACCAATCTGATATTTATCATAGTTGTGGGTGCTGACTGTCTGGGTCTCATAGGCGCGATGCTCCCAGGCGATAAAGGGCATGAATTCTTTACATACATCATAGGAGATGCCGACAACGGTCGTGTCATAACTATTGTTATCGATATCCGTGTTTGGATCATAGGTGTACCATTTCCCGAAGACTCTGGCTTTTTCGAGTTCAGGAATACGGATAAAGGCATCAACCAGCCAGGCCTTACGTTTGTTTTCTTCATCGGAAGTGGCGGTGGCCTTGCCCCAGTAATATTGTCCCATTACGGAGAACCATTTTTGCTGCAATGAGGCTTGGACGATATTGGCCTCCCAATCGGGATATTCGGTGGTATCGCCTGTCGCGAAATTGTTGTTGGATTTCCCATAGGTGCCGGTGAAGGCAAGCTGCAGGCCTTTCAGCACCGGCGTTTCTGGAAGCGGGCGCACGTAGACCAGACCGGAAACTACCTTGTTGTTGTTGGCATCAGACGTTGTATATCCGGGGCCGTTAAAGAGACCGACCATCCAGCCCCCCCACTTTCCCGCGAAGGGCTTGGATGCGAATTTTAGGTAATCTTCGTCCATATATCCTCCGATTACGCCCATATTGGCGATACCGAAATCGGCGGAGGCCTGAATGCCAAGGTCGTCCCAAAGATGTTTCCCCTGCACACGATAGGGCCAGATAGCCGAATCATAAGCATCTGAAGGTGTGGGAATCAAACCCAGATAAGTTGTCGTTCCGAAAAGGTTCAGATTGGCATAGGCGTATTTCATCCGGAGTTCCCATCCCTGATTACTTGATGAAATAGAGTTCCCCGAGACATCCCGTTGAGCATTGCTTGTAATATCAGCGGTGAGGTTCATCCCCAGCCACTCGTTAATATCCTTAGTCAAGGTCAGATAGGCTCTATTGAGTACAAATTGGTTGTTGGAACCGGTATTGCTTCCGGGTACGGAATCGCTCGGTTTCGTGTTGTTCCATTCCGCGAAAATCGTTGTGCCGAATTTAAAGCCCTTCAAGGCGGGGGGTAAGGTGATGGCCTCCGCTGCTGCTGCCCTGGCGGCGTCCTTCTCAGCCTTTTCCTTTTTCGATTTCTCCATCTCTTTGGTTAATCGGTCCGCTTCCTGATCGGTCAGGATGTTTTTTTCTTTCAGCAGCTTGATTAGGTCGGTATTATCCGCTTCGGCTGCCAGGAGCGGAGCGATGCTTCCGCCCGATGCGAAAAGAAACAGGATTGACAGGTAAACAAGACTCTTTTTCCAGTACATTTATATTTCCCCTCTAAGGGTTGAAATTCCCATGCGTGAGTTTCACATGGTTTACGGGGGAGAACTTTAGTAGGCGATATTAAAGAATAATGAACATACAATGAAAATACAATGAAAGGATCGGATTCTTTGTAAAAATCGGAATAGAAACTTAAATTGGTTGGAGTTTATCTCGTGACTCGTTCAGACAGCTCTATCTTCCAGCAGTTTTTTTACGGGACTAATCTCGATAAACGAGGCGCCGAAACTGTCGCCGAAGTTTCCGGCGATAACCACAACCAGATCCTCTTCCGTGAGATTGCCCGAAAGCAAATGATGCCGCAAGGCCTCATGAATGAATTCCTGGCTGCTTTGAGTTCTCTCAATGAACTCCGGGAAGACCCCGAAAGAAAGGGCAAGCTGACGAACGATAGACCGGTCGTAACAGTGGGCAAACAGCGGCTTGCGTCCACGAAAGCCGGCCATGTTGCGGATGGAAGAACCGGATGAGGTATCGGCGATAATGGCTTTGGCGTTGAGCTTGATGGCAGCCTCCACAGCAGTTTTGGTGAGGAATGCAGAGCGCTCGTTCGTAAGGACGACGGATGGAGTATCGTGAATATCGCTGCGCGATTTTTCAACTTCAACGGCCACTTTAGCCATGGTAGTGACCGCCTCGACAGGATAAGCACCATTGGCCGTTTCCGCGCTCAGCATGAGGGCGTCGCTTTTGCTGTAAATGGCATTGGCGATATCGCTGACCTCCGCCCGAGTCGGTCGCGGATTATGGATCATAGAATGAAGCATTTGTGTGGCGATAATAACCGGCTTGCGTTTGGCGATACATTTATTGATAAGCATCTTCTGGATTCCCGGGATTCGCTCGTAGGGGATTTCAATTGCCAGATCGCCGCGGGCGACCATGACACCGTAAGCATGGTCAAGAATCTCATCGATCTTGTCCACCCCTTCCTGGTTTTCGATTTTGGCTATTATTTTAATGGGACTTTGGTTCACATCCAGAATGCTCTGGATGGCGAGGACATCCTCCTTGCTCCTGACAAACGAATGGGCAATAAAATCGACTTCTTCCCTGATTGAAAATCGGATAAATTCCTTGTCCCTCTCACTGAGAGAGGGCAGTTGAAAATTCACCCGCGGGACGTTCACGCTTTTGCGCCCCTCTATCGTTCCGGCATTCAGGGCTTCGCAGATCAGAGCACTCTCTTGCTTCTGGCGTACCTGAAGGTCCACAGAGCCGTCATCGATCAGGACGTGGCTGTGCAACGGCACTTCAGCGACGAAACCCGCATAGTCGACATAAATGCTGTCCCTTGTAGATTTTTGGCCGGGATTGCCCTGGATGGCAATGAAATCGCCTTTGGCGAGGTTAATTATTTCGGAAGTCTCATTCGTGCGCACCTCCGGCCCTTTTGTATCGATCATGATGGCAATTCGATGAGAAACCTGGCGGACGTTCCGGATGACCTTTGCTGCCCCCTCGGGGGACTGAAAGGCAGTATTCAGCCGAACAACATCCATCCCTGATTGATGGAGTTTTTCGATGAATTCCGTTGAGCTGTTTTTGTCGGATAGTGTGGCAATAATTTTTGTTTTTTTTCTCATTTTTCTCCGTCCATCCAATCGTATTCAGCCTTCATGTATTCGCGTTTTTTGAATCGTGCCTTGAACTAATCTCAAAATCATTTGGGAGTATATGGTATTCCGAAAAAGCGATCCAGTTCTATATTAGGGCCGAATTGCCTCAAAATAAATGTTA
>DHHG01000204.1 GCA_002403175.1 Syntrophaceae bacterium UBA4778 | reverse complement strand
CTTAATCATCTTCAGCTCTAAAAAAAGCCCCGTTCTAAATGAATGGGGCTTTTTTCATGTGACCTCTAAAAGAAGGGATTTAGAGAGACTTTTTTCAGGCCTATTTCAGTATAGCCTTTAAGTCTTCATCGGGTGTCGTTATTGGTTTGATATTGAATTTTTCGACCAGGAATCCCAGCACATTCGGAGTAATAAAGGCCGGCAAAGACGGACCGAGGCGGATATCCTTTATTCCGAGAGCGAGCAGGGTCAGAAGTATTGAAACGGCCTTTTGCTCGTACCAGGAAAGGATCATGGAAAGCGGTAGGTCATTGACGCCTACATTGAATGCTTTTGATAAAGCAATTGCAATCTGAAATGCCGAATAGGCATCATTGCACTGACCGATATCCAGAAGACGCGGAATCCCGCCGATATCGCCAAGCTTCTTATCGAAAAACCGGAACTTGCCGCAGGCAAGTGTCAGAATGACACAATCTTGGGGGACCTTTTCTACAAACTCAGTATAGTAATTGCGTCCCGGCTTCGCGCCATCACAGCCTGCTACCAGGAAGAAATGTCTGATTTTACCCGTCTTGACCGCTTCGATTACTTTATCGGCGACCCCAAGAACCGCATTTCTGGCAAAGCCGGTCAGGACCTCGCCCTTGGAAGAAGATTCTGAAAAACCGGAAAGTTCCAGCGCTTTGTTGATTACAAGCGAAAAATCATCACTGGAGACATGGGGAACACCGGGCCATCCAACCGGACCGGTTGTAAATATCTGGTTTGAATAAATGTCTGACGGTCTTTGAATACAGTTGGTTGTCATCAGAATGGCTCCCGGAAAAGCGGCAAATTCCTTGGCCTGATTCTGCCAGGCAGTCCCGTGATGTCCATACAGATGAGTATACTTCTTCAGTTTCGGATAGGCATGCGCGGGGAGCATCTCGCCATGCGTATAGACATCGATGCCCTTTCCTTCCGTCTGGATAAGGAGAGCCTCCAGATCCTTCAGATCGTGGCCGGATATCAGAATGGCCTTGCCCGGCCTTGTCCCGAGCGGAACGCTGGTTGGGACCGGATGACCGTATGTTTGCGTGTGAGCTTCATCCAACAGTTCCATCGCCCTCAGGTTCATAGTACCGCATTGCAGAACCAGACCGACCAGGTCATCCATGGAGATTCCTGCATTTGCAATAGCGGCCAGACCGTCTTGAATAAAATGGTAAACGGCTTTATCCGTTTGCCCCAGCGAGGTCGCATGAGCGGCATAAGCGGCTATTCCTTTAATGCCGAACAAAAGAATATGCTTCAGTGAGAGAATATCCTCATTTGCTGCCGGATAGGTTTTTAGGCCGGAGCGTTCGCCCTCTGCTATCAGGTCTTCGCGTTCGAAGGATACGGCTTGAATTCCGGAATCAATTGGGATTCCGGCTTCTGAAAGTTTTATCCTCAAATCATACTCGCATTCAGCTACCTTCCGTATCACTTCTATGATTTTTTCGGCATCGAAATTGACATTGGTCAGCGTAGCAAACAAGCTGTCATAAAAAAGCTTCTCCGTTCCGGGATCGTCCGAACCGACCTGTCTTCCATTGATTGCAAGCTGAGATAAGTCGATCAGTTTTTTAATCAACAAATCCTGTAATGCTGCAACATCGGGCTGCTTTCCGCAGACGCCAACCTTGGAGCAACCCTCACCCTTTGCGCTCTGTTCGCACTGGTAACAAAACATACAGTCTCCTTTCTGTCTTGAATGTTGCTCTACTATAATCGTTCGAATTCCGGAAAACATTGACATAAGTCAAAATTAGATGGGAAAAGATATAACTGAATAACGCCATGGCGTCCAGATAATCTCGTTGAAACCGAACCGGAATTCGTTATAATTGAAGACTCGCCGAGGAATCTTCGATTGTTAAGGAAGACATGATTTGCCCTCTGCCGGTTCAGAAAGGTATAAATCAAGACAAACTAAAGGTGATACCTATATGGAAAGCATAAAACTCGGTATCAGTTCCTGTCTTCTGGGCGAAGAGGTGCGCTATGACGGAGGTCACAAGCTCGATCCTTTTTTAAAGGACACTTTAGGTAAATATGTGGAGTTTGTACCGGTTTGCCCCGAATTTGAGCTTGGCCTTGGTGTCCCACGGGAGGCGATGCGCCTGGTCGGAGATCCGGAAAATCCCAGATTGGTTACGATCAAAACCGGTCAGGATTTATCCGAACGCATGTCTTTATGGGCGCGACAGCGGGTAAAGGAACTGGAAGGTGAGGGGTTGAGTGGCTTCATTTTCAAAAGCCGTTCCCCATCCAGCGGCATGGAACGTGTTAAGGTCTATTCTGAAAAAGGTCCGCCAATCAAAAAAGGAGTCGGATTCTTTGCCAGAATTTTTATGCAGCACTTTCCCCTTATTCCTGTTGAGGATGAGGGAAGACTTCACGATCCGGCCCTGCGTGAAAACTTTATTGAGCGCGTATTCGAAATGCGCCGCTGGCGGGAATGTCTTTCCGGGGAAAAGACTATTCAAAAACTAATCGAATTCCATACGGTTCATAAGCTCACGCTGCTTTCCCACAGCGAAAAACATTATCGCTTGCTGGGCCGATTGGTTGCGGAAGCAAGAACCTTCAACCTGAACGAACTTTATGATAAATACCAGGCCTTGTTTCTTGAGGCGCTTGCCCTCAAGTCTACCGTCAGGAAAAATGCCAATGTACTCCATCATATAATGGGGTATTTTAAAAATGATCTTTCGTCGGATGAGAAAAAAGAATTGCTGGATATCATTGATCTATACAGCCGCGGCATTTATCCGCTCATTGTTCCCATTACGCTGATGAATCATTACGTCCGCAAATACGATCAGCCCTATCTCAAACATCAGGTGTATCTGAATCCGCATCCGGTTGAACTCCAGTTGAGGAATCACGTTTAACATGCCGCGAAATATGGAACGGCGCCTTGCTCTTACGGAAACAGAGTCTGCTGTCCGAAGAAAGTTGCTCGCCTGGTATAAAAAAAATAAGAGAGACCTTCCCTGGCGGAAAACAACGGATCCCTACCGGATCTGGGTTTCCGAGATCATGCTTCAGCAAACCCAGGTCGAAACCGTCATTCCCTATTATTTGCATTTTATCGAGCGATTCCCGGATATTCACAGTCTGTCTGAATCCAGGCTCGATGATGTCATGAAGGCCTGGGAAAATTTAGGCTACTATGCGAGGGTCCGCAATCTGCACGCTGCGGCTAAAATCATCGTGGAAAAGTATGCCGGCGCTTTTCCGGATACGCTCGAGCAGGCCTTGTCGCTTCCCGGTATCGGTTCCTATACGGCCGGCGCTGTTCTAAGCATTGCCTTCAGGAAGAGATTGCCGGCGTGTGACGGCAATGCAAGGAGGGTGATTTCCCGCCTCCTTGCCATCAGAGTTCCCGTCCAGGAAACCGCTGCTCGGAATGAAATAGATTCGTATACAGATCTGCTTGTACCCGACAAAAACCCCGGTGATTTCAATCAGGCCTTGATGGATTTGGGCGCATCTATCTGTATTCCCGGATTGCCGAGGTGCCAGGAATGCCCGTTGAAAGAAAGCTGCAGGGCCAAAGCGGTGGGCCTGGAATGCAGCCTCCCCGTCCTGACAGCTAAAAAACCATTACCGCTAAAGCATGCGATCGGCGGAATGATTCTGGATCGTAGGAAACGCTTTCTGATTGTACAACGGTCAGGCAAGGGCCTATTGGCAGGACTCTGGAGATTGCCGGGTGGGTTTCGTTCCGATCAGGAGTCGCTTGAGAGTTGCGTCGGGAGGCTGGTTCGAATCGAAACGGGCAGATCAATCGTATCATCTGAATCCATAACCAGAGTGTCCCATACTTTCACGCATTTTCGTATGAAATTACATGGATACCTCTGCGCGTTTGATTCAACGAAAATTGCTCCTCCTCCTGAAATCAACTATCGGTGGATCAAGCTATTGGAAATGGACCATTATGCGTTTGGAAAAGCCGACCGCGCTTTAATCCAAAAAATGATAAAGGTTCTTTTTTAATAAACCGGTAAATTCATTATTAGTAGATTTACAGGCCGATTTTTTTGTATAGTAAATTATGGAACAGGAAACCGTTATTGTCGCTTGCCCTAACTGTGGCGCCAAGAACAAAATCCCCAGAAACCGCCTTCAACAGCATCCCCGCTGTGGTCGTTGTCATCATCCGCTTCCTTTAACATCAGAGACGGTTCGCCCTCTCCATGTAACGGATGTCTCTTTCGGCAGTGATGTGCTGCAGCATACCGGCGTTGTTTTGCTGATGTTCTGGTCTCCCCGATGTCCGTACTGCCGTCAGCTCTCTCCGGTTATTGACCAGCTTGCTGTGGAGTATGCAGGGCGAGTCCTCATTGCCAAGCTGGATGTGGATCAAAACCATACCGTTCCCTCACAATTTGCAGTGAACGGTGTTCCTACCCTCATTATTGTAAAAAATGGAAAAGTGCTGAATCGATTGGTTGGCGTCCTTCCTAAGGCAGATCTTGAAAAAGCCCTTCTTTCCGTCCTTTGATCTGGATTTCTTGAAAATTCTCTAAAATGCTGTTAATTGCTTGTGAGGAGAACATGATGAATATACCTGTCTATATCATAGATGCATTTACGTCTCGGCCTTATTCAGGAAATCCTGCAGCTGTTTGTATACTCTCCGGGAAAAAGTCCGATAATTGGATGCAGAATGTAGCGCGTGAAATGAATCTCTCCGAAACGGCTTTTATTGTCCGGCAGGAAGATGGTTTTGTCCTCAGGTGGTTTACTCCTAAGGTCGAAGTTGACTTGTGCGGACATGCCACTCTGGCGTCGGCTCATATATTATGGGAAATGGGCCATCTAAAAAGGAAGGAATCGGTACGTTTTCATACGAAAAGCGGTCTCCTTACAGCGGAAAGAACTCAGGATTGGATCCGAATGAATTTTCCGGCAGAATCACCCGAACCCGCTGAATCTCCGGAAGGCTTGGCCGATGCTCTGAATGTGACCCCGGTCTTTGTAGGAAAAAGCCGTTTTGATTGTCTGATCGAAGTTGAAACTGAGGGCATGGTCAGGGAGGTGCAGCCGAATTATGCAAAGCTTGCAGCCATTCCTGCGCGCGGCTTTATTGTAACCAGCCGTTCAAAATCCAATGAATTTGATTTTGTTTCCAGGTTTTTTGCTCCAGGGGTTGGAGTTAATGAGGACCCCGTAACCGGATCGGCTCATTGCACACTGGCTCCTTTTTGGGAAAAGAAGCTTGGCAAGAAGGACATGATTGCCTGCCAGCTTTCCGCTCGAGGCGGGGTAATAAAGGTGGAAACGGCAGAAGACCGGATCCTTTTGAGCGGACAGGCTGTGACCATCATGCAGGGTGAATTGAAAGAAGCGGCCATTAATCAAGGGAATAAGGAATGAAATTAACAGCCAATGAAGCCTTTTCAAAGCGCTGTCCTTTAGCTGATCGAGCTAAA
>DHHG01000038.1 GCA_002403175.1 Syntrophaceae bacterium UBA4778 | reverse complement strand
TTCCTGAAAGGAGTAGCCAAATATAAATTCCACATTGGAAATATAAATAAACGATCCTGCATCATCGGTCAGAAAAACCGCATCGACAATATTGCTTAAAGTGAAGCGGTTCAGTTCCTCGCTTTCCCGCAGGGCCTCATAAACTTGTGCATTTTCCAAGGAGATTGCTGCCTGAGAGAGAAGCATCTCCAACAGCTGGACCCGCTGAGGGCTGAATGCCTGTGTCGTCAGGTTGTTTTCCAAATACAGGATTCCAATCAATCTGCCCCGGCTCAAAAGAGGGGCGCACAACAGCGACTTGGTTCTCTTCTGCTTGATGTATGGATCATTAATGAAATCGCCCTGGTTTGCCGCATCATCCAGCACGATCTTTTCCTTAGTGCGGGTTACAAAGCTGATAACGCTTGGTGATACCAGATCGCTTTCATCCATGTTAACCGGCAGTGGTATCTTCTCCTGTTCTGCTTCGATTCCCTCTACTATTTGCCACGCCCCATCCCGCTCAAGGAGCAGAAATCCGCTTTGGGCACCGGTGTTCTCCATGATTATATGAATGACTTCATCCAGCAGCTTTTTCATTTCGATCTCTCTGGAGATCGTATGGGTGGTCTTCATCAGGGTCGATAAATCCAACAATTCCAGAGGGGTTTCGGTCCTCTCTTCCCGAAGTTTCGTACCAAGCAGGTACGGATACCGCTTTTCCAAATCCTGAATCTTGCGCTTGGCGCCCCACGATTCATAACAGTTACGAGCCTTTTCCATATAAACCCGGGCGATATCCCCCTTGTCTTTTTTCAGCCAAAACTTGGCGGCCAACTCATTCGCCAGAGCTTCCTCCTGGATATATTCATTTTCTCTTGCCAGGGAAATGGTCCTGTCATAATAATCCAGTGCAGCCATGTCTTTTCCCGCCACGCGCATGCGTTCGGCCTCGACCAGATAGAATTTGTGAAGGTGGTTCATTGGAGCAGAGTCCGCCAGGCGTTTCATTTCCTGCTGGTTGACAGACACCCTTTCGAGGATTTGGGCCTGCTCCGATGAGCTTTTGCCCGGATAGATCTGAAGGCTGGCCAGTGAATCGTAGAATATGGTCACGGCATGCTCGAACATAGCGAGCATGCCCCCTTTGTTCCTCTCTGCCATTTCCGCACACTCGAATGCCTGTTCAAATTCCTCAAACAGATAGCACAGCACCAGCCTGTTGACATGGAAAGTGGCCAGGACTCCGGTATTTTGGGTCTGTTCTAAAAGGGGCAGCATCTCTTCTGCATGGAAGCATTTGCCGGAAAGAAGGCAGGGATTATCGGAAGAATGCAAGAGGTTCTTTACAGCCTGCCGGTAAGGCGCTACAGCGAGATAAGCAATTTCTGCCCGCACTCTCTTCATCGCTTCACCGTAGGAATCCATTGCCTGATCGACTTTCCGCAGATCAACTCCTGCAAAATACAAATGATTGCAGTAAAAAAAAGCATTATAGCCGACGTATTCCAGATCGCCGGTCTTCAATCCGCTTTGATAGCCGGTCTCCAAATAGGGTAGTGTTGTCCTGAGGTGCTGCCTGAAATGCCACACATGACCGCCAATTTGATCCAGGGTTTTCGATTTGAGTGCCTGGCTTTCCGTTGCTTCCAACAGCCCTAAAGCGATTCTGCCGAAACGATATCCGGCATCAAAATCTCGCACGTATCCACAGAGGAAGAGTGCGTAAGCGGCATAAAAATAAGGCGATTCGGCGGAAATCCCATTTTTTAAAGCTAAGATTACTTCGTTAGGCACAATGACGAGATGGAGATTGGGCCTGCCAATAAATGCGGGTGCGTTTGTTTTGGATATTATGTGCGCTATGGCAAGCTTGATTCCATCCGTCATTTTCGGCAAATGAATGAGATCCTCAATAGGAATACCCGCATAGAGCGATTTCACTTCATCCATCGTGCGGGCTATGTCTTCGTCAGACGGATGACCCGGCAGCGGCAGCCCCAGTTTTTCAAGGATTTCCAGTGCAGCATCCAGAGCCTCTTGAAGTTTGCCCTGGGCCAGATAGCTATTCATCTTGCTCTCATAAGCGCCAACCGTGTCAATAGCGGCCCTGGCTTTGCTGGTAATGACCACAAACAACCGGTCTGTTCTTTCAAAACCACCCAGCAGGCTTGCCGCTTCAGCTGCTTTTGTGTACAGTTCCAATGCCAAACCGTAATCCGTTTTCCAGCTCTGCTTATCCAGCATCGCGATGCCGGCTTCAAAGTACTTAGCGGCCGCCGAAAATGCAGCAGAGGCCCTGGCTTTTGATCCCGCTCGCAAGTTCAGACGGGCAAGTTCCAGTTTCTCCTCTCTCTTCCGGAGCAGTTCCGCCCCGATATTCAGATGATCGATAACAGTAAAGAGCTGTTCCTCATGATCTCTTTCAGGCATATGCTCAATCAGAAGCTTTCCAATTCTAAAATGCACCCGCTTTTTATCTGCATCTGGAATCAGCGAGTACGCTGCCTGCAGTATACGGTCGTGCGCGAACTGAAAACCTCTATCCAGGGGTGTTATCAGGCCCTCACGGAGAGCCGGCTGCAATTTCTCCAGAACGTATGCCTCGGGTTGTCCTGCAATGATTCCCAGCCTGGGCAGATCGAACCTAAAGCCCATGCACGCTGCTAGGGACAGGATCTGTTGCGACTCTGGAGGAAACCGCCGAATGCTTCCGAGCATTAGAGCGATAATATTTTCGGCAATCTCCATATCCCTGAGGGCTGTAATGTTCCACTTCCACTGCCTGCTCTCGATATCAAGGAATATGGCTTGACGCTCAGACAAGGATCTAAGTGTCTGGCGCAGAAAGAATGGGTTACCCCCTGTTTTTGAGTAAACAAGATGGGTAAATGCAGCGGTTTGTGAAGACGGTCGATGCACGGTATCAGCAATCAATTCGTTAATGGTCCTCTCCGAAAGATCCTTGAGAACCAAAAGATGAATCGCTGTTTTTTCCTTACTCAGAGTTTCAACTGCCTTTGTCAACGGATGCAAAGCATCCACTTCGTTGTCCCTGTAAGCGCCGATCACCAGTAAGTTAGAGATACCCTCGCCGCCCATGAGGGTTTCAAGCAGGTTAAGTGAGGCCGCATCTATCCACTGCAAGTCGTCAAGGAACACAACGAGCGGATGATACTTCGTGGAGATAGCCCGAATGAACTCCTGAAACAGATATATAAAGCGGTTTTGCGCTTCTGATGCACCTAACGAGGGAACCTCGGGCTGACTTCCAATGACAACCTCCAGATTGGGAATGACCTCCGTCAGCACTCTGCCGACGTTTCCCACTGAGCTCAGGATTTTCTGCTTCCACTGGGACAATTGCGCTTCGCTCTCCATCAGCATGTAATTTACGAGCTCGGTAAGTGCCTGTATCCATGCATAATACGGCACATTGCGTTGCAGCTGGTCGAACTTGCCTTCTATGAAATAGCCATCGCTTTCCAGGATGGATCTGTTTATTTCCCGCACCAGCGCTGTTTTGCCCACCCCGGCGTATCCGGCTACAAGAAGGAGTCTACGTTCTCCGGCACTCACGCTGTCGAATGCCTCCAGGAGTTGTTTTATTTCCTTTTGCCGGCCATAGAGTTTCTGCGGAACTCGTAATTGATCGCTGAAGTCTTCTTCTCCGAGCTCAAAGATTGGGATTTCACCCTTGCTTCTGAGCTGAATGAGACATTTTCCCAAGTCCGCTTTCAGCCCCCACGCGCTTTGGTAGCGGTCATCCGCCATCTTGGCCATCAGCTTCATTACGATCAGGGAAACCATTTCCGGTACGTTCGGCTCGAGCACATGGAGCGGGATTGCGGTTTTTGCAATGTGGCAGTATACCATTCCCAATGCATCAGACGCTTCACAGGGAAGCTTCCGTGCCAGCATCTGATAGAATGTAACTCCGAGGGAGTAGAAATCCGTGCGGTAATCGATGGGTCTGTTGATCCTGCCTGTCTGTTCAGGAGAGATATACGCCAGGGTTCCTTCAATCGCCGAAGGATGTTGGGGGGTAACGCTCCGCTCAGGAACCTCGTCGGAAATGCCGAACCCGATCAAACGAAAATCTCCGGTCTTCGTATTGAGCACGATATGAGCGGGGTTGATATCCTTATGTATTATGTGCAGCCGGTGCAGGTGGCCCAGGGTTTCTGCCAGTCCGGAGGCGAGCTCAAGAAATTGCTCCAGAACGAGCCCCTTTCCCCTCGAAAGCACTTGGTCGAGCGATTCACCCCCGATATCCTCCAGCACCAAAACGAGTCCTTGTTCGGACTCTACGAGCTCATAGGCTTTTATTACGCCGGGGAATTGGATTATAGACAAGATGGCGAACTCGTGCCTCAAACGGGATAAATCGTGCTCGGTTGCGAACGGGTTCAAAATTTTGAGGACCACTGCGTTGCCATCTTCAATCTGCCGACCGCGACAGACCAGCACAGACCTTGTTTCAGAGATTTTTTCCGATATTTCGTATTGCCCTATCCTGTCCTGCATATATTCCTCCTGTTTATTCAGACTTATATGCGAGGCCAACGATGTTGCTATTGGATTGTTTCAGAGCAGGATCGGAAATAGAGATAGAAAAGTCAGCTGAAAGAAATCGAAATAGTTGGAGGCTATTGATGAAGGCTGCATGCTTAGAAGATATTATCTTCTTATTGCCCAGCACACAACGCTTCTGAATTAAGTTAATATTTATTCTAAACAGAATCAAGTAGTTATATGTTGGACTCCTATGCTCCCTCGGAGACCTCATATCAAGCTCTTCTGAGCATGATTTCATTATCATCCTCAGAACCTTTTAGGGATTCGTCTTTGACCGGGATTAGACGATCTCCGCTACACCTCGTTCTATTTTCTTGGGACAGGAAGGTTTTCGAAAACCAGATTTGGATTCTGCCATTTCCAGACGAACGCAACGCGCCAATAGACGAAGGGGGTCAGGACCAGTTTCTTGATGGAAGGCGATTTTGCAAATACCAGTTGTGCCTTGAGGGTTTTTCTCGGAGCCACTTGCAGGCCGCGAGTACCCGCATCCCGCATGGAAATCTTTTTCTGTCCATCCAGGAAAAAAACCTGTGCGACTTCATGCTCTCTGCCGGAGCTGTCTGTCAGTTTCGATTTCTGCCAGCGAAAGTTTTGATCATAAAGAGCGATGTTGTAGGGCGTATCTGTTGCTCTATTATTGATATCGACAAAAACCGATACATCCTTTCCTGACGACCGAATCTTAACGATCTCAATCTGGATATCTTGCGCTTGTGGTCCCTTCAGAGAGGAGAAAAAAGGCCATTTGGAAGGATCCTTTAGATTTTCGGGCTTGCTTGATTCCGGCTGATTCCCTTCCGGTGTTGGCGGGAG
>DHHG01000050.1 GCA_002403175.1 Syntrophaceae bacterium UBA4778 | reverse complement strand
TCTTGATGTCGTAAAAATGCTGCCTGGAAACACCATTGATTTTACAGGCCTGTGATACATTCTGAAGATACTCAGCCAACTCTATCAAGCTGAGCTTGTTTCTGATAAGCTTCTCTTCGGTGGTCATCGTTAAATCCTCCTTTTTGATTATTGGCGTAATCTAGGGAGGTACTTTGACCACCTTTTTTATTAAACTGTCAAGTCAAGTCCGTCTTCTCACACTTTAAGGTATTGCGACCTGTCCTTGAAAAGGCTGTATGTGGAAGCTAACTGTAGAATTATAAATACTATAATTCAGAAAGTTTTACCATCTGAGTGGTTGGTTAATATTTATTGTCAGCCGTTCTTTTCGTAATCATCGACCATTAATTGTCTAAAATTGGTTAGTATTTACGTGTTCTCAATAGCCGTACCCGTTTATACCGTACCAGCTACTTTGCGCAGCTCGGTAAGCAGGTTATCCTCTATTTCAATCTGGCCAGATTCCTGGCGCTGTCTGGCACGACGACTTCCTTCTTCTCCAGGCACGAATATCTCGTCCACTCCGGGGAGTTTATCCGTGGACTTAACTTTACTGATTATCTGCGAAACATTGCTTACAAACTTTTCGCGTTCAGTTAAGAGTTCCGGATCAATGGCAAAAATCAAATGTCCCCAGTTGCTCTTGCTGTCACCTATTCCGCAGAAGGCAGCGCCAACCAACGGCCCCGCCAATATCTCGCATATCAGAGCAAGACCTGATCCTTTATAGCTCCGGTCGAAGGAACGGATAGCGCCGGCAATGGCCTTTTGCGGATCAGTTGTCGGATTGCCCTGATTATCATATGCAAAATCAGCCGGAATTCTTCTGCCTGCTGTCTGGGCTTCTAGCAGTCCAAAATAGGAAATCGCAGCTGTCGACATATCGAGCACGATGGGATCCTGATCGCTGGGAATAGCGACCGCCAAAGGATTGGTTCCGAATACAGGTTCGTATGATCCGTAAACCGCAACCCTCTGAGGTGAGCGGCCAAAAGCAAAGCCGATCAACCCCTCTGCCGCCAGACAGGAAGCATAGTAACCTATGGCTCCGGATGATGTGTTGGTGTTGAATGTCCCTGCAATTGCGAACCCGCTTTGCTTCGCCTTCTCCTTCACAATTTCCACCGCTCTCGAGACAACCAGCATGGCGTGGTTTTTGTTGCCGTTGATACGAGCAGAGATTGGGGTTTCCTTTTCGATTACGATTTCCTTTGCTTGCGGGTTTTTGGGAATGCCTTTGTCGATAAGTTTCACCACTCCCTGATTATTGCCCCGAAGTTGGGCATAGAGCAAGACATTGGTGATGACCTGAACTTCTTCATCATTGTAACCGTATTTCTTCACTGCCCTGCGTGTCAGTTCCTCAAGTTCTTCAATCGATATTTTCATCATTTTCTCCTCGAATATCTTGTCCCGATGAGTTGAATCTTTCAAAAATTAAATCAGGTAATTTATTAATTGTTTTGCTCATCATTTGTCAATTAATTTGCTAGCTCACTATAAAGACAAATGATATTGTATTTCGTAATTATCCTGCCATCTACTATTATCAAGCCGTTCCTTGTTTAATATGGACCTGATTTGTGAAGATGTTTTATATGTAGCGGAAAATACCTTCCTTCCGTTCTCCCTAAATATTCAGATATTTTAAAAGTTTGCTTTGGCTCAAATTTTCACAATTGAATTTAGAAAAATAGAGCTTGGATGTACAAAGGTATTGGTTCTTTTGCTTTGTTCCTTTCTTATTGCTTGAAAAGAAAACAGAAAAGAAGCGCTGATCAAGCATCTGAATCTAATCCAGAGGTGATTGCGCAGAGAGGGTATCACTTCTGGATTAGCTTTGAGCTGAGTAAAAGAGGTGACAACATGGGCATGATTCTTAAAATAAGCATTGAACCAAAATTCCTGAGTGTATGTGCCTCAGGTGAGTTTTCATTAGCAGAGGCCAAGAGAACATTTATGGAAGTGCTTGATTCTGTCGAACGACACAGGATCGATAAGGTGCTCTTCGATGGCCGGGAACTCTCCGGAAATCCAGAAGTCATGGAAAGATTCTATTATGGTGAATTTGCCGCAAATAGGGTCATGGAGTTAGTAGAACATGGTTTCTCCCGTGCTCCGCAGTTTGCATATGTTCTCGAAGAACCCGTGCTTGATCCACAGAGATTTGGAGAAACTGTAGCCGTAAATCGGGGTATGTTTGTCAAAACCTTTATAGTCCCTGCAGACGCTTTCAAATGGTTAGGATTGGAGGAAATCAACCAACCAGAAACAAAGTGACTTTTCTATCCATATTTTTATAATGTTTTTTAAGCTACCAGGATTCTGTTAAATAATCTGAGGCCATTATGCTCTAGTAATGTAGGCGTCCCGAATAGCGGTTTCTATGCGGGCTGATAAGACGGGTATCCAAGCGCAAACGATGCAGAGTACTGGAGAAGATTTCTGCCGCCCTGCTAGGGCATGAGAAACCGAACCTCTTGTGTTCATGAGGATCTCAAAGAGCATGGGCCTCTTTGATAAACCGAATTCCACTTCACTTTAAAATTTCAGTCTTAAAATTCAGATTGACCCTCCTATTATCTTCTCATATACTCGTCCTGCAAAGTAGCGCTGTAGAAAATTAAGAATGGATCATCAGCTCTGATGCATGATCCGAATCAGCTAGTCTATCGTACAAATTTTTTGGGTGTGATGGTTCTGAAACTGATCACAGAAGAGCTTCACTTTTTTAAGACTATTGTTGAAAACTCTGCCCTCGCCATTATTGTCATCGATCGGGATGGCAGGCTCGTCTACGTCAACCCGGCTCATGAAAAACTATTTGGTCGCCCCCTGGAAGAAGCGAAACGTTTAAATTACCGGGATTATTTCTCACCTGAATCAATCGAAATTTTAGAAAATCACGTAACCGCTATCCTTGCCAGAGGAGAGAGTTGGGAAGGGCAACTCAAGGCCTTTGATAAACGAGGCCGAGAATTAATTATCTGGGAACATGCCGGTTCGATTTTCGATCAATCAGGGGAAATGCTCTATAGTTTTGCAATCATGGCAGATCTGACTGAGCGAAAAAGAGCAGAATATGAAATTCAGGAAAGCCAAAGAAAGTATGATCAATTATTTGATCTGGAATCCGATGCCCTGTTTTTGGTTGATAAAGAGACATCTCAAATTCTGGACGTAAACAGGGCAGCAGTTGATTTGTACGGTTATAGTCGGGAAGAATTGATTAACATGAAAAAAAATCATCTCTCGGCCGAGCCGGAAAAAACACAGACAGCAATAAAGGAATACATAAGGAAGGCCCAGACCCGTTGGCACCGGAAGAAAGATGGGACGGTTTTCGCGGTGGAGATTACGGGGGCATATTTCATATGCAATGGTAAAGAAGTCCAGTTGGCTGCAGTGCGTCATATCACTGAACGCCTGTCGGTGGAGCAGGTTATCCGGGGTAGCGAAAACCGCTGGGAGTTTGCATTGGAAGGTGCTGGTGATGGTATCTGGGACTGGAACCCCATTACGAACCATGTCTATTATTCCAAACAGTGGAAAACAATGCTTGGCTATTCAGATCAAGAGATAGGTGACACGTTGGATGAATGGGATCTCCGGGTACATCCCGAGGATAAGGCTGGTGTTTATGTCGAGCTTGAACGTCATTTTAGGGGTGAAACCGAAATCTACCAGAGTGAGCATCGGCTTCTATGTAAGGACAGATCATATAAATGGATTTTAGTTCGCGGCAAAGTTATCGAACGGACTGAAGACGGAAAGCCAAATCGTGTAATCGGCACGCATACAGATATTACCGGGCGCAAAGAGATAGAAGAAGAACTGACTAGGCGCCGAAACAGTCTTGAGAATCTGGTCAAAGAGCGGACTCAGGAACTGGAAAAGAAAACAGAAGACCTCCAGGGAATGAATGCTGCCTTAAAAGTGCTCTTGAAACAGAGAGAAGACGATAAAA
>DHHG01000280.1 GCA_002403175.1 Syntrophaceae bacterium UBA4778 | reverse complement strand
AGATGGATAATGCGTTGAGCGATGGAGAGCCCGATCCCGGTCCCTTCGAACTCAGATCCATGGAGCCGCTGGAAGACCCCGAAGAGTTTGTCGTAGTATTTCATATCGAAGCCGACGCCCTTGTCTTTCACATAGTATACATTCGCTCCGTTTTCCTGAAGACTCCCTACCTCAACCTCTATGGGTTTCCGATTAGCTGAATACTTGATAGCATTGGAGAGGAGATTCGTGAGCACCTGCCGGATGAGGTTCTGAACCCCATAAGCGGGTCGAAGCTCGTTTGTTTTCAGCTTCAGAGGCTTGTCTGAATGCGCCGTTGCAAGATCTTTCCAGACATCTTTGACAAGGGCATCCATATCGATTGGATGGCATGACAGCTTCTGCCTGCCTACTCTTGATAATAAGAGGAGGTCCTCAATGAGGCGCTGCATTTTTTCCGCGTTTTCCTGGATGACGGCAAGCTTCCGTTTTGCTTCTGCTCCCGTCAATGCCTCCTCTTTGAGAATCATGCTGGAGAATCCTTTGATTGCACGAAGAGGTGACTGGAGGTCATGGGATACACTGTAGCTGAAGCTTTCAAGTTCCTTGTTGGTTTCCCGAAGGAGTTCCTCACTTTTAATGAGTCTTTCTTCCGCTTGCTTGCGATCGGTGATCTCCTCTATGACCACATTGAAACCAAAAATGTACCCATCCGTGTTTTTCAGCGGAAGCCAGTGCCCCAAGAACGTGCGCTTTAGGCCAGGGTGGGAGGAAGTCTCCCCTGTGAACTCTAAGTTCAGGGCAGGCTCTCCCGTTCGAATGATGCAATCGGTCACCTCTTCTGCCAATGATGCTATATTCGGCACAATATCTCTTACCGTCTTACCTATGTGATCGGAAACCGGAAAGCCATTGATTTCAGCCAAACGCTCGTTAATTCTTATGTAGCGTAGCGAGCGATCGAGGACGCATAGGCCTGTATGCGCAGAGTTGTAGATGGACTGAATCTCTTCCAGTTGCTGGTGGGCCTGGGTCGCGATCTCGCGCAGGGCCTCTTCTGATTGTTTCAATGCGGAGATATCTGTATTGGTCCCAAACCACCTGAGGACCCGACCAGCCGAATCTTTCAGTGGTATGACACGGGTCAGAAAGGGGCGGAAGACCCCGTCTGCTCCGCGCAGAGGGAATTCTATTTCGGCAGGCTGACCGGTAGCAAGTGCCTCATTCCACTCCTTCATAATTTGCGGCAACAATTTCGGGTCATGTACTTTCTGCCAGCCCCAACCCTCCATTTGTTCCGGTGTCGTGCCGGTATATTCATACCAGCGCTGGTTATACCAAGTGATGTAGCCATCGCCGTTTGCCCACCACGCAAGATTGGGAATGGAATCAGCCAAGGTACGGAACTGTTCCTCGCTCTTCCTTAAATCTTCTTCTATCCGTTTGCGCTCCGTGATGTCGATTCCAGTGCCTATGACATACTGAACCTCACCCGTTACGCTGGTCAATACTGTATTTTGCCAAGCAATAATATGCCATGTCCCATCTTTGGACAACCATGCGTTTTCGTGCGCGATCGGAAAGGTCCCGTTTATGAGTGCGTTCCATTTCGCTTGAACTCCAGCCAACTCTTCGGGGGAGATTAACAAATCCCAGATAGCCCGTTCCCTCACTTCCTGGAATGAGTAACCCGATATTTGCTCACACGCTCGGTTAAATTCCGTAATTCGTCCTTCCCTGTCCAAGACAACCACCAAAGCCCCCGCTGTCTCCATCACCTTTGAGATAAAATCATGTTCCCGGCGCAGGGTTTCCTCGTCCTGCTTGCGCTCGGTGATGTCAACCAAGACGTGGACCGCGCCCCGCGGTTGGCCCTGCTGGTCCGAAAAGGGAGTGCCGTAACCCAACACGTGGCGGATCGTGCCATCGTCGAAGATAAGGCTGAACTCGAAGTCCTTTACATTTTCACCCCGGGCAGCACGCTGGGCGGGTAGCTCATCCAACCTCAACTCGCGGCCATCCTTGACTGCCCTGAAATGCCGGGGCTTGAGTTCAGGAGGAGCCGACAGCGACGCCTCGGCTCCTCGCGGCTGCAACAACAACTCATCCGCCGCTCGATTTCCGGTCATGCTAGTGCTGTCGGGATCATGTACAATAAAAACAGGTATCGGAACGGCATCGAGCATGGCGGCTAACTCCTCCGCCCGATCATGTTCGCGGCGTTCACTGTCCCGTAGGGCCTGTTCCATCTTCATGCGTGCCGCCATTTCGGTTTCCAGTTCCGCTGTTCTGAGCTTGACCCTCTCCTCCAAGGTCTTATGAGCCTCCCGGAGTTCGGTCTCCGCCTCCTTTCGCGCCCGGTGTTCCTCAGATTCTGCAAGAGCTCTCTGGACAGCCGGTACCAGCCTGTGAAGACGGTTCTTCAGCACGTAATCCCGCGCACCGCTGGTGAGAATTTCAATAGCCCTGTCTTCGCTGACAGCACCAGTGACGAGAATAAAGGGAATATCGGGGCATCTCTGTTTAGCCACTGCGAGGGCGATAGCACCATTGTATAGGGGAAGGTCATAATCGGAAAGGATAATGTCCGGGGGAGACTCGAGGAGTTCCTTTGAGAAGGCTTCTTCGGTTTCGACCCGGAACAGGACAAAATCGGACAGAACTCCGCGGAGCTCATTCTCGATCAGTTCCGCATCGGCAGGATTATCTTCCAGCAACAGAATGCGCATGCAGATCCTTGATTTTGCAATCGGGAATCATCGATTAACTTATCCAATTTGTACAATGGTAAATAAATTGATTGGCATAGTAAAGCTAAAAAGAGGCATGGAATTTTGTTAAATATGGATTGCTGATCATCACTGGTGTGGGGAGGTCTTATGGGAACTTTTTTCTAATCGGCTTTTAAGAAAGCTCTTTATATCTCCGATGAGGGCTTCTGTTTTCTCTTTCTGTTCTTCCATCTGTCATTTAATCTTTCCGTCAGGACGTAAAACACCGGCACGAAAGGGATTGCGAGCAGGGTGGAGGCCAGCATGCCGCCGAAAACGACGGTGCCGATAGAGCGTTGGCCTGCTGATCCGGCTCCAGAGGTAAACAGGAGGGGTAATACCCCGGCGATAAAAGCAATGGAGGTCATAACGATAGGGCGGAAGCGACGCCGGGTTGCCTCGATTGCCGCATCGTTAATCGAATGTCCCTGGCTGTGGAGGTCACGCGCGAATTCAACAATCAGAATGGCGTTCTTGCTGGCCAGGGCGATCATTAGAACCAGACCGACCTGGGTATAAAGATTGTTGTCGTATCCGCGGCTCATGATTCCGATCAGGACACCTACAAGAGCAATGGGAACAACCATCATGACAGCAGCCGGTGATGTCCAGCTCTCATACAGGGCAGCCAGGACGAGATAGACCAGGATGATGGAAAGTGCATAGATGAAGTACGCCTGGTTTCCTACCCGCTTTTCTTGATAACTCGTCGAGGTCCATTCATAGTCAAACCCTTCCCGGAGGCTCCTTGCCGCCAACTGCTCCATGGCCTTCAGCGCTTCGCCCGAACTGACACCGGGGGCGGCCGATCCGAAGATGGAGGCTGCGGGATAAAAATTGTAGCGGGTGAGCAGTTCCGCTCCCTGAACGTGCCTGATATCGATCAGCGCGCTCAACGGGACCATCTCGTTATTCATGTTCCGGACGTATAGCCGTTTGATATCTTCAGGGTTCAACCGGAAATTTTCGTCGGCCTGGATGTAGACCTGAAAGACCTGGTTATATTTGTTGAACAGGTTTACAAAAGAGGAGCCCAGGTAAGCTTGAAGAGATTCATAGATGGAGATCATCCGGACTTGAAACGCCTCGGCTTTGGTCTGGTCAATATCTATGTAGAGTTGCGGATTTTTGTTATCAAAAGTCGTTGTGATCCCTTTCAGAAGATCGGGACGGGCATTCCCTGACTGGACAAGGCCCTTCGTTATCCTTTCGAGTTCGGATAGACCAAGATTCCCACGATCCTCGACTACCATTTGAAAACCGCCTGTCTGACCGAGACCGCGGATGGGTGGCGGAATGACTACAAAGGCCTGGGCCTCCGGAATACCGAATAGGTCGCGATTGATTCCTTCTATGATTTTATCCTGATTCAGGCGGGAGCCCCTTTTACTCCAATCATCATAAACCACGAAAGTTGTACTGACATTGGAAACGTTGGCGCCATCAAGAAGAGAGTAGCCGCCGATGGTCACCCATCCGGCGATACCGGCTGTTTTGCCAAGAATGGAATCAAATTTGGTAGCCAATTCGCGCATGCGTGGTTGGGAAGCACCCTCCGGCAATCGGGCGAGGAGGATCCCGAATCCCTGATCCTCGGTCGGGAGAAAACCAGTGGGTCTGCTGATGAATACAAACAGTGAGAGATTAATAATGACCGCAAACAAAATAAGCATCGCGATGGGGCGCATGACCATCCAAGTGACAATGGTCAGGTAAAAGTCGGTTACCTTCTGGAATCCGTTGTTGAAGATCCTCAGGAATCGATTGGTGTCTCTTTGCATTTCCGGTTTGAGCCAGAGCGCACATTGAACTGGTTTGAGCGTCAGGGCGTTGATGCCGCTTATAACCGATGTGGACGCGATAACAAGTGCGAATTGCTTGAAGATCTGACCGGTAATGCCGGGAAGAAAGGCGGCGGGGAGAAAGGCGGAGACGAGAGCCAGTGTGATGCCCATGATTGGACCGGTAAGCTCCTGCATAGCCTTGACTGCGGCTTCTTTGGACTGTAATCCCCGTTCAATGTAGTAGGAGCTGTTTTCCACGATGACAATGGCGTCATCCACAACGATCCCGATCACGAGTACCAGTGCGAAAAGCGTGATCAGATTCACGGTGAAACCGAATGCATCGATCATGATGAAAGCGCCTATGATCGTGACAGGAACGGTTGTGGCGGGAACCAGCATGGCCCGAAAATTCTGAAGAAAAAGGAAAATGACAAGCAGTACCAGAAATCCGGCCAATAAGAGCGTCTCGTAAACCCCGAAGATAGCCTGCCGGACGAATTGGGTTGTGTCATAACGGATATCATAGGTCAATCCGGCAGGAAATTTCCTGCTCATTTCAGACATAGCCTTGTATACGCGATCGGCCACCTCGATAGCGTTGGCGTCGGGCAGAGCGAAAATCACGATCTGTGCTGACTTGTGACCTTTGTAAATTGAAAAGTTGCTGAATGACTGCTGTTCCAGATCGACTCTGGCGATATCGCGCAGACGCACAATCTGCGGGGCTGTCCCTGTTGCGCTTTTGATGATGATGTTTTCAAATTGCGAAACGTCTGTCAGGCGTCCGAGTGTTTTGATTGTTAATTGGAGGGGTTGATTCCCCGGCACGGGTGGTGCACCGAGTTGCCCCGTTCCGACCTGAATGTTCTGACCCTGTATGGCGGTCGTGACATCCGCTGTCGTCAGCCCGAAGGATTGGAGGCGTCGAGGGTCCAGCCAAACGCGCATGCTGTAAGGGCCCGCTCCAAAGACGCGGACCTGCCCGATCCCCGGAATTCGGGCGAGAGGGTTTTGGAGATTGATCACGCCGTAGTTGGATAGAAATGTTTCTTCGAAACGGTTGTCGGGCGAATAGAGACTGACAACCAGCAGAATATTCGGAGAAACTTTCCGGACCGTGACTCCCTGCTGCTGCGCACCTCCAGGTAGTTGGGAAAGAGCTCCGTTAACCTGATTTTGCACGAGCGACATGGCTGTGTTCAGGTCGGTGCCGACATCGAAGGTGATTGTAAGAGCGTAGGAACCATCGCTCGCGCTGGTCGATGACATGTAGATGGAACCCTCTACTCCGTTAACAGCCTGTTCAATGGGAATGCCCATCGTTGCGGCGACAGTTTCTGCGTTGGCTCCCGGATAGCGTGCCGTAACCTGAACAGTCGGGGGAACGATATTAGGATACTGGGCGACCGGAAGTCGGTATAGGCTCACGAATCCGATGATGATGGTAATGACCGCTATCACGTTGGCGAAAATAGGCCGTTCGATAAAGAATTGAGAGATCATTTTTCGGTCTCTTGGAATCCGGTTTTCTTGACAGCTTCCTGTTTTTTTTCGGGTGCCATATCATATGGATGGTGGGTTCCAGAGGAGTTGGAGGTAGGCGAGGGCAATCCGGATACTACGAAGTTTTCCTGTTTTGGCGTGACCTGAATTCCAGGTTTTGCCCGCAGCCGTCCTTTCACGATGATCCGTTCGCTTTCTGTAATACCGGAAACGACACTTCGCATATTGTTATTTACGATCGGACCTGTCTTGATATTTCGACGCTCGACCGTGTTGAATCGATTTGCAACCAGGACAAATGCCCCCTGCTGATCATAGTCCACGGCTTCTTCCGGGATAAACAGGGCGATTCTTTTTTCAATGGGTATGCGAATACGGGCGTACAGGCCCGGTATGATTTTGCCCGAAGGGTTTGGGAAAACGCCGCGCATCAGCAATGTTCCGGAAGTCGGTGATACCGAAATGGAAGCAAAATCAAGATAACCATCATGAGGATAACCGTCCTCGCCCGATACCCCCATGGAAACAGGCCATTTGTGAGCCGTACCTTGGCCGGGAATGGCATTGGTAATTTTCATAATTCTGGCCAGATCCATATCGCTGATATTAAAATAGGCGTAAATGGGATGGATCTGATTGATTCTGGCGAGAATTGTGTTACCTCCGGAACCGACCAGGTTACCCGGGTCAAAGAGGGTTCGATCGATCCTGCCGTCAAAAGGGGCTTTCACTGACGTATAGCTCAGATTGAGCCTGGCAAGATCCCGCTGTGCTTCGGATGCGCGCATATTGGCGAGAGCGGAATCTCGCTGATAGCGCCAGTTATCGACATCGGTCTGGGCGGCTGCATTTTGTTTGAGTAGATCGGAGTAGCGGATGAACTGGGCTTCAGCATACTTGTACTGGGCTTTATACAGTGAAATTTGAGATTCGGCCTGGCGGAGGTTTGCCTGATATGTGTTCGGCTGGATCAAAAAAAGCGGCTGATCTTTTTTCACCATCTGCCCATCCCGGAATAAAACCTTTTCAAGGTAGCCTGCGACTCGGGCGACAAGATCAACGCCCGTTACGGCTTGTGTATTTCCGGTTGCGTCCAGCGTATCCGTTATGACACCCTTAGCAGGATAAGCGACGATAACCATAGGAGGCGGGGGGGGCTGTTTGGGCTTCTTCTCTTTGCATCCGGAGAAGAAAATTCCGGAGCTGATGATCAGCATCAATAGGATTCTGATGTATTTGGGTAGCATGGCAATTTCCATTTGGAGAAGCAATGCATAACGCAAATCCGGATTGACTTGAATCTGGCAGCGAGCTCATTCCCTGCTGCATGCGACAGTGAATCTTCAATCACCAGTCCGGGAGGCGAACGTGGCCGTCCGGTTTCTTATCAAAGGTAGGATTATAGTAGGATGGGGCCAGCAATTGACCCCAGTCGGTCCTTCTGGCCATATCCTTCTTCATATCGGGGGGCAGAATATCCCTTCCTTCCCTCCATTCCCAGCCGCCACCCAGGGACCGGTAAACTCCCACCAGACTGGTTGCCTGATTGCCGAGCGTCGATGCAAGATTATCCTGTTCGGTCAACAGCGACTGCTGGGCTAACATGACTGTCGTAAAATCCTTCGTACCTTCCTTATACTGTAAATAGGCTATATCCAGAGCCTTGCGAGCGGCTGCAGCACTTGACGCGAGCAGGTCTGCCCTTTCCTGTGCCATGAGGAATGCAATCAGATTGTCTTCAACATCCCTCTGGGCGGTAAGAACTGCGTTCTGGTAAGTAATCAACATTTCTTGAAAGAAGGCGTCCTGCAGGCGAACGTTATTTGAAATTCGGCCGTAATTGAAAAGGTTCCACTGAAAAGCCGGACCGGTCTGGTAATACCGGCTGCTCCATTTGAACAGATCGCTCAAGCTGGAAGGTTTCACATCGGTCGACAAAAATCCGAATATCCCGTTGAGCGAAAACGCCGGATAATAGTCCGCTTTGGCCACTCCGATCTGGGCACACTGAGCGGCAGCCAGGTTTTCTATATTGCGGATATCCGGACGCCGCCGAAGGAGATCGACCGGAATGCCGACGACAACTTCAGGCGGAGAAACGGGGATGAAAGAAGGCTCCGCCAACAAATAATTCAAGCTGCCGGGAGGCAGTCCCAGCAGAATGCATAGAGCATCCATGGCCTGTCTCAATTGGGCCTCAAGCGACGGGACCAGGGCCAGCGTGTTCTTCAAGGCCGTGGTAGCCTGCTCAACATCGAGCTGTGAGACGGTGCCATGCTGAAACCGGGTATTCACGATTCTCATGATCTCTTCTTGAGCCATTGCATTTTCACGTGCAATGGCAATTCTTTTTTCCAGTGTTCTGATTAAGATGTAGGTGGAGGCAACATCAGCCGTGAGAGTCACAAGGGTATTGTCGTAATTGGCAATCGATGACAGCCAGGCAGCATCGGCCGATTCAATCGCCCGCCTGAAACGACCCCAGAAGTCTAATTCCCAACCGGCTGCGATGCCGATATCTGATTGTGTATAACTTACGCCGCCACTGAATGATGCACTGCTGCTTGAACGGCCATATTGCAAAGCTCCGTTTGCGTTTTGAGTTTGGGGATAGAAATCTCCGACGATGATACCGAGCCTTGCCCTCGACTGCAGTACCCGAACACCGGCAATCCGGAGTGTCAGATTATCGCGGTATGATCGTTCAATTAACTCGTTAAGAACGGGATCTTTAAAAACACTCCACCAGTTTTTATAATCTGACGGTCCCGATTTCAGGCGTGCATTTTGCGCCTCCTGCCAGTTTTGTTCAATGGCCACATTCGGCCTCACATAATCAGGACCCACTTTCATGCAAGCTGTAAGGAGCAAAAATAGAATCGGAATAAAATATAATATTTTTTTCTTACCCGGAAATGTTCCTAAAGTTCTTTTTTGCATTGCTGTCATTGAGCTTAAAGCTCCGGAGAATCTTCGATTCTCAAGGAAGGAATCTTAAACATAATCCGCTCGCATACCCCGCAGCCAGGCGAGGAATGCGCTCGCTGCCGTATTCAGTGGAATGAATGCATCTATGCACCGGTGAGTTGTTATCCCCCGATTCTAAGAGTTAGCATTGAATATCTTTTGTTGGGAATACGCCTGAAATCTGAATTTGGTCAGAATGTGGATTAATTTCTTACGAAAGTAGATTGAACCGGTAGCAAGGTGAAATAAATTTAAGCTAAATTAAATTGCTGCCGATAAACATCCATAGCAGATCAAATCATACGAAATTGAAATCAAAGGAGGGATAAAGCGATGTCTGATATCAATGCAATGAATCAGGCAGTAAAGGTGATGTCTGATCGGGAAGGGAAATATCTTACATTTATTCTTGCCGGAGAGGAATATGGCATAGGTATTCTGAAGATCAAGGAAATCATCGGCATGATGGCGATTACTACCATTCCTCAAACGCCCGTCTTTGTCAAAGGAGTCATTAATCTAAGGGGCAAAGTTATTCCGGTCATCGATTTAAGGCTCAAATTCGGAATGAACGCCATGGAATATACGGATCGCACCTGCATTATCGTTGTTGAAATCAAAACAGAGTGCGGTAACATCCGGATAGGAATTGTTGTAGACACCGTATCTGAGGTTCTGAATATCAGGGCAAACGATATTGAAAACCCGCCAGCATTCGGCACTGGAATGAATACGGATTTTATTCTCGGGATGGCTAAGGTTGGCGGAGGTGTAAAGATACTGTTGGATATCGATAAGGTCATGAGTTCGGATGATATCGCCTCCCTTCCGAAAGCTGCTTAAGACAATCACAGGCTTGCTGAAATCCTTCTATACGCTCGTCAGTACCTTCGGGAACCCTCCGCAAAGTCGGTCGGTTCCCATTTTTTTATTTAGAGCTTGTTTGTAAATAACGTTGCCCAAGATCGCGCCCGGATTTGCGTTAGATTTTTTCGGCTCGATTGAGCAAAAACGCAGTCGTAGCAACGCTACGTCGAGGGTTTTGCGATTGAGACACGAGAAAAGATGACGTGAAGACGGGATGCGAGATGGAAAGGTTATTTACGGACAAGCTCTTAATCATTTTTAACCCAGAACTCCTTTTTTTGCGGATATCTCGCCCATACCTGCAAAAGATGATGATCAAGAAAAGAAAAGAATAATTTCGTTTTAAGTATTGATAATATGCTGATTGGAAGCCATTGATATGGCTTCTTAATTTAGATCCCTTCCAATCCTGTCTGGCACAGACTATGCCTCTGCTTCTGTATTTGCCTTTTTAAAGGCAACCTGGAGATGATCCAACTTCAAATGAATTTCGGGAGGGGCTATGTCGAACGAGAATGTAATCCAGTCCTTCAAGAATCAATACGCCTTATGGTTGGAAACGGCGGCAATCATTACCGCTGTTGCAATCCTTTATTCCCGCGTTCTCAATAGTCTGGTGGAAGATTGGATAACCCTCCCCGACTTTTCGCACGGATTTGTCATACCGCTCTTATCCCTTTATGTTCTCTACGACAGGCGAAAGCAATTTACTTCTCTAAAGCCGGAGGGTTCCTGGTGGGGACTCGTACTGATTCTTTTTGGTTTAATTGTCCTCAATCTGGGGACGCTGGCCATGGAGAATTTTACATCCCGATTGTCTCTCCTGATAGTCATGGGGGGCACGGTGCTGTTCATCCTGGGAAGGGAATATCTGAAAGGCTGCATGTTCCCCATTGCCTACCTGATTTTCATGATTCCCCTCCCTTCTATTCTCCTGGATAAGATAACTCTACCAATGCAAACGATCGCTTCCAACCTGTCCGGTTCGATTCTCCAGATTATCGGGATTCCGGTATTGAGGGAAGGCAATGTGCTGCAATTGGCGAATTCATCCCTGGAGGTTGCGGAGGCATGTTCTGGGATCCGATCTCTGATATCACTGCTTGCGCTTTCTGTCGTGTTTGCTTATTTCAATCAAAAAACAGTGACGAAGAGATTGCTTCTGGTCGTATCTACATTTCCGATTGCGATCATCAGCAATACGGTCCGGGTTTCCGGAACGGGTATTCTGGCCAATCATTATGGAATAGCCTTAGCACAGGGTTTTTTTCATACCGTCTCCGGCTGGGTACTTTATATCATTGCTTTCTTCTTTTTAATGTTTTTCGGGAAAATCATCGGAGGTGATTCGAGGTGAAGATGCAAGGGATTCATCTGAAAATAGTTATTTTATTGGCTGTGTTGGGCATAGGCATCTACGCAACGCATGCTATTTTGGGTGCGGAAAACAAGTTGTACCAGACCCGGCTAAAAGACTTTCCCGAAAGAATCGAAGATTGGCGACTGATCAAGTCCCATAGCCTGGACCAAAGGACGCTGGAGATTTTAAAGGTGGATGATTATACGATGCGGGATTACGCCGATCGAGAGGGGAATGTAATCAGCCTTTATATCGGCTATTTTCAAGCCCAACGTCAGGGAAAGGTAATTCATTCTCCGCGCCAGTGCCTTCCCGGTTCGGGTTGGAATCCTTTGAGCACCGAAATAATCGAAATGTCGGTGCCGAATATGGGAATCTCAAACCCTGTTAAGATCAATAAGATGCTGATGATCAAAGGATCTGAACGGCAATGGTTTCTATTCTGGTATCAGGGGAGGGGGCGCATTTATGCGGATGAGTTTCTAAATAAAATATACTTAATTCTGGACGGCACTGTTAAGCGCAGGACGGATGGAGCGCTGATTCGAGTCAACTGTAATTCTGAGCCGGATGCGTCAGCTGCCCTGGAAAGGCAGAAGAGATTTGTCCGAAGTATTTTTCCTTACATTCGTTCCTATATACCAGGATAATTTTTACCTGTGTCATCACGTTTTAAAGTTTGCAAATAAATTACCGATCATATCTATGCGGTTTGTAAATTATAAATTATTAAAAGCAGCTTATGGAAGATTCAGCCAATTCGGTTTCCAAAATAAAACCCAAAGATCTTAAAGTTGGGATGTATGTTATGTTGCCTTCGAGCTGGTTTAAACACCCGTTCCTGAAGAATCAATTTGTAATTGCATCCGAAAAAGAGATCGAAAAAATTATAAGTTCCGGTTTTAACTTGGTTCTTGTTGATTATTCGAAGAGCATGATCGAGGAGGCCCAGAAAAGTCAGCCGGAGCAGAGCGAGCAGAAAACCGCTAAGATATGGAAACCGGAAGAAATCGTTCCGACGGAGCTTCTCAATGCGGTAAGAAGCAAGGATATGCCCCCCAAGAACAAGGCAGTTGCCGTTAAGAATTCATCTCTCGTCCTGATGAACAGGCTTCTGGAGGACCCTTCCGCAGCAAATATCAAAAGCGCCAAGCAGGGCATTTTTGAAGTGGTGGACTGCATCATGTCTGAGGACGAAATGTCCCAGCATCTCTTGAGTATAACGAGTCATGATGTATATACCTATACTCATTCCGTTAATGTGGGCTTTCTCTCTCTTTTGCTTGCCAAACAAATTTTCAAGGGATCCATCATTCACAATATGCGAGAACTGGGCGCCGGCTTTTTTCTTCATGATTTGGGAAAAGTAAATATAGATAGCTCTATTATTAACAAACCAGGTAAGCTGGATCTGGAAGAATTGAGCCTTATTCGACGCCATCCGGTGGAAGGGGCAAAAATGCTGGCCAAAACACATCAACTGAGCGAAGAAGCCAATATCATTGTGATGCAGCATCATGAAAGAGAGGATGGTACCGGGTATCCAAACGAGTTAAAGGGAAAACAGATTCACCTATATGCCCGAATATGTTCGATCGCGGATGTTTATGATGCCCTGACTTCGGAGCGCTCCTATAAGAAAAAGCTGCCTCCTTTTGAAGCCCTTAGGCTGATGCGCAATGAGATGATCAATCATTTCCAGAAAGATTTATTTGAAAGATTTGCTTTGGTGTTCGTAAAGTAATTTTTCCTCCTATCGGTGTCCTTGCTCCTCTTATTTTCCCACTTGCATTCTATCTGTTTATTGCTACCTTTTATTCAAGGGAGGATTAAAAAGCGGCTTTCCCGCTATAAATGCCTTATCGAGGAGGCGTGCGATGGCAAGGAGAAAAAGTCGAGAATCCTTAGATGATATTTTAAAAGATAAACAAGATGAATTCGAGAGCGGTTTGGACAGAAAAGAAGACGAAGACCTTGATGATTTGATCTGGGATCTGGGCGGATATGAAAATGATGCCCCTTTGGATGAGCGTTCGGAATTTGAGAGAGAGCTTCCAGCTGTGGAAGAGGACCTTACCGATGAACTGGACGAAACGGGGGAAAGGATAAAACAAGA
>DHHG01000024.1 GCA_002403175.1 Syntrophaceae bacterium UBA4778 | reverse complement strand
TATTGAACAGGATGAACCGGTCGAATGAAAGTGCGATCATGCGGGCCCTGGATGAATCCTTCCCGGGGATCGCAGCTGAAATTCGAAGCAAGATGTTCACTTTCGATAATGTTCTGCAGCTTGATGACAGGAGCATGCAGGAGCTGCTGAGAGAAGTCAGCAGTGAAGATCTGGCCCGATCTCTCAAAGTTGTCGATGAAGACCTTAGAGAGAGAATCTTCCGGAATATGTCCAAACGTGGAGCCGAAATGCTCAAAGAGGATATTGAACTCATGCCGCCGACCCGGTTGTCCGAAATCGAGAAGAGTCAAATGCTTATTATAGAGACGACAAAACGTCTGGAAGCTGATGGAAAAATATTCATTATGAGAGAGGAAGAAGGAGATAAACTCATCTAATTGAATCCGGTAGCGAGCGCATCTCTCGCTACCGGATTCAATATTCGTTTTTAGCTAAATACAATCCCCTTAAATCCCGAATCGGTATAGACTAAAGTTGGAACATGCTGATCAAATCTAAAACAATAGCATTCGTAGAAGAAAAATCTTCTAAATCGTCCGGCTTCACCCCTGCCGATTATGAGATCAATGAGAATAAAAAAAATCCGTCCGAAAGAAAGCAAAAGGGCGCTCCTGATAAAACCAATCCAAAAGAAGAAGAAAAAAATATCCGGGCTGAATCCCAGGCGGCGTATGCTGCCGGCTATTCTGAAGGCATGGCTCGGGGAGCGGAAATGGAAAAGAGAAAACTTGCTTCTCCGGTTTCTGCTTTGGAAAAGATTCTAAGCGACCTAACCTCTCTAAAAAAGTCCATCATGGCTAAGATCGAGCCCGAAATTCTGAACCTGTCTATACTGATTGCAGAAAAAATTATTCAGCAGGAGATACAATCAGGCCGGGAAGTTTACTTATCTGTTATGAAAGAGGCGATCCGGACCATTGTGGACCGAGAGGGGATGAAGATTAGAATGAATCCTGTAGACCACGATCATATGATTGAAGTCAATCCCGGCATTCTTAACAGTTTTGAAGGAGTTAAGAATCCTGTTTTTGAAAAGGATGATTCGCTTTCACAGGGAGATGTTGTCATTGAGACTCTCTTCGGGGAAGTTGATGCGCGGCTTGAAAGGCAGATGGAGGAGATTAAATCCGCGCTGTCTGGAAAAGGATAAGAGAATTGGAACCGGCGTTTAATATCCCATTTGAAAGATACAAACAGATCCTGAGCAGGACCAATCCGATCCGAATTTACGGAAAAGTTGGACAGATCGTCGGATTGGTTGTCGAGGGAAATGGCCCGGGAACATCGCTAGGAGAGATCTGCCGGATCTACCCTCATGGTGGGGACAATCCAATAAACGCGGAGGTGGTAGGATTCAAAAAAGGCAAGGTTTTGTTGATGCCGCTGGAATCCATGCGAGGCATAGGGCCCGGATGTAAGATCATAGCCCTGGGTAAAAAGGCCGATGTAAAGGTTGGAAGGAATCTGCTGGGGCGCGTAATAGACGGTCTCGGTAATCCGATTGATGGTAAAGGCCCTATTGATCTGGAAGAAGATTATCCTATTTATGCAGATCCGATCAACCCCCTCCAAAGGGGGCGGATATCGGAACCTATGGATCTGGGTGTCCGGGTAATAAATGCGCTATTGACCTTCGGTAAAGGACAAAGAATGGGAATCTTCGCCGGCTCCGGAGTCGGCAAAAGTGTCTTGCTCGGCATGATGGCCAGGCATACAAAAGCCGATGTAAATGTGATCGGGCTTATCGGAGAGCGGGGCAGGGAGGTCAGGGAATTCCTGGAAAAGGATCTCGGTCCGGAAGGCTTGTCGAGATCCGTAGTCGTAGTCGCAACCTCAGATACCCATCCACTGATCAGAATGAGAGCAGCGTATGTCGCTACTACGCTTTCGGAATATTTTAGGGATCAGGGTAACGATGTTCTGCTGATGATTGATTCTCTGACAAGATTTGCAATGGCACAGCGCGAAATAGGACTTTCCATAGGCGAGCCACCGACTACCAAAGGCTATACGCCTTCCGTTTTCAGCCTTCTGCCGAAACTTCTGGAAAGGGTCGGGCCGTTAGAAGGAAGCGGGAGCATTACAGGCTTATACACGGTTCTGGTAGAAGGGGGAGATTTCGACGAACCGATAGCCGATTCGGCACGGTCTATTCTGGACGGCCATATTTGCCTCTCACGTCAGTTGGCCGTCAAAAATCATTATCCGGCGGTTGACGTTATGGCGAGTGTCAGCAGGGTCATGCGAGATGTTGTCGATGCGCAGCACATTCGTATGGCCAATGATGTGATGAATATCGTTGCGACATACCGGAAAGCGGAAGATCTGATCAATATCGGTGCGTATGTAGAGGGGAGTAATCCGGAAATCGATTATGCCCGGAAAATGATTGATCAGGTAAATCGGTTTGTCTGTCAGGACATTGACGAACGGGCCGGCTTTGAGGAAAGCAAGAGGACATTGGTTGATCTTTTCGGGAATTAGTCTGATCGGTCCATCAATAACTTAGAAAAAATAAGCGAATCGAGATGTTTAAATTCGATCTTCAACACGTTCTTGACTACCGAGTGAGCCTCGAAGAGAAATGCCAGGTCTCCTATTCGGATCAACTCAGGTGCGTAGAAAATGAACGGCGGGTTCTGGATGCGATAAAAGCAAGAAAAGAAATTCTGATGGAACAGTTTTTGAATGTTCAAAATACCGAGATGAATGCAGCCGATATCGGCATGTACATATCTTATATGAAACAGATGATTGCAAAAGAAGAAGAACAGACCGCAATATTATCCGGAGCCGAGGCCGTTTTGGAAGAGGAACGTGTACTTCTTCTGGAAGCGGTTA
>DHHG01000033.1 GCA_002403175.1 Syntrophaceae bacterium UBA4778 | reverse complement strand
CGTGAGGCCCCCGCCTACTCGATTTTTTTGAGTAGCTTTCTTTAGTCTTTCAGGACTCTTTTAGCCAATCTGCGATTTCCGCCGCACTGAATCGCTCCTGATTCAAGGTCAGATCAAGATTGATTACCATACCTGCATGATTTTCAACTTCAGGATCTTTCTGTAAATCAGCATGCCGCTGCTGTGCGGACCTTAAATCGACAAGACCCTTTTCCAAAGCTGTTCTCAAATCTTTTGTCCGCTCGATCTGATAAGGGCCAAACAACGGATCGATCCCGTTTTCGGCAACAATTTCCGCAAAATGGGCCAATTGTTTCATTTTTTCCATCGATTGATCCATAATCTGCCAGGCTAGTTTGCTCTCTTCCTGACACACCCACGAGGTTCGCATGTGCTGAAGCATTTCCAGATACTTGCCTGAAACCTCTTCTTGCAATCGATTCAGCAGATCCGGAGACAGCTCACGTCCTCCCCCCGGTTTCCCTTCAGCTATCGGCGAAGTCATTTTCTCCATCAATCTTTGAAACTTTCTGGCGTGAATCGAGGATTCCCAGGCTTCCCTCTGCAAGATACGTTTGATATGAGGATTTTCAATCAGATCCGCTTCTTTGTTGTAATGCGGAATCAACTTGAGTTCGTAATCGATATACGACTGAAGAATCGTCTTGCGGTTCGTGGGATCGAACGGATAATGCGCAGGCATCATTTCCGGCTCTCCGCCCAGATTGGCAATAATCATCCCCAGCCAGTGCATGTGCCACATTTCCTCCCGCGCGCGAGATAAGAGATTGGCCCCAATGGGTGTGTCTTCTCCCTCCTGATAGGCATGCACAAGATACCTCAAAATTGCTGCATGCTCATCGGCAAGATCATCATTCAAAACAGATATTAAATTCTTGGTGTTCATGAAACCTCTGGTCCATAGTTTTCTATCTGATTTTGGTTAACGTTATTCGCATCTAATTTCATTACAAAAATCCATTACCACATCTCAGGTCGGTTGCACAGTCAAATCCGGATGAATGCAACAAAATCAATAGTATTTTGAAGAAAGATGTTGTATGCATATAGCCTGATTGTGACCTTTTATTTTTTGCCTTTATGATCGGGAACTTATTGCGCGCGAATACTACACAGCTCTCCTTCTTTCAGATTGGTCCTGATAATACAGATTCACTTAAGATTTGCGGTAAATAGTCGATATGTACGTATCCATCCAGAATTGATATTAAAAAGGACCGATCATGAGTAACAATAACGTGCTGATTGTGGATAACAATCCTGTCTTTTTAAAGCTCATTAAAAACCTCTTAACAAAGAACGGATACCGGGTCTGGACAGCCGATAATAGTATCAGCGCACTTGATATTGTGAAAACGGTCAAACCATCCATCATTTTTATCGACCTTATCATGCCCAATATCGGAGGAGAAAAACTCTGCCGTAAAATTCGCGAAACATATCCTCAGAAAAAAACAATAATAATCCTGATCAGCGCACTGGCGGCGGAACAGGAAATAAACTATTCCGAATGGGGTTTTAATGCCTGTATTGCAAAGGCTCCTTTTGAACAGATGTCGCAAGAAATTTTGTCCTGCCTGAACCAGTTAAATCGGTCTAAAAGCGGAACCACAGATGAACCGCCAAGGGTTAAGGATCTTTACCCTCGTGAGGTCACCAGGGAGCTCCTTTCCATCAAGGGAAGTCTGGAAACGATCTTGTCGAGCGTATCGGAGGGCATCCTGGAGATAACCAATG
Organism: Syntrophaceae bacterium UBA4778; assembly: GCA_002403175.1. The sequence continues at coordinate 10,511 of DHHG01000033.1, read as the reverse complement.
AAGGACGCATTCTCTATGTCAATCCCGCTGCAATGAGCATTATAGGTAAAACGGAGTTGATGCTCCTGGCGTCTGATTTTCGTAAATGGTTTAAGAAACATGATCGGAAAAAATTAGAAGCCTTACTCGGATTGCCCCATTCCTTTGAGGAGTCCGAGGGCGACTACCTTCTCTGGAATGGCAAAAGGGTGTCTTTAAATACTACATCTTCCGTCGAAGGCGAAAAGAAGATTATCGTCATGAGCGATGTGACGGATAAGCGGCTGGCGGAAAGTGCACTGAAACTTCACGCCGATTTCGATAAACTTATTATGTATATTTCAACTCAGTTTATCAACCTGGCTCTGGAGGACCTGGACAAAGCTATTACAAAGGCGCTGAAAAGAATCGGACAGTTTGCCGGAGCCGATCGCAGCTATATATTCCTGTATTCCGAAACGGGCGAATGCATGGATAATACTCACGAATGGTGCGCTTCCGGTATTGTTCCTCAAATTTCTCATTTAAAAAATATTCCGCTTTCCAGATATCCTTGGTTCTCTGAAAGCATGAGAAAACTGCAAATTGTTTATTTCACAAATACGGACGACCTTCCTGTTGAAGCCAAAGCGGAAAAGATTGAATTCCTCAGGCAGGGAATACGCTCCATGATCAACATACCCATGGTCTCAAGTGGTAAACTGTTAGGTTTCGTTGGATTTGACATTGTCCGAGGTGAAAAGACATGGTCTTCTGAATTGATCTCTCTTTTCAAAATAGTTGGAGAGATCTTTGTAAACGCGCTGACCCGTGGAGCCGCTGAAAAAGCGCTACGCGAAAGCGAAAGGAAATACAGAGAATTGGCGAATCTCCTGCCTCAAATTGTTTTTGAAACAGACAGGCAAGGAATTCTCACATTTGCAAATCGTCAGGCCCTGGACTTTTTTGGGATTTCATCAGTTCATGCAAAAAAAATAAACGTTTTCAAATTTGTTATTGCAAAAGACCGGGCACAAGCAATGTCTAATTTTGAAAACGCGCTAAATGCAAATAGTCTTCCAGTTTTGCCACACGTATACACTGCCAAAAGCAAAGACGGCACAACGGCCTCGATGATGGTTTATCTGGATAAGATCAGACATCAGAACGAAGTTACAGGAATGAGAGGCGTAGCCGTTGACATCACCGAAAGAAAAAGATGGGAGGACCTGTATCGTTCCCTTGCGGAAAAATCCTTCGCCGGCGTTTATGTTCTGGTTAATGGGAAATTCAAGTACCTGAATCCCAAATTCGCATATTTTACAGGTTACAGGCCGGAAGAACTGGCGGACCTCAAATCAGTTTCGCTGATTCATCCTGATGACAGAAAGATCGCCAAAACTTACGCTGAGGACATGCTCAAGGGCAAGAGAAAATCTCCTTATGAGTTCAGGATCGTTACCAAAGATGGTCGCATTCTTTGGGCAGTAGAGACCGTATCGCCGATTTACTACGAAGGACAGCGGGCCATTCTGGGAAATCTGATGGATGTGACAGAGCATAAAACAGCTGAAGAACAGTTGCGTTATTTAAGTACGCATGACAGCCTCACGGATCTTTATAACCGGGCCTATTTTGAAGCCGAAATCAAAAGGCTGGAACAGGGTAGAAGATTTCCTATTAATATCCTAATGGCCGATGTCGATTATCTTAAGGAGACGAATGATACGCTCGGACATCAGGCCGGTGATGAATTGCTGCAACGGGCTGCCATTGTTTTGAGAAAAGTCTTCCGCAAAGAGGATGTCGTTGCCAGAATCGGAGGAGATGAATTCGCGGCCGTATGGACCGACTCCTGTCAGAACTCGGAGGCTGTTTTAATGCGTATCAGAAAAGCGCTTTCCGCTCACAATAAAAATCATCCATCTCTTTCACTTTCTTTGTCGATCGGAATCGCATCAGGGGCGCGAGGGTGTCTCGTAAACAAGCTGATCCAGGAAGCGGATAAGAGAATGTACGAGCATAAGGCTCAAAACAAATCTCAGTGCGAAATCCGAAGAGTATCAGCAAGGAAATAATGAGATTCAACCGACAGGAAGCACATTTCCCGGCTTGCTGAACGGACAAAACGGGCTCACAAATCTCTTTAGACATCCCCTTAAGAGCTTGCTCCGGCCAATATTAACTGAGAGGGCAATAACGGACTTTTTTCATCTGACCAGTATTTTTCCGGGATGATCTTCAACAACCCTTCCGATAATGGCTGCCCTGAAAACTCCAGCTGCTCGCAATTTATCCAGCAGCTCAGTTTCTCCTCCGGAGCGAACAGAAGCCAGCAAGCCTCCCGATGTTTGCGGATCAAACAGGATATCCAGCAGCCATTGCGGACAGGACGGTTCCGCTGAGATGCAGGGCATTCGGAAATCCCTGTTTCGGTATAACCCTCCCGGCACAAAGCCTTCATCCACCAGTTTCCTGATCCCCGGAAAAACCGGCACAGAAGCGGCATCGATTTCGATCCCTACTCGTGAAGACTCTGCCATCTCGCAGGCGTGCCCTAGAAAACCGAAACCGGTAATATCCGTGCAGGCGTGAACACCATCGAATGCGGACAGAACCTCAGCCGCCGATCTGTTCAATGTCAGCATGCTGTCAAAAGAAATCTCCATCAATTCCGGAGGGGCCTCTTCTCCCTTGATAGCGGTGCTGACGATTCCCGTGCCAAGCGCTTTCGTAAGAATCAGAAGATCTCCGGGGCATGCCCCGCTGTTAAGCAGCACTCTGTCCGGGTGAACTGTGCCGGTTACTGAAAGACCGTATTTCAGTTCATCGTCTTCAACACTATGTCCTCCGACCAGGGTTACCCCGGCCTCCCGCATCTTCTCCAGCCCGCCACGAAGGATCTCATGGAGTACCGATATATCCATCTTTTTGACCGGAAAACAAATGATGTTCATGGCTGTCAAGGGCTTTCCTCCCATCGCATAAACATCGGAAAGGGCATTCACAGCGGCAATCTGGCCGAAAATATAAGGATCATCGACAATCGGTGTGAAAAAATCGAGTGTCTGAATGAGGGCAAGATTATCGCTGAGTTTATACACCCCTGCATCCTCGAAGTGCTCGATACCGGCAATCAAGTTGGGATCGGAAATGACAGGCAATCCTTGCAGAGCTTTGCTTAGGTCCCCCGGACCTATTTTGCAGGCTCAACCGGCGCCGTGAACCGTCTCGGTCAATCTGGTTTTTTCAGGCTTGTTTTCTTTCATGTTTATTTTTTTATAATAAAAAATCCGGAAGGTCAAAGATTAAGAAATTGAGAACAACTTGGATCATCCTTATAGATCTCCTCAAAATTGGGCTTCAAAATTACGTTTATTTTGACGGAGTCGAAGATAGCGATAAAATTCAGGGAATTTAATATTTGATTTATTCTCTCCAATACGATTAAAATACTCTTCTTTGTTTTTCAGAAAAAAATGCTTAAGCTCGCAGGGGAGATCATGTCTATCCGATATTACAGTACCAACAGAAACCTTGATTCTGTCGAGGGTGTAAGGCCTTTCAAGGATACCGTTTCTTTTAAAGAGGCCCTCCTTCAGGGGCAGGCTCCTGATGAAGGTCTTTTCATGCCGGAGTCAATACCACAGCTGTCCCGGGATTCTATCCGATCCTTGCAGAACAAGCCATATACGGATTCCGCCATACTCGTATCAGAAGCTTTTTTAGACGGGGAAATCCCGTTCGACGACTTGAACAGAATAGTGAAAGACGCTTACAATTTCCCCGTTCCCCTGGAAAACGTATACGACCGGAAATACATCATGCGCTTGGATCAGGGTCCCACTGCCTCTTTCAAAGATTTTGCGGCGAGAATGATGGCGAGGCTCATGAGTCATTTCCGCGATAAGGGAAAGCGCCTCAATGTTCTGGTTGCGACTTCAGGCGATACTGGCAGCGCCGTAGGTGAAGCATTCAAAGGTGTAGAAGGAATCGATGTAACAATCCTGTATCCTCGTGGTGAGGTCAGCGGGATTCAAAAAAAGCAGCTCGACACCATAGGCGATAATGTCCGGGCTTTATCCGTTGCGGGCAAATTCGACGATTGCCAGAACCTGGTCAAACAGGCCTTTTCCGATCCGGACCTGTCTCCGTTCCAACTGACCTCGGCCAATTCCATCAATTTCGGAAGGATTCTTCCTCAAATCATTTATTATGTTTATGCTTATGCCCAGCTTTCCAGAGAATGGGAGCCGGTTATTTATTCCGTGCCTTCAGGCAACTTCGGAGATGCACTTGGCTGCGAGTATGCGAGACGAATGGGACTCCCCGTTGCCAAACTGGTCATGCCCACCAATGAGAATGATGAATTCCCGATTTTCCTGGAAACGGCTCTTTACCGGAAGGTGTCGCCTTCCAAGGCATGCCTCTCCAATGCAATGAATGTCGGTCATCCCAGCAATCTTGCGAGATTCTTTGATCTATATGGGGGCACTGTAGACAGAACCGGTTGTGTTCACCGGTATCCGGATATCGAGGAAATGAGGAAGCATATCTTTTCCGTCAGCATTTCCGATACGGAAACCCGCCGGACCATGAAACGCGTATACGAAAAATACAAGGTCATTCTGGAACCCCACGGAGCCGTGGGCTGGCGCGGACTGGAGAATTATCTCGACCGGTTCGGGGACTTTCCCCTGTGTATCTCACTGGAAACGGCCCATCCTGCCAAATTTCCGGAAAACATCATAGAGCTTCTGAAATTGGCGCCGGAGCTTCCGCCCAGCATGAAAGGGATCGAATCCAGAAAAGGGCATGCGATCGAGCTGGATGCCGATTACATTGTATTTAAGGAATACCTCATGAAAAATCTGAAGGCTGAAGATTAGTCGCCCTGTAGTAGAACCGGGCGGGCACATGGAAGCTTACTACCCTTTACAAGACTCTCAGTCCCTGTAGAACCTGATCCGGTCAACCCAAAGGGTCCCCTGCGTTGCGGGGTTTCTGGTACTATCCACGCCGATTTCAAATCCTTCAACACGGTGCATCCGCATAATCTGATCGCCGGGCCGGGCGCCGCTCATTGCCGCTCCCTGCTTGATCCAGCGTCGGGCAAGGATCATTTGATCGAAAGGAATCCGAACCCTTTCCCATTTTTCATCAATTTCCACCCCTCCCATCCACTTATCCATTTTGTTCGGATCATCAGGACTTGATGTGATGATATTCGCCTGAGCATATAATTTTTCCGAACCCCGGATATAAAATTCAATCCCGCTGAATAATGCCAGATTGCGCTTTTTGTTATTCGAGGCACTGGCGAAGAAAGGCTTATTTTCATCTTCCACAAACTTGAAATCAATGCGCAATGATTTTTTCGAGCCATCCGCCCCGGACTTGCGGTCAATTCCGATCCGAGCATATTCTCCGGTTTTCCGGTGTTTATAAGCCAGAATCCAGGACGGGTCAGCGGTCGCCTTCTCGAAATCCTCATCCCAAGGGCCAGCATCCCGTAATTCAGAAGATTTAAACAAGGCCCTGGTCATATTTACTGCCGACAAAGCCTGTCCGGTTCGGACATTGATCATCCTGAGATTAACATCCCATTCTCCCGATAATTCCGAAAGGGTACCAGTTAGAACCAGATCGGCAATAAGGAGATCCCCTGCCTTGTTTTTAAATTTATCGGCAGCCATACCGCTCTTGCTCAGCTCGATCTCGCTGAGGACGGATTTGAGTTTTGTCCTTTCCAGAACAATGAATTGTCCCGAATCGATCAGGGCCGATGTCAATCCCTCAAGTGCCACTTTCCCCGTTTCGCGCTCGGTCCCTTTGATTACTTCGAAATCCACCACGGCAATCGTTTTTTTTGGGATAGATAATTGGACTATCTCGCCCACACGACAGAGGTTGATTTTCTCTGTTTCAATTTTCATTACATTTCCACGGACTTCCCGGACGATAGCGGGCCGGCCCTTTATTTCTGTTTGCATCCCTTCCAAAACAAGACTCTTTTTTACAACCTGCCGGGCTATTTCACCGATCGGAGTATCGGGTAGCGATTTGATTTCCGGTACGATCAGAGATGCTGTTAAATCTTTACCGGTGCATTCCTGTACGGTTGCATTCAGGGACAAAAAAGCATTCGGCTCATCCTGCTTCGACGGCTGCAATCCGGAGCAGGACAAGATAAGTATGATAAGGAGAATAAAGAGTAGTACTCTGGAATATTTCATGGTGTTCTCCTGAGCAAGGGATAGATAAGATGACCCGATTTTTAGGGAGTCATCACCAGTCTCTGTTCTTCTTTCGGGACATACCATTTTATAAAATTATAACCGATGCCGATCGGTGCCGGCTCTATGCCTCGAAAACGCGCGCTGAAAATGGGCATGGCATCGGGGACGTAGAGGAATATGTAGGGAAGATCCTCGGCCAGAATTTCCTGAATGCGATCATAGGCATCTTTTCTTTCTCTCCGATCGAAAGTGCTTCTCCCCTTTTCCAGAAGATCGTCCACCTCCCCGTTTTTATAAGAAACAAAATTCAGTTCGTCCGGTCCTGTTTTGCTGGAATGCCAAACATTATAGAGATCAGGCTCCATCGGAATGGTCCATCCCAGGATCGTCGCCTCAAACTTACGTTTATTGATGAATTCCTTTAGAAACGCAGACCATTCAACGGTTCGAATTTTAACTCGGATTCCGATTCCGGCGAGCCTTTGCTGGATAATCTCGGCAGATTTGCGCCTTACTTCGTTCCCTTGGTTGAGGGTAATTTCAAAAATGAAAGGCCTGCCATCCTTGTCCAGAATTCCATCACCATCAGAGTCCTTCCAACCCGCTTCAGCCAGCAGGGCCTTTGCCTTGGCCGGATCGTACGGGAACTGCTTTACATTCGGGTTATAGGCCCAGGTACCCGGCTTGAAAGGTCCCGTTGCCGGCTTTCCTAGGCCGAGGAGGACACCGTTTACAATTTCATCTTTATTGATTGCATGGGCAATAGCCTGACGAACCCGTTTATCGCTGAATATCGGATTCTTCAAATTAAAGCCGAGATAAATATACGTGAAAGACAGGTAACGATACTTATTGAAATTCTTTTTAAAAAACGGGTTCTCCGTCTGCCTTGTGTATTGAAGGGGAGTCAGATCCATGCGGTCAACACCCTTGGCCCTTAGTTCGAGAAACATGGTAGCCATATCGGGAATGATCCGCATGATATACCCGTCTATGTACGGTCTCCCTTCAAAGTAATCCGGATTGGCGGTTAATACTATTTTCTGTCCTGTCACCCATTCCTTGAACCGGTATGGGCCGGTTCCGATAGGATGGCGCTTCAGAGGAGATCGGGTAATATCCTTCCCTTCCAGAAGATGACGCGGAAGGACGGCAGCGCTCCAGCTGGTGAGCGCCGGGGCATAAGGTTTATCGTATGTCACCCGGAAGGTATACGGATCAAGTACTTCGGCCTTTTTTACCTTCAGAAAATCTTCCGCATAGGCGGTCGGAGTTTTAGGATCAATCGTGACCTTATAGGTATAGAGGACATCTTCGGCAGTGAATGGCCGGCCATCATGCCATTTTACTCCTTTCCTCAGATGAAACGTGATGGAGAGCCCATCTTTCGAAATATCCCACGATTCGGCAAGATCTCCCACTACATTGACGTCTTTATCGTATTTTACGAGGCCATTGAAGATCATGCCCGAAATGCCGTGAGAGGCATTGTCGGAGGCAAGAACCGGGATCAGGTTGCTGGCGTCCCCTATCGATCCCTCGACAAGAATATCGCCATATGCCGGGCCGGAACCCTTTTTCCGAAGACCTGCCTCGCCCGATTCCCTTTCGACACATGCGGCTAACGTGATCAGAATGATCAGGATAATTGCGAATCGTTTCCAAAATGTTTTCATTGGGTGAAATACTAGCAAACGAAGGTAACTTTGCAAATAGAAAATCGTAATTACAAAGGAAAAGATATGCAAGCCGAAGGAAAACGCAAAATCAGAAAAAGGAAAATAGCGCGGAAGTACAGAGAGGTGTAATCTGAACCTATTGAAAAAGGGAGGAAATAAAAATGGAAACAGGAGATCTGCTGAAATCCGGTTTTATCCATGACCGTATACGCAATGAAACGGCCCCGTATGTGAATAGACGAATAGATCGCTATACCGAAGGTTCGATTGCTTATTATTCCCAGCAGAACCGGGATGAAGTAATCGCTCGAATTGCGGAACTTGATAAAGAATGGGACCTGGATCGCGCATTAATGCTGATTTTCTCTATAGCGGGGGGATCAACTTTCGCGGCAGGAATGAAGGTTAACAGGAACTGGCTTTATCTTTTCGGAGTGCAACTGGCATTCTTAGCATTCCATGCCATAAAAGGTTGGTGTCCGCCGGCTTCTGTGTTGAGAAGAATGGGTTTCAGGACACGTCTTGAAATAGATTTTGAAAAGCAGATGCTCATGCGCATGCTGGAAGAGAGTGAGAAAAAAAAATCGGTTCACTGAGAAACAACTTTGCTTTCAACCATTTTCTGCAGCGCCCCTTGCTGTTCTGTCGTATGCTTCACAACCGAATTCAGCAGAGTACAACAATCCACTGGTTTGCTGAAGCAGTCGTCTGCTCCTGACTCTCTGAATTTATTCAAGTTCATCGAATCTGTTATTCCGACAATGTATGTCATGGGGAAGTGGGACTTGATAAAACGGCAGAGATCGAAACCATCCATATAGGGCATGTATCCATCCGTAATGACCGAGTCGTACGTTTTCTTNNTTGAGTTTAATCACCGCCTCAATCCCGTTCTGGGCTGTATCGGCTTCGAATCCTAACAGGCTTATAAAGTCAGTCAGCAATTCCGTAATGCTTGGATTATCATCTACAACCAGTATTTTCATTAGAATGCCTTTCAATTCAGAGATCCGAAAATATCCCCTCAGGAAAAGCAAGCCTTGTACCAGTAGGAATGATTGGCTGCAATCGCTTGAAATAAGCGGGATTTTAAAAAAATGGGCTGGCGCTCTGAATTCTGTTCGCAGGCTTTTCCATACATAAGAGCCTGATGTATTTTGGGTTATCTTTAGCCAATCAAACCTATAAGGTCTCCTCAGGAATATGCGGATTCATCAAGTCAGTTAATTATACGGCAAAAATTTTTATTTAAAAAACGGAATCAGTTCGGATTGCCACAACCAAATCCAAGACAGATCCTATCCCTCCGGTGCAGGTTATTGCCTCCGTTCATTTCTAAAGTCTAGGGGTTTGATGCCATATTTCTCGAGTAATTCGTAGAGATCCGCACGATATTTTCCTGCGAGTTTTGCGGCACGGCTGATATTTCCCTTGCTGATTTCCATCAGTTGAACGAGGTAACGCTTTTCAAATTCCATTCTGGATTCCCGAAGGGGCTTGAGACCGTCATCTGCACTTTGCGATGGGAGGATGAGGTTTTCGGAAATAATCGGCTCCGTACACATGACAACAGCACATTCTATTGCATTTTCCAGTTCCCGAACATTTCCCGGCCAGGTATAATGCAAAATCTTGTTGAGCGCTCCTGTCGAGAATCCCTTAATCTCCTTTCGCATTTTCTTGCTGAATTTTTCCAGAAAAAAATTAACGAGGAGCGGAATATCCTCCTGCCTTTCCCGCAAAGGCGGTATCCGGATGGGTATAACGTGAATGCGATAAAAGAGGTCCCGCCGAAAGGTGCCTTTTTCCAGTTCCTGCTCAAGATCCCTGTTGGAAGCGGCGACAATCCTGAGATCAACCTTTATGGGCTTCTGACCACCCAGAGGATAAAATTCTTTCTCTTCAAGCGCTTTCAGTAGTTTTCCCTGCATCGAAAGGGGAATTTCAGAAATTTCATCGAGAAAGACCGTTCCCCCGTGCGCCTGAGTGAAAAGCCCTTTTTTATTCAGCGAAGCGCCTGTAAAGGCTCCTTTCTCAAATCCGAAAAGTTCGCTCTCCAGAAGAGTTTCCGGAATAGCCGCACAGTTGATCGCAATGAAGGGCCGGTCCTTTCTCGCACTGGCATTATGGAGCGCCTTGGCGAAAAGTCCCTTTCCGGTACCGCTTTCGCCGTTGATGTAAACATTGGAATCCGATTCGGCGGCGCGCGTCACCAGCTCGAATAGTTTTTTCATTTGTTCGCTCTGGCCGACTATGTTTTCAAAGTCGAGCAGATTCTCTCGCACCAGGTGCCTGAGTCGCTCCACCTCTCTGGTGAGTTTTGCCTTCTCAATTCCTTTTTTTATCTGAAGGGTAAGTTCGCGGTAATCGAATGGTTTGGTAACGTAACTGTATGCCCCCTTCTTCATCGCCTCCACGGCGCTCTCAATCGTTCCGTGAGCCGTAAGTATAAGAGCAGGAAGAGTCGGATCGACTCGATGCAGGCGCTCCATGAGTTCAATCCCATTTTCTTTTCCGAGCTTCAGATCGACCAGGGCCAGATCAAATTCGTCTCCGGCCTGGTATTTGAGCGCAGTGGCGGAATCAGAAGCCGTTATTGCCTGATAGCCTTCCGCTTCCAATCTCATTTTGATCA
>DHHG01000282.1 GCA_002403175.1 Syntrophaceae bacterium UBA4778 | reverse complement strand
TCAATTTTTTTGAAATACAATCACCAAATACCAGCAATTCGGGTTACTGATTCATGGAATTCAGGAACTCCAGATTGTTTTCTGTTTTTCTGACTTTATCGATAATGAATTCCATGGCATCGACCGGATTCATTTCCTGCAGCAGCCTCCTCAGAATCCAGACACGACTAAGATTCTCTTTGGGCGTAAGCAACTCTTCCTTCCGGGTTCCGGAACGAATCAGATCAAAGGCAGGGAACACCCTGCGATCTGCAATCTTGCGATCGAGATGGAGCTCCATATTACCCGTTCCTTTGAATTCTTCAAAAATAACCTCGTCCATTCGGCTTCCGGTATCGACCAATGCAGTTGCAATGATAGTCAGGCTTCCACCCGTTTCAATATTCCGCGCCGCCCCAAAGAATCTCTTCGGTTTATGAAGTGCATTGGAATCGACGCCTCCCGACAGAACCTTGCCGCTCGGAGGAACAACGGTATTATATGCCCTGGCAAGCCGGGTGATACTGTCGAGCAGAATCACCACATTTTTCTTATGTTCCACGAGACGCTTTGCCTTCTCTATAACCATTTCGGCAACCTGAACATGCCTTGTGGCCGGTTCATCGAAGGTCGACGCAATGACTTCGCCCCGCACATTTCTTTCCATATCGGTCACTTCTTCCGGCCTCTCATCTATCAGAAGGACCATTAGTATTACATCGGGGTGATTGGCCGTAATACTGTGGGCAATGTCTTTGAGGAGAACGGTTTTTCCTGCCCTGGGAGGAGATACAATCAATCCTCTCTGTCCCATTCCGATCGGAGTGAAAAGGTCCAGGATCCGAGTGGAATAATTAGCAGGGTCATGTTCAAGCTTGAATTTCGTTTCGGGATACAGGGGGGTGAGATTATCGAAGATGATTTTATCTTTAGCGGCTTCGGCATTTTCAAAGTTAACGGAGTCAACCTTGAGTAGTGCGAAGTACTTTTCCCCTTCCTTCGGAGGTCTTACCTCACCTGAGATGGTATCTCCTGTTCGCAAATTGAAACGTCTAATCTGGGAGGGAGAGACGTAAATATCATCCGGACCCGGCAAATAATTATAATCCACTGCCCGCAGAAAACCAAAGCCATCGGGAAGTATCTCGAGGACACCCTCACCGGATATCAACCCATTCTTCTCTGTTTGTGCCTGCAATATGGCAAAAATCAGGTCCTGCTTTCGCATCCCGCTCGCGCCCGCCACGTTGAACTCTTTGGCCAATACGGTCAGTTCACTGATGGGCTTTTTTTTCATTTCCACTACATTCATTTTTTTATCCTATAATAAACCTTTCCATATTGTGCTTCTTCGCACAAAGAAGCACGCGGATTTAAAATCTTTTCTAACAGATTTTTTGACCATTGATGAATTTTAAAAACCTTGGAATTAAATAAGGGCAGCAATTTGAAATCTAGCTCTCAAAAAGGGAGGGTTGTGAAATATGCCTTTTTGGGATTCCCCTTTCTAATATATGAGATTCTGAGTCATGTCAAGTAGATTTTGCTTTAACCGAGCATGATAAAATTGAATTGTCGCCCTGTAGCGCTACCCTCTTTTCTGTGTGAAAAGAAAAGATCGCTTCGACAGGCAGTGCAAATATCTGCAGAAAAAACATGGGATGGATCGAGCCCGGCTGCGATGAGTTGGCTTCGGTTTACCTCAGCCGGATCAAGCATCCATTTATCTGCCGATTTCGTTTTGAATCCAGCGTCCCTATCCGGTTTGCTCATTGCTTCATAAACAACCCGATCAACTTCATAGCAGCACGGACCAATACACGGTCCAATTACCGCAATCAGATCGGAGATCTTAGACGAAAAATGAGAAACGAATGCCGAAGCTGTTTTCGGAGCGATTCCGGCAGCAGTGCTGCGCCATCCCGCATGCGCAGCTCCGATTACTTTCCGCACAGGATCGCAAAGCAGAATCGGAACACAATCCGCCGTTTTGATTCCAATGGCAATTCCCCTTTCAGCCGTAATCACTGCATCAGCCTGCGGTGATTCCTCTGCACCTGTTGCTTCCTTTTCTTTTAACAGTAACACGCGGTCGCCATGAACCTGGCTCATTAAAAAGAATTCCGGAACCATAAAACTGGCCTCTACAATTTTAAGATTCCGCTGCACACTTTCAGGGAGATCACCTACTTTCAGACTGAAATTCAAACTGGAGAAACAACCCTGACTGACACCACCATTGCGGGTTAAAAAAGCATGGGTCAGAAATCCAAAATCCTTGAGGACTGTCGATTCCAGATACTGAACCGGCCCTTTTCGCGCCAATCTAAACATTTCTCTACCGGGCAGAATTGTACTTCCTTTCAAAATAATTCCTCATGAACTCAATAATTTTCATCATGTCCTCGGGAATCGGAGATGAAAATTCAAGATGATTACCTTTAATGGGGTGGGTAAAGCCTAAGGTACCGGCATGTAAGGCCTGCCGCTTTATCATCCTAAGTCTGGATTGGACGGCATTATCCGCAATATTCTGGATTTTTTTTTGAGAATTACCATAGACATTGTCACCGACTATAGGATGCCCCTTTGCATTGAGATGGACTCGGATCTGATGTGTCCGACCCGTTTCAAGTCTCAATTCCAGAAAGGAAAGAATTCCATACCGCTCCAGAACCCGCCACCTTGTCATGGCCTCTTTCCCTCGCTTACTGACCGTGGACATCTTCTTTCGTTCGGTCGGATGGCGACCAACAGGGGCGTCAATGACGCCTTCATCTTCATCGAGATTACCAAACACAATTGCCCGGTATATTTTCTTCACCAGGTGATCCTTAAATTGCTGCTGTAGCCCATAAAGAGCTCTTTCTGATTTGGCAACTACCATCAATCCCGAGGTATCCTTGTCCAAACGATGGACAATGCCGGGCCTTAGAATACCGCCAATTCCCGGCAGATCTGTGCAATGATGGAGCAGTGCATTGACCAGTGTTTTTGAATAATTCCCTGCGGCGGGATGCACAACCATGCCGGCTGGCTTATCTATTACGAGCAAATCCTCATCTTCATAAGGAATGACTAAGGGAATATCTTCCGGAATGACGTGACCTTCAACCGGTACTTTTTCCCGAACGGTTACAATATCGCCGAACTTGAGTTTATATCCCGCTTTTGTTTTTTGTCCATTGATGCAAATCTGTTCATCTTCAATCAGCCGTTTAATTTGAGAACGGGAAATCGAGAGATTCCGGCCGGATAAATAGATGTCCAGGCGCATGCCTTTTTCATCCGGCAACACGGTGAAAACCTGCAATCCTGATTCGGCAGCATATTTCGTAAGATTGTTCATTTGTGCGGCAGCAATTCTTTTTTTATTTTTTTGCAATTTCCTGAAGTCCATCAAGGATGAACGGAAAATCCTCTTCCGAAAGCGTCCTCAAATCAAAAAAGACTTCGTCTTCGGAAATCCTGGTAATAATGGGAGGGTCAAGCTGGCGCAAAGAAGATTCGATCCTGTTTGGAGAAATCCGGGTTGATCGTATACCAACCAGAAAGGTCGGAATCTCACTTCCGGGAAGTGATCCGCCCCCGGCCAGAGAAAAATCCCTTTTCAAATGAGAAGTAAAATCGTCAATTCTCAAAAGAGCAATCTTCCTCTGTAATCGTTTTGCTCTCTTTTCCACAGATGGTAATGGTTCGGTTAATGCCCTGAGCGCAGGGAGACTTGCAATTGCCTTCTCTTCCCCACCCAAATAGAGGGCGAGGGTCGCTTCCAGTGCAGCGATTGTCAGCTTATCTATCCGAAGGGCTCTGCTCAAAGGGTTTCTGGCAATCTTTCCAATCCAATCCCGCTTGCCAACGATGATGCCGGCCTGGGGTCCCCCGAGCAGCTTGTCACCACTGAACGTAAGGACATCGATACCCGTTGCTACCGCTTCCTGGACGGTCGGTTCCCGCACGAGCCCGAAATGATCCAAATCGACGAAGCATCCGCTCCCCAGATCGTACATAACTGGAATACCATATTTGCTGCCCAGCTGTGCCAGCTCTGCAGGCCCAACCTCCCCCGTAAAGCCGATGATTTTATAATTGCTTGAATGCGCCTTGAATAAAAGCCCGGTGTTTTCGCCGATAGCCGTGATGTAATCTTCCGGATGCGTTTTATTGGTTGCACCGATCTCCCGAAGAATTGCATTACTCTTTTCCATAACCTCGGGTATGCGAAATTCACCGCCGATCTCAACCAGCTCCCCTCTGGATACGATCACCTCTTTCCCTTCTGCTAGGGTATTCAGGGCCAGAAGTACCGCTGCTGCATTGTTGTTGACGACAATTGCATCTTCAGCACCGGAGAGTTTGCATATGATTCCTTTAAGGTGATCGTACCGGCTCCCTCTTCTTCCTTCCTCAAGATTGAATTCCAGATTTGTATAACCGCGGCTCACCTCGGCAATATTTTTGAGGGCATCTTCGCAAAGCGGTGCCCTGCCTAGATTCGTATGCAGGATGATTCCCGTTGCATTGATAACAGGACGGAGGCAGCGTGAACGGAGTCTGCCAATTTTTGCCTCGATGCGATCTATGATTTCATTCTCTGGAGGAAGGAATTCTCCATTCTCCAGAATCGCCTCTCTCAACTCATTCATTGTTTCACGGCAAACCTGAAGGATCACTTTTTTGGTAAGGCTCTCGAATACACCCCGGGATCTCAGGATCTGCATCAATTCATCTATTTTGGGTATCCGCTTCAGTTCCTCTTTAATCGCATTCTCCATAGGGATGTCCTTGTGTATGCTCTTACTGAGAATTTCTCGAAACTATTTTCGGCAAAAATCGCGAAAATTATTCACTGCAATAAAAAATTCCCTCATCGTGATCAGGGCATAATATCTGCCTCGATCGGTGACAAAGTAGCTGCCCATCCGATTGCCGACTGCTCCGGTAAGGCGTAAAAAAAGAAAAGGCAAAGAAAGATAGGCCCAAGCGACGCTGCCGTATTTTTTAGCCAACGCCGCAAAATCAAGCCGGAGCCCGAAAAGCATCATCAGCAGATCGTAAAGAACGCGATCAAAGATGGCGAATGTGCGCGAAGCCATTAGGGGCGCTTCACCCCGATTGATTCGGCAGATATACTCTTCGATATTGAATGTATTCGCATAACAGGTACCATTCAAATATCCAAATGAACCGCTTCCTAGACCCGCATACTCCTCATAGGAGATGATGTACTCATCTATTGCGGTTTGGTTGGACATTGTTTGATCCCGCAGAGAGGGAACCCGGGAAAAACACCAAACAGAGGAAAATCGGTATTGTGGAACCAGCCTTTTGACGATCTGTTCATAGTAGCGCTTTTCGCGAGAGTAATCTACTGCTCCGATATTTTGCTCCATAGTGCGACGTGTTGAATCGGATATCATCAAAGGATAATACGTGATTTGATCCACTTCCGATTCTATAAGGCAATCCAGATCTTTCCCGAGGATTTCTGGAGTCTGGGCTGCAAAATTAAAAATCATATCGGCGTTGAGCGTGTCAAATTCACCCGATACGGATTGGAGTCTCTTAAGAATTTCGGGACCGCTGCCGTACTTGTCGTACCTGTCCATGGCCTTCAGAAGGCCGGTGTCAAAGCTCTGAACGCCTACAGAGAGCCTGTTCACGCCGGAACGCTTCAGAACCTCAATAGACCTGCCGTCCAGGTGATTGGGGTTGGTTTCAACCGAAATTTCCCGGATGGAAAATTCATTGCGAATCAGCGCCAGCGTCTCCTCTAGCTCCTGGATCCGGATCGTTGGCGTACCGCCACCTACATAAACTCCCTGAAAATCGTAACCAGCTGATTTATATAATAATACTTCCTTCCTTAGGGCCTTCCAGTATGACCGCCCCAAGTCCTCTTCATAAACAACCCTGTTAAAAGAGCAATAAGGGCAGAGGCGTTCGCAAAACGGGATATGGACATAGAGGAGCCGGGAAACACCTTTTTTGGGGACAGGAAAAACCGTCTTTTCCCCCTTTTTAAACTGCATCGCCCTATTCATTTGAATATGAGCTAATGTATTAAAAAGTCGTGAGCTAATAAAACCAACCTCGCTGTAATCGTACAATGGCTTCCTTTACCCGCAGCAAGCTGCGAGTAACGCGCTCGCTACCGCATTCAAGAATATGGATTCCGAAGCTCTATTGATTTTAACGTTCTGGAACAGCCATTGCCATTTTAATGACAACCCGTTCATAACAGACATCTCCAGATTAATCAATCTTTCTATTGACTTTTCAAGGACTTGAAAAAGATCACCATTAATGATAAAGAGTAATAAATTTTATGATCGGGTAAAAATTATATGTCGAAGACAAGAATTTGGACTCTGTGGGCGGATGATAAATTGAATGAGGCGGACATGAAGGTCCTCAGACAAGTATCTGATGAAGTTGCTGTTCCATTCAATGATGAGACTAAAAAAATAATCAGGCAGCTCACGGAAGCTTTCCTCGGAAGAGATGACGCCCTAGGGCTCGCTGCACCGCAGATAGGAATCGGAAAAAAAATCGTAATTTTTAAAGCAAAAGGCCTAACGGAACAAACCAGGATCAAAGGTCCTGATGATTATGAGATTCTGGTTAATCCGCGCATAACACAAATTCGCGGAGAGCAGGAGACAATGTCCGAAGGATGCCTTTCCTGTCCTGATATCAATATCGAGGTTACCAGGCCTACTGAAATCAAGGTGAGAGCGCTTGATAGCAAAGGAAATAAAATCAACAAGCGATATACTGATTTTCTAGCCAGAATCGTGCAGCATGAACTGGATCATCTAGACGGGAAGTTGATCATTGATCATGAAGGCAAAATTTTCATTGCCAAGAACAAGCGAGCCTTCTTTGACCAACTATTCAAAGGGGAAGTTTCCGGTACAATAGAAGACTAGAATTTTTGTACTTTCCTCAATTTTGATTCTACTATCGTATAGAACCCTCTCTTTTTTTGTGATAGTTGATCCCTTCTGCTTTCGTATCGTTCAGGACTTCGCTACTGACCGCAACTAAAACAATTCCGACAAAGGCTCAACATGGAAAACGAATTCGATTTAATCGTAGTCGGATCCGGTCCCGGCGGACATGCCGTGGCTGAATCGGCAGCAAGGTTTGGCGCCAAAACTGCCATCATTGAGAAAAACAGCTGGGGAGGAACATGTACCAACTCAGGATGCGTTCCTACCAAATCGCTGCTGACCTGCAGCAAAGCTTTCAGTGATTTAAAAAAATTAAAACGCCTCGGAATCATGCTCGCCGATGATCCTCTTTTCGATTTTTCCGCAATGAGCAGACATAAAGATCAGATTGTGAAAACCTCGGTCCTTGGTGTGCAAAAATCACTTAAAGAGATTGGGGTTCAACTGATCCCGGGACAAGGACATCTTATAACCCCATCCGAGGTCGAAGTGATTTCGGCCGATAATAACAGGGCTTCTCTGAAATCAAAGAGGATTGTCATTGCGTGGGGATCAGAACCTGCCGGTATACCTGGTATCCTCTTTTCCAAACGAATTCTGAATTCGAGCGATTTTCTAAATCTTGACCATTTGCCGAAAAGTGTGGTTATCGTCGGTGCAGGAAGCATCGGAGTAGAATTTGCGACGTTTCTAATTGAACTGGGCTGTCGCGTAACCTTGATCGAAGCGCTCGACCAGATCCTCCCTTTAGAAGATTCCGAGGCCGTGCAATTTTTGACATCAGAATTGAAAAAAAGAGGGGTAGAAATTTATACCTCAACTTCATTGCATTCTGTTTCAGAAGACGACGATAAGGTCCGTGTCCGGGTCTCTAATCAAGGATGCATTACAGAAATGGATGCCCAATATGCAATTATTTGCACCGGGAGAAAACCTTTCTTTTTGGAAGACGATTTGGCTCGTCTGAATATTGTTTACAACAGAAAGGGCATCATCATAGACGGTGATCTGATGACCAATATTCCTGGAGTCTATGCGGTTGGGGATGTAACGGGTGGAATCCTGCTTGCCCACCGTGCAGCACGCCAGGGAAAAATGCTCGCGAGCCGACTTTTCGGAGACGGATCTGTTCCTTACATGCCGGCAGCGATTCCGAGCGTAACCTATTCTCACCCGAATATTGCGCGAGTTGGCTTAACTGAGAAAGAAGCTGAAAACGGCAATTTGCCTGTGAATATTATACGCTCTGAATATGGCGCCAATATTCTTGCCCGATCAGAACTGGCCGGAAGCGGCTTCGCCAAATTTCTGTTCCACAACGACCTGTTCGTTGGCGCGACAATCATCGGAGAGCAAGCTGCGGAATTGATATCCCCC
>DHHG01000069.1 GCA_002403175.1 Syntrophaceae bacterium UBA4778 | reverse complement strand
ATGCAACAAAATCAATAGTATTTTGAAGAAAGATGTTGTATGCATAGCCTGATTGTGACCTTTTATTTTTTGCCTTTATGATCAGGAACTTATTGCGCGCGAATACTCCACAGCTCTCCTTCTTTCAGATTGGTCCTGAGAAAACAGGTTCACTTAAGATTTGCGGTAAATAGTCGATATGTACGTATCCATCCAGAATTGATATTAAAAAGGACCGATCATGAGTAACAATAACGTGCTGATTGTGGATAACAATCCTGTCTTTTTAAAGCTCATTAAAAACCTCTTAACAAAAAACGGATACCGGGTCTGGACAGCCGATAATAGCATCAGCGCACTTGATATTGTGAAAACAGTAAGACCATCCATCATTTTTATCGACCTTATCATGCCCAATATCGGAGGAGAAAAACTCTGCCGTAAAATTCGCGAAACATATCCTCAGAAAAAAACAATAATAATCCTGATCAGCGCACTGGCGGCGGAACAGGAAATAAACTATTCCGAATGGGGTTTTAATGCCTGTATTGCAAAAGCTCCTTTTGAACAGATGTCGCAAGAAATTTTGTCCTGCCTGAACCAGTTGAATCGGTCTAAAAGCGGAACCACAGATGAACCGCCGAGGGTTAAGGATCTTTATCCTCGTGAGGTCACCAGGGAACTCCTTTCCATCAAGGGGAGTCTAGAAACGATCCTGTCGAGCGTATCGGAGGGTATCCTGGAGATAACCAATGAAGGACGCATTCTCTATGTCAATCCCGCTGCAATGAGCATTATCGGAAAGACGGAACTGATGCTTCTGGCGTCAGATTTTCGTAAATGGTTTAAGAAAAATGATCGGAAAAAATTAGAAGCCTTAATCGGATTGCCCCATTCCTTTGAGGAATCCGAGGGCGACTACCTTCTCTGGAATGGCAAAAGGGTATCTTTAAATACTACCTCTTCCGTGGAAGGCGAAAAGAAGATTATCGTCATGAGCGATGTGACGGATAAGCGGCTGGCGGAAAGTGCACTGAAACTTCACGCCGATTTCGATAAACTTATTATGTATATTTCAACTCAGTTTATCAACCTGGCTCTGGAGGACCTGGACAAAGCTATTACAAAGGCGCTGAAAAGAATCGGGCAGTTTGCCGGAGCCGATCGCAGCTATATATTCCTGCATTCCGAAACGGGCGAATACATGGATAATACCCACGAATGGTGCGCTTCCGGTATTGATCCTCAAATTTCTCATTTAAAGAATATTCCGCTTTCCAGATATCCTTGGTTCACTGAAAGCATGAGAAAACTGCAAATTGTTTATTTCACAAATACGGACGACCTTCCCGTTGAAGCCAAAGCGGAAAAGATTGAATTCCTCAGGCAGGGAATACGCTCCATGATCAACATACCCATGGTCTCAAGTGGCAAACTGATAGGTTTCGTTGGATTTGACATTGTCCGAGGTGAAAAGACATGGTCTTCTGAATTGATCTCTCTTTTCAAAATAGTTGGAGAAATCTTTGTAAACGCGCTGACCCGCGGAGCCGCTGAAAAAGCGCTACGCGAAAGCGAAAGGAAATACAGAGAATTGGCGAATCTCCTGCCTCAAATTGTTTTTGAAACAGACAGGCAGGGAATTCTCACATTTGCAAATCGTCAGGCCCTGGACTTTTTCGGGATTTCCTCAGTTCATGCCAAAAAAATAAACGTTTTCAAATTTGTTGTTGCAAAAGACCGGGCACAAGCAATGTCTAATTTTGAAAACGCGCTAAATGCAAATAGTCTTCCAGTTTTGCCCCATGTATACACTGCCAAAAGCAAAGACGGCACAACGGCCTCGATGATGGTTTATCTGGATAAAATAAGACATCAGAACGAAGTTACAGGAATGAGAGGCGTAGCCGTTGACATCACCGAAAGAAAAAGATGGGAGGACCTGTATCGTTCCCTTGCGGAAAAATCCTTCGCCGGCGTTTATGTTCTGGTTAATGGGAAATTCAAGTACCTGAATCCCAAATTCGCATATTTTACAGGTTACAGGCCGGAAGAACTGGCGGACCTCAAATCAGTTTCGCTGATTCATCCTGATGACAGAAAGATCGCCAAAACTTACGCTGAGGACATGCTCAAGGGCAAGAGAAAATCTCCTTATGAGTTCAGGATCGTTACCAAAGATGGTCGCATTCTTTGGGCAGTAGAAACCGTATCGCCGATTTACTACGAAGGACAGCGGGCCATTCTGGGAAATCTGATGGATGTGACAGAGCATAAAACAGCTGAAGAACAGTTGCGTTATTTAAGCACGCATGACAGCCTAACGGATCTTTATAACCGAGCCTATTTTGAAGCCGAAATCAAAAGGCTGGAACAGGGTAGAAGATTTCCTATTAATATCCTAATGGCCGATGTCGATTATCTTAAAGAGACGAATGATACGCTCGGACATCAGGCCGGTGATGAATTGCTGCAACGGGCTGCCATTGTTTTGAGAAAAGTCTTCCGCAAAGAGGATGTCGTTGCCAGAATCGGAGGAGATGAATTCGCGGCCGTATGGACCGACTCCTGTCAGAACTCGGAGGCTGTTTTAATGCGTATCAGAAAAGCGCTTTCCGCTCACAATAAAAATCATCCATCTCTTTCTCTTTCATTGTCGATCGGAATCGCATCAGGGGCGCGAGGGTGTCTCGTAAACAAGCTGATCCAGGAAGCGGATAAGAGAATGTACGAGCATAAGGCTCAAAACAAATCTCAGTGCGAAATCCGAAGAGTATCAGCAAGGAAATAATGAGATTCATCCGACAGGGAGCACATTTCCCGGCTTGCTGAACGGACAAAACGGGCTCACAAATCTCTTTAGGCATCCCCTTAAGAGCTTGCCTCGGCCAATATTAACTGAGAGGGCAATAACGGACTTTCTTCATCTGACCAGTATTTTTCCGGGATGATCTTCAACAACCCTTCCGATAATGGCTGCCCTGACAACTCCAGCTGCTCGCAATTTATCCAGCAGCTCAGTTTCTCCCCCGGAGCGAACAGAAGCCAGCAAGCCTCCCGATGTTTGCGGATCAAATAGGATATCCAGCAACCATTGCGGACAGGACGGTTCCGCTGAGACGCAGGGCATTCGGAAATCCCTGTTTCGGTATAAGCCTCCCGGGACAAAGCCCTCATCCACCAGTTTCCTGATGCCTGGGAAAACAGGAACAGAAGCGGCATCGACTTCGATCCCTACTCGTGAAGACTCTGCCATCTCGCAGGCGTGCCCTAGAAAACCGAAACCGGTAATATCCGTGCAGGCGTGAACACCATCGAAGGCGGACAAGACCTCAGCAGCCGATCTGTTCAAGGTCAGCATGCTGTCAAAAGAAATCTCCATCAGTTCCGGAGGGGCCTCTTCTCCCTTGATTGCGGTGCTGACGATTCCCGTGCCAAGCGCTTTCGTAAGAATCAGAAGATCTCCGGGGCATGCCCCGCTGTTAAGCAGCACTCTGTCCGGGTGAACGGTGCCGGTTACTGAAAGACCGTATTTCAGTTCATCGTCTTCAACACTATGTCCTCCGACCAGGGTTACCCCGGCCTCCCGCATTTTCTCCAGTCCACCGCGAAGAATCTCATGGAGTACCGATATATCCATCTTTTTAACCGGGAAACAAATGATGTTCATGGCTGTTAAGGGCCTTCCTCCCATCGCATAAACATCGGAAAGGGCATTCACAGCGGCAATCTGGCCGAAAATATAAGGATCGTCGACAATCGGTGTGAAAAAATCGAGTGTCTGAATGAGGGCAAGATCATCGCTGAGTTTATACACCCCTGCATCCTCGAAGTGCTCGATACCGGCAATCAAGTTGGGATCGGAAATGACAGGCAATCCTTGCAGAGCTTTGCTCAGGTCCCCCGGACCTATTTTGCAGGCTCAACCGGCGCCGTGAACCGTCTCCGTCAATCTGATTTTTTCAGGTTTGTTTTCTTTCATGTCTATTTTTTTATAATAAAAAATCCGGAAGGTCAAAGATTAAGAAATTGAGAACAACGTGGATCATCCTATAGATCTCCTCAAAAATTGGGCTTCGAATTTACGGTTATTGTTTGACGGAGTCGAAGATAGCGATAACATTCAGGGAATTTAATATTTGATTTATTATCTTCAATACGATTAAAATACCTTTTTTGCTTTTCAGAAAAATGCTTAAGCTCACAGGGGAGATTATGCCTATCCGATATTATAGTACCAACAGAAACCTTGATTCTGTCGAGGGTGTAAGGCCTTTCAAGGATACCGTTTCTTTTAAAGAGGCCCTCCTTCAGGGGCAGGCTCCTGATGAAGGTCTTTTCATGCCGGAGTCAATACCACAGCTGTCCTGGGAATCTATCCGATCCTTGCAGAACAAGCCATATACGGAATCCGCCATGCTCGTATCAGAAGCTTTTTTAGACGGGGAAATCCCGTGCGACGACTTGAGCAGAATAGTAAAAGACGCTTATAATTTCGCCGTTCCCCTGGAAAACGTATACGACCGGAAATACATCATGCGCTTGGATCAGGGTCCCACTGCCTCTTTCAAAGATTTTGCGGCGAGAATGATGGCGAGGCTCATGAGTCATTTCCGCGAAAAAGGAAAGCGTCTCAATGTTCTGGTTGCGACTTCAGGCGATACAGGCAGCGCCGTAGGTGAAGCGTTCAAAGGTGTGGAAGGAATCGATGTAACAATCCTGTATCCTCGTGGTGAGGTCAGCGGGATTCAAAAAAAGCAGCTCGACACCATAGGCGAAAATGTCCGGGCATTATCCGTTGCGGGCAAATTCGATGATTGCCAGAACCTGGTCAAACAGGCCTTTTCCGATCCGGACCTGTCTTCGTTCCAACTGACCTCGGCCAATTCCATCAATTTCGGAAGGATTCTTCCTCAAATCATTTATTATGTTTATGCTTATGCCCAGCTTTCCAGAGAATGGGAGCCGGTTATTTATTCCGTGCCTTCAGGCAACTTCGGAGATGCACTTGGCTGCGAGTATGCCAGACGAATGGGACTCCCCGTTGCCAAACTCGTAATGCCCACCAACGAGAATGATGAATTCCCCATTTTCCTGGAAACGGCTCTTTACCGGAAGGTGTCGCCTTCCAAGGCATGCCTCTCCAATGCAATGAATGTCGGTCATCCCAGCAATCTTGCGCGATTCTTTGATCTATATGGGGGCACTGTAGACAGAACCGGTTGTGTTCACCGGTATCCGGATATTGAGGAAATGAGGAAGAATATCTTTTCCGTCAGCATTTCCGATACGGAAACCCGCCGGACCATGAAACGCGTATACGAAAAATACAAGGTCATTCTGGAACCCCACGGAGCCGTGGGCTGGCGCGGACTGGAGAATTATCTCGACCGGTTCGGGGACTTTCCTCTGTGCATCTCGCTGGAAACGGCCCATCCTGCCAAATTTCCGGAAAACATCATAGAGCTTCTAAAATTGACGCCGGAGCTTCCGCCCAGCATGAAAGGGATCGAATCCAGAAAGGGACATGCGATCGAATTGGATGCCGATTACATTGCATTTAAAGAATATCTCATGAAAAATCTGAAGGCTGAAGATTAGCTATGGAATCCGGTTTCACCCCTTGTAGTAGAACCGGGTCAGGCTCATAGGAGAAATCCCAAAGAAATAAAGTATAATAAGCAACCAGTTCCGGAGGGTACACATGACAATCCCCTCCTTTTCCCAGCGTCGTGCCGACGTCAGGACAGGATTGCTGATAATTTCAATTCTATCCCCGCGCCTTTTAACACGCCCCATGATTTCGACATCTTCCATAATCGGGATCTCGGCAAAACCACCTAATGTTTGAAAATAGCTCCTTCGAAAGAAGTGCGCCTGATCTCCGTAAGGGATTCGCGTCAGCCGGGAGCGAACCGTAGCGCCCTTTTCAATCAAGCGGTAAATGGGCTTTCCGGATGCGATCGCCAGATCAAAAGCGCCTGCCATGCATAAAGGATCCCTCATTTCCGATTCGATCAGGGCCAGCGCATTTCCGGGAAGGCGTGTATCGGCGTGCAGGAATAAAAGGATATCTCCCCTGGCCATGGCAGCTCCTCTGTTCATCTGGCTGCCTCGTCCCCTTTTTGAAATGGCAGTTACGACAGAAGCCTCCCTAATCATCCTGATGGTACTCCCCTTTTCGTCCCCATCCACGATGATGATTTCCAAAGGCGAGTCAAATTGAAGAACCCGGAGGTGATCGATTACTTTATTGATGTGAGATTCTTCGTGGAAAACAGGGATAATAATTGAGATGTTTGGATTCATAATGGCTGTTTTACAAATCCTTCGTCACGGAGAACTGCCATGGTTCTGGAATCCGTGAATCCGTTTTCTTTGCTATCATCAATCAGCATAGCAATGTCTTCCGGCCTGTCAATATCTCTCCAAAGAGGGAGCTTATGAACGTGGATTCCAGCTTTTCCAAGGATTTGCACCGACTTTTCGCAGACATTTTCCGTACCCCAGGGGATCTCGTCAAAAACACCAGGAAAGAATGATTCAGAGCTGAAACCGATCAGATAATATCCTCCATCATAGGAGGGACCGATTACAACACCATCACTTTCCAGCATTTGAAATGCTTTTTCGATGAACCGTTTCGGAAGATCAGGGCTATCACTCCCGATAAGAACAGCATAACGAATACCTTCTGAAAAGCAGGTTGCAAACGCGTTCTGCATCTTGCGCCCCAGATCCGATCCGGTCTGCGGCACATAAAGATATTTTTCTCCAAATTCTTTCCTGAAGTCCTGTTCTTTTTCAAAGGGATCATAAGCAATCCGGAACCGGTAATCGCCTTCAGCAAGCCTTTCCAGCAAATCCAAGATGAATGCACGATAGAGACGGACGATGTTTTCGGCATCCACAAGAGAAAGGAGCCTGGATTTTACCTTCCCCTTTTCGGGATATTTCGCTAACATAATCAAAGATCGTTCTTGTTTCTTGGATTCAGCCCGGTCCATTTTGATCCTGTAAGGGTAAAAGCTATCGGATTCATAATGCCAGTCCACTTATTCATGATTGCATTCAGGCAGGAATCGCTGAGCGTCCTTAGACCAGGGATTGACATTCTTTTTTTGATGGTTTATAAACCACTACTAATTTCATCCGAGAAACTAACACAAGGTAAAGTGATGGTCAATTATCTAGCCTTATTTTTCACACCCTTAATTTGAGGGAGTCTTAGAGAACCCGGGCGGTTCTCCAGAAAAGACTGGTTTGCCGCTCCTCCGCCTTCGACCAACTAGAGCTGTCCTGATGTCGTGCCGCGGTGATTGCGGCATGGCGTATTCAGGAGAGCTAATTTGGTTCACTCCAATCTAGGTATTTTCAAATCAATTCATAAACTCCTGCTCCGACGTCAGCTCTATTTGCTGGTCCGCACGGGGCTGGCAGCGCTGTTTATTTATGGCGGCAGTGTCAAACTATTGGCTCCCAAAATATTTGCCGTAACCATTTCAGCATATGACATTGTCCCGGAATTATTTCTCCCCATAGTGGCAATCGGACTTCCTATGATCGAAATTGTCGCCGGACTGGCCCTTCTTTGGGATCGACCGTGGGGACTTCATCTTATCGCAGGACTGCTGGTCCTCTTTGTCCTTGTCCTCGGATACGGCATCCTCGGAGACCTGAATGTCGATTGCGGCTGTTTCGGGACAGACGAACTGGACAAACGGACGGGGCTGAGAGTGGCCTTTTATCGTGATCTGATCCTGATCGGGGTTGTTATACCGTATCTTTACTTTTTTCGGCGTACCCGGGCGCTCAGGGAGAGGGGTCAGAGGTAAAGCATACGAAATGATTTCGAATTAAATTTCTAAGAGAAGAAAGGAGAGTTACAGATGAGGAAACAGTTATATCCATTTTCTATTTTGGTTATCGTTTTGCTGATGTTTGGAGTTACCGGTAACACTTTTGCGGCCTGGGGTACAAAAGAGCTGGAGACGGAGAAAATAGCCGTAAACTTTTCCGGCGAGGTCGGGCGAGGCGGCTACAAAATCGTTTCGACCCCGGAACTCAAGAGCTGGCTTGACCAGAAGCGGCCCATGCTGGTCGTAGATACCATGCCCTTCGAAGCAAGCTATAAGAAACAACATATACCGAGCGCCGTTCAGATGGAATTCCCGATTCCGGAAATGAAGACAATGGACGACAAAACGAAAGCCGCCCTGGAAAAGCTGCTGGGGCCGGATAAGGACCGCCTGATCGTTTTCTACTGCGGTTTTGTGAAATGCACACGAAGCCATAATGCGGCCATGTGGGCGGCAAAGCTCGGATACAAGAACGTCTACCGTCAACCGGGGGGCATCAAGGCCTGGGATGAAGCGGATTATCCCATAGAGAAAGTGAAATAACGGTGGCCGATTTTCAGGAGAGATGCACCCGTTGCGGGGTCTGCATTGAAGCCTGCCCCTTTCTGGCGGAACACGGAAGCCCGGTTCAGATTCTTTCAGAGCATCCGGAGACATCTTTTTATTGCACATCGTGCCGCAGGTGCGATGCGCTCTGTCCGGAGGGTTTGTCGCCGTCATCCGCCTTTTTTGAGACAAAGAAGAAAATGATCCAAGGGAACCAGACCCCGCCTCCCGTAAAGAGAATCCTGGATGGGGCAAAACGGTTTGCGGTCACCGGACACGGTTTCCTGTTTTCTTTTTACGACTGTGCAGACACGATTTTCTGGCCGGGATGCGGTCTCGCCGCAAACCGGCCGGACCTGGTTCGCCAGGCCCGGAATATTTTAAACCGGAAGCTGGAAACAAAGGCCGGCTTGGTTCTTGATTGCTGCTATGATCCTGTCTTCGGACTGGGTGATACGGAAACGGCTCTGGAAGCCCTGAAAGAAATCAACCGCAAACTACGTATGGGCGGGGTTCAAAGGGTGATCACCGGGTGTCTGAATTGTCACAAGCTCCTTTCGCGGCATCTCGACAACATGGACGTCGCCTTCATTCTGGAGGTTTTGCCTCCTGATGTTTTTGAAAAGCAGGACGGGGAAAGTATCTATCTTCACCATCCCTGTCCGGCTTCGCAATGGTCCGTGATCAGGAAGAAAGCAGTTGCAGACGTTCATCGCATCGATCCGGATTTCCGAGAGGCTTCAGAACCCCGTTGCTGCGGCGCTGGGGGCAATCTGGACGTACTCTCGCCGGAGCTGGCGAATCGTTTTTTGACACGAATCAATCGGGAAAGCGGCGGGCGGACCTTGGTCACTTACTGCATGGGCTGCCGGAACCGTTTCCGGGACAACGGGTTACAATCGAAGCACCTTCTGGAATATATTACCGGCATAGAACGCAACGACCGGGTACCCTCTCCGCTTTTGCAATGGTTGAACCGTTTCTTTCTCGCCATGGCTATGCGAATGAATACAAAAAAAATTCTCTTGAGTATTTTGATTATCCTCCTGTTGGCAGGCACGATTTACCTGAATCAGCAACTGCCTTTTTCTACCGGGCTGCTGCTAAACCTTCTCGATCGTCATCCGGTCCTGGCCCCTCTCATTTTTCTCGGTGTTTATGCAATTGCCCCCTCCCTTTTTCTACCCAGCATCCCCATCGCCTTGGCTGCGGGTTTTTTCTGGGGCCCTGTTTGGGGCGTTATCTTTTCGATTACCGGAGCGACTATCGGGGCCAGTCTGTCGTTCTTTTTGGCCCGATATCTCTTTCAGGAAACCGTAAAGTCAAAGATTCCGTCTGAAAGATGGGAATGGCTTCAGAACCTGGTTGTCCGGCACGGTTGGAAAGCCGTTGCCTTTACCCGGCTCATACCCGTTTTTCCATTTAATCTTCTGAATTATCTCTTCGGTCTGACTCCTATCCCCTTCCGTCAGTATCTGTGGAGTACCTTTGTATTTATGCTCCCGGCCTGCATTGCCTTTGTGGCTTTCGGCAGTTCTCTCGGAGACCTGATCGTGCGCGGAAATGTCCGAAGTGTCGTGATCGGATTTGTGATTGCCGCTTGCGCTTTGCTGGCTTCACTGGTCATAAGGCCCTTTTTCCGCAAGGTCGGAGACAACAAGGAAGGGGTTCCGGATGAAAACAGTCACACAAAGGACCGGACATGAACGATTTTGAAAAAATCACGCGGCAGGCGCAGCCGGAGGGGTTGACCTGTGATGACCTCCATACCCTCCAGATCAACCTGGGAAGATACTGCAATTTATCATGTACCCACTGTCACCTGGAATGCTCCCCTCTGAGAAAGGAGTTGATGACCGAACCGGTCATGCAGAGCATCCTCGACCTTCTGGGACAGGAAAGGTTTGCCCTGGTCGACATAACCGGCGGTGCTCCGGAACTCCACCCGCGTTTCTGTGATTTTGTAGACAAGGTCTACAGGAGCGGTCATTTGGTTCAGGTGCGTACCAATCTTGCCGCGCTCATGGAACTGGGGCTCCCGGAGATAACCCGATTTTTCAGCGAAAGGCAGATCCGCCTTGTCGCCTCTCTCCCCTGCTACCTGAAAGAGAATGTAGAGGCCCAGCGAGGCAGTGATGTCTACGACCGGTGCATCGAGGTGATCCGTTCTCTGAATGAGGCGGGATACGGCATGGAGGAAGGCCTGGAGCTGACACTGGCCTATAATCCCGTCGGGCCTTACCTGCCCCCGTCGCAAAAAACGCTGGAGGCCGACTACCTTGATGAATTGAAAACTCGTTTCGACATATTCTTTTCCAGACTGATTGTCCTCACTAATATTCCCATCGGACGATTTCGCCAGCAGCTTGAAAACAGGGGAGAACTGCAGGGCTATATGCAGATGCTCATGGACACTTATAATCCGCAGACGGTTTCCGGTCTTATGTGCCGTCACCAGATCTGCGTTGACTGGGACGGAACTCTTTTTGACTGCGATTTCAACCTGGCCTTAGGGATGCCCGTCAATCATGGCGCACCCTGCCGAATTAATGAATTCGATCCCGCAGTCCTGAAAAACAGACAGATCGTTTCCGGCAATCATTGCTTCGGATGCACGGCGGGGACAGGATCGTCCTGCTCGGGAAATCTCGTGAACCCCGGTAACCCGATCTGCCACCGGGAGTTCAAATGAAAGCAAGATTCGTTTTGGTTTTTTGTGCTGTTATTCTGATTTTTCAAAGTTTGCTTTGCATCGCGAAACCGGCTACCCTTTTCCTCGAAAATTTTGAAACCCTGGATCAATGGGAGCCTCTGACCTTCCCCAAAATAAAGAGTCACTCCAATTACACGCTTGTCAAGGAAGGCGGCAAATCCATTCTGAAAGCGGAAAGCCACGCCTCCGCATCGGCTATTGTCTGCCGCCGCACTTTCAATATTTACGAATACCCGCTGATTCGTTGGCGTTGGAAGGTAACCCAATTCTCAGACCGGGGAAACCCGAGAGAGAAGCAGGGAGATGATTATCCGATCCGGATTTATGTCATGTTCCAATACGATCCGGCCCGTGCCGGATTTGCAGAACGTGTGAGTTATGAGGCTGCAAAATTGCTGTACGGCAAATACCCACCCCACAGCACATTGAACTATGTCTGGTCAGGAAAAAAAACCACCGATCGGATTTATGCGAGTCCATACACAGACAAAGCCCGCATTATCATATTGGAAGAGGGCCGGAGGAAAGCCAGCAGCTGGGTTCAAGAATCGGTTCATGCCCTAAAGGATTACCGGGCAGCTTTCGGAAAGGAACCTCCCGCCATAGCGGGAATTGCAGTCATGAGCGATACGGATAATACCGGGGAAAGCGCTACGGCGTACCTGGATTTCATTGAGGTCGTGAATTGAGCTGAGCGGATTTACTCTCCCCCCTTGCCAATGCTTTCAGTCCCTGTAGAACCTGATCCGGTCGACCCAGAAAGTCCCCTGCGTTGCGGGGTTTCTGGTACTATCCACGCCTATTTCAAATCCTTCAACACGGTGCAGCCGCATAACCTGATCGCCGGGCCGGGCACCGCTCATGGCCGCTCCCTGTTTGATCCAACGTCGTGCAAGGATCATTTGATCAAAAGGCACGCGTACTTTTTCCCATTCCTTATCGATCTCCATTCCCCCCATCCATTTGTCCATTTTATTCGGATCATCAGGACTTGATGTGAGGATATTCGCCTGAGCATATAATTTTTCCGAACCCCGGATATAAAATTCAATCCCGCTGTATAAAGCCAGATTGCGTTTCCTGTTATTCTGGGCACTGGCGAAGAAAGGCCTGTCTTCACTTTCCACAAACTTGAAATCAATGCGCAACGATTTTTTCGAACCGTCCGCACCGGACTTGCGTTCAACTCCGATCCGCGCATACTCCCCCGTTTTCCGGTGTTTATAAGCCAGAATCCAGGACGGGTCCGCAGTTGCCTTCTCGAAATCCTCGTCCCAGGAACCCGCATCGCGTAATTCAGAAGATTTAAACAAGGCCCTGGTCATGTTTACTGCCGACAGCGCCTGTCCGGTTCGAACATTAATCATCCTGAGATGAACATCCCATTCTCCCGATAATTCCGAAAGGGTACCGGTCAGAATCAGATCGGCGATAAGGAGGTCTCCTGCCTTGTTTTTAAATTTATCAGAAACCAAGCCGCTTTTGCTCAGCTCGATCTCGTTGAGGACGGATTTGAGTTTTGTCCTTTCCAGAACTATGAATTGTCCCGAATCGATCAGGGCCGATGTCAACCCCTCAAGGGCTACTTTTCCCGTTTCGCGCTCGGTCCCTTTGATAACTTCGAAATCCACCACGGCAATCGTTTTTTTCGGGATGGATAATTTGATTGCCTCGCCCGCACGGTAGAGTTCACTTTTATCTGTTTCAATCCTCACGACATTCCCGCGCACTTCCCGGACGACAGCAGGCCGGCCCTTTATTTCTGTTTGCATCCCCTCCAAGACGAGGCTCTTTTTTACAACCTGCCGGGCTATTTCACCGATCGGAGTATCGGGTAGCGATTTGATTTCCGGTACGATCAGAGATGCCGTTAATTCTTTACCAGTGCATTCCTGTACGGTTGCATTCAGGGACAAAAAGGCATTCGGTTCATCCTGTTTCGAAGGCTGCAATCCGGAGCAGGACAAGATAAGTACGATAAGGAGAATAAAGAGTAGTACTCTGGAATATTTCATGGTGTTTCTCCTGAGCAGGGCTTGAGAGGATGACCGGATTTTTAGGGAGTCATCACCAGTCTCTGTTCCTCTTTCGGGACATACCATTTTATGAAATTGTAGCCGATGCCGATCGGCGCCGGTTCTATGCCTCGAAAACGCGCACTGAAAATGGGCATGGCATCCGGAACATAGAGGAATATGTAGGGAAGATCTTCAGCCAGTAATTCCTGGATGCGATCGTAGGCCTTTTTTCTTTCCCTCCGATCGAAAGTGCTCCTCCCCTTTTCCAGAAGATCGTCCACTTCCGCGTTTTTATAAGAAACAAAATTCAGTTCTTCCGGTCCTGTTTTGCTGGAATGCCAAACATTATACAGGTCAGGCTCCATCGGGATTGTCCATCCCAGGATCGTCGCTTCAAACTTACGCTTGTTGATGAATTCCTTCAGAAACGCAGACCACTCGACAGTTCGAATTTTAACTCGGATTCCAATTCCGGCGAGCCTTTGCTGGATAATCTCGGCGGATTTGCGCCTTACTTCGTTCCCCTGATTGAGGGTGATTTCAAAAATGAAAGGTCTGCCATCTTTGTCCAGAATTCCATCACCATCAGAGTCCTTCCAACCCGCTTCAGCCAGCAGTGCCCTTGCCTTTACCGGATCGTACAAATATTGTTTTACATTCGGGTTATACGCCCAGGTACCCGGTTTGAAAGGTCCCGTTGCCGGTTTTCCAAGGCCGAGGAGGACACCGTTTACAATTTCATCTTTATTGATGGCATGGGAAATAGCCTGACGAACCCGTTTATCGCTGAATATCGGATTCTTTAAATTAAATCCGAGATAAATATACGTGAAAGACAGGTATCGATATTTATTGAAATTCTTTTTAAAAAAGCGGTTCTCCGTCTGCCTTGTGTATTGAAGGGGCGTCAGATCCATACGGTCGACACCCTTGGCCCTCAGTTCGAGAAACATGGTAGCCATATCGGGAATGATCCGCATGATATACCCGTCTATGTATGGCCTCCCTTCAAAATAATCCGGATTGGCGGTTAATACTATTTTCTGTCCTGTCACCCATTCCTTGAACCGGTATGGGCCGGTTCCGATAGGGTGACGTTTCAGAGGAGATCGGGTAATATCCTTCCCTTCCAGAAGATGACGCGGAAGGACGGCAGCGCTCCAACTGGTGAGCGCCGGGGCGTAAGGTTTATCGTATGTCACCCGGAAGGTATACGGATCAAGTACTTCGGCCTTTTTTACCTTCAAAAAATCCTCCGCATAGGCTGTCGGAGTTTTAGGATCAATCGTGACCTTATAGGTATAGAGGACATCTTCGGCAGTGAATGACTGGCCGTCATGCCACTTCACCCCTTTCCTCAGATGAAACGTGATGGAGAGACCATCTTTGGAAATATCCCAGGATTCGGCAAGGTCTCCCACTACATTGACGTTTTTATCGTATTTTACGAGGCCATTGAAGATCATGCCCGAAATGCCGTGAGAGGCATTGTCGGAGGCAAGAACCGGAATCAGGTTGCTGGCGTCCCCTATCGATCCCTCAACAAGAATATCGCCATATGCCGGGCCGGAATCTTTTTTTTGAAGACCTGCCTCGTTCGATTCCCTTTCGGCACATGCGGCAAGCGTGATCAGAATGACCAGGATAATTGCGAATCGTTTCCAAAGTGTTTCCATTTGGTGAGATACTAGCAAACGAAAGTAACTTTGCAAATAAAAATTCGTAAGTACAAAGGAAAAGATATGCAAGCCGGAGGAAAGCGCAAAATCAGAAAAAGGAAAATAGCCCGGAAGCGCAGAGAGGTGTAACCTAAATGCATTGAATAAAAAGGGAGGGAAACAAAAATGGAAACAGGAGATTTGCTGAAATCGGGTTTTATCCATGACCGCATACGCAATGAAACGGCCCCTTATGTGAATAGACGAATAGATCGCTATACAGAAGGTTCGATTGCTTATTATTCCCAGCAGAACCGGGATGAAGTAATCGCTCGAATTGCGGAACTAGATAAAGAATGGGACCTGGATCGCGCATTAATGCTGGTTTTCTCTATAGCGGCCGGTTCTAGTTTTGCGGCAGGAATGAAAATCAACAGGAATTTGCTTTATCTTTTTGGGGTGCAACTTGCTTTCTTGGCCTTTCATGCGATCAAAGGGTGGTGTCCGCCTGCATCTCTGTTGAGAAGAATGGGTTTCAGAACACGTATTGAAATAGATTTTGAGAAGCAGATGCTCATGCGCATGCTGGAAGAGAGTGAGAAAAAAAAATCGGTTCACTGAGAAACGACTTTGCTTTCAACCATTCTCTGCAGCGCCCCTTGCTGTTCCGTCGTATGCTTCACAACCGAATTCAGCAGGGTACAACAATCCACTGGTTTGCTGAAACAGTCGTCTGCTCCTGATTCTCTGAATTTATTCAAGTTCATCGAATCTGTTATTCCGACAATGTATGTCATGGGGAAGTGAGACTTGATAAAACGGCAGAGATCGAAACCATCCATGTAGGGCATGTATCCATCCGTAATGACCGAGTCGTACGTTTTCTTCTTGAGTTTAATCACCGCCTCAATCCCGTTCTGGGCTGTATCGGCTTCGAATCCTAACAGGCTTATAAAGTCAGTCAGCAATTCCGTAATGCTTGGATTATCATCTACAACCAGTATTTTCATTAGAATGCCTTTCAATTCAGAGATCCGAAAAATATCCTCTCAGCAAAAGCAAGCCTTGTACCAGTAGGGATTATTGGCTGCAATCGTTTGAAATAAGCGGGATTTAAAAACAATGGGCTGGGCGTGCTAAATTCTGTTCGCAGGCTTTTCCATACATAAGAGCCTGATGTGTTTTTGGTAATCTTTGGCCAACTAAACCTATAACGCCTCCTCAGTAATATGAGGAATCATCAAGTCAGTTAATTATACGGCAAAAATTTTTGCTTCAAAACGGAATCCGTTTCGGATTGCCACAAACAAATTCAAGACCGATCCTATCTCTCCGGTGCAGGTTATTGCCTCCGTTCACTTCTGAAGTCGAGGGGTTTGATGCCATACTTCTCGAGTAATTCGTAGAGATCCGCACGATATTTTCCTGCGAGTTTTGCGGCACGGCTGATATTACCTTTGCTGATTTCCATCAGTTGAACGAGATAGCGTTTTTCAAATTCCATTCTGGATTCCCGAAGGGGTTTGAGACCATCATCCGCGTTCTGCGAGGGGAGGATGAGGTTTTCGGAAATAATCGGCTCCGTACACATAACAACGGCACATTCTATCGCATTTTCCAGTTCCCGAACATTTCCTGGCCAGGTATAATGCAAAATCTTATTGAGCGCTCCTGTCGAGAAGCCTTTAATCTCCTTGCGCATTTTCTTGCTGAATTTTTCCAGAAAAAAATTTACGAGGAGCGGAATATCCTCCTGCCTTTCCCGCAAAGGCGGTATCCGGATGGGTATAACGTGAATGCGATAAAAGAGGTCCCGCCGGAAGGTGCCTTTCTCCAGTTCCTGCTCAAGATCCCTGTTGGAAGCGGCGACAATCCTGAGATCGACCTTTACGGACTTCTGACCACCCAGCGGATAAAATTCTTTTTCCTCAAGCGCTTTCAGTAGTTTGCCCTGCATCGAAAGGGGAATTTCAGAAATTTCATCCAGAAAGACCGTTCCCCCGTGCGCCTGAGTGAAAAGCCCTTTTTTATTGAGCGAAGCCCCTGTAAAGGCTCCTTTCTCAAATCCGAAGAGCTCGCTCTCCAGAAGAGTTTCCGGTATAGCCGCACAGTTGATCGCGATGAAGGGCCGGTCCTTTCTCGCACTGGCATTATGGAGCGCCTTGGCGAAAAGTCCCTTTCCGGTACCGCTTTCACCGTTGATGTAAACATTGGAATCCGATTCGGCGGCGCGCGTCACCAGCTCGAACAATTTTTTCATTTGTTCGCTCTGACCGACTATGTTTTCAAAATCGAGCAAATTCTCCCGCACCAGATGCCTGAGTCGCTCCACCTCTCGGGTGAGCTTTGCCTTCTCAATTCCTTTTTTTATCTGGAGGATAAGTTCGCGGTAATCGAAAGGTTTGGTCACGTAATTGTATGCCCCCCTCTTCATCGCTTCCACGGCGCTCTCAATCGTTCCGTGCGCCGTAAGAATAAGAACAGGAAGAGTCGGATCGACTCGATGCAGGCTCTCCATGAGTTCGATCCCATTTTCTTTTCCCAGCTTCAGATCGACCAGGGCCAGATCAAATTCATCTCCGGCCTGGTATTTGAGCGCATTGGCAGAATCGGAAGCCGTTAGTGCCTGATAACCCTCCGCTTCCAATCTCATTTTGATCA
>DHHG01000063.1 GCA_002403175.1 Syntrophaceae bacterium UBA4778 | reverse complement strand
ATTTTCAGGCAGGGCAAGGATCTGATCGAGCATCATGTCGACCGTTTGTGATTTGATTTCCCTTTTGCAAAGATAACAGTGAGGAGTTCCAATCCTGGAAAATAATAATCTGAGATAATCGTATATTTCAGTAACCGTTCCAACCGTTGATCTCGGATTCTGATTGGCCCCCCTCTGCTCGATGGCAATGGCAGGAGACAGTCCCTCGATCGATTCGACTTCCGGTTTGTCCATCTGACCGATAAACTGCCGCGCATACGTGGAAAGGGATTCTACATACCTCCTTTGCCCCTCTGCAAATATGGTGTCGAAGGCGAGGGAGGATTTGCCGGAACCGCTGACTCCAGTTATGATAACAAGTCTATCTCGCGGGATATCGACATTGATGTTTTTTAAATTGTGCTGTGAAGCACCTCTGACACGAATATATTCCATCTAAATAATATTCCGATTTCCTGATTTGAAAAGAATTGGGGTTTCTATTAACTAATTCGTTTTAATTTCTATGTAGGAACCTTTTCTGACTTCTTGAATCCAATCCTGAAATTTCTTCTCTATTTTTACCTTACTGATTTCCTCTATGATTTCCTCGCGAACCGCACTTAACGGTTTGATCCCTGCCCCTCTTTTATCGACTACCTGTATAATATGAAAGCCAGCCTGTGAACTGATTACCGGGCTGAATTCACCTATTTGCAACCTAAAAGCAACATCCTCAACTTCGCGCAGCATCGTACCCTTCTCAATAAACCCGAGGTCGGCCAGGGCATTTGGGTCCGCACCCAAAGCTATGCCTTCCTGCATAACGGTTGAGAATGATTCACCTGATTTTAGTTTTTTCGCAATCGCCTCTGCCTTTTTTTTCTGAACATGAACGATCTTGCCATCCCCTTTCGGTGGCAGAGGGAAGAGGATTTGCCGGAGCTTTACGGCCTCTCTACCTTCGTAAATACCCCGGTGTTTACCATAATATTCTCCGATCTCGTCGTCGCTGACCGTTATTTTGGATTTGATCTCCCTGGCCGCCAGTCTCATTCTTATAAGATGTTCCCCTGCTTCCTTGCAGTACTGTTCATAGGAACCGCCTTCTTTTTTGAGACCCGATTTGAACTGTTCTAGAGTCATATTCTGTTTTTTTATAAAATCCTGGACCGAGGATTGTACTTCTTCATCTTTGACTCCAATGCCGAGCCGTTTTGCTTCCTGCATAACAAGTGCGTTGTCGATCAATCTGTTGAGAAAAACCTGTTTGGCCTCTTTGAGAATCTTTTCTTTCTCGCTTGCTTCCATATTCTTCGGCAGCGTTTGCTGATAGAGTTCCAGGGGGCCCATCAATTCGTGTTCCGTTATTACATCATTATTTACAATTGCGGCGATCCCATCGATCAGCGCGGCACGAGCAGGAAGTGCGCTTAACAAAAACAAGCAAAAAATCCCGATACAAGCTGAAGTAATCTTCATATATTTTTTTCTCCCCATACTTATTGTAAACCCGCCTTTTCGAGTACGGCCTGATTGATGGTGATCACAGCGCCCGATCGCAAATTCTTCAGCCATCGTTCATATTCCTTTTCTTCCTTCTCTCTCTTCAGTC
This sequence comes from Syntrophaceae bacterium UBA4778, assembly GCA_002403175.1. The sequence continues at coordinate 3,136 of DHHG01000063.1, read as the reverse complement.
TGTCTTTTATATTCAATTTAGCGCTTTCAAAGTCGGCCGACTTTTTTGGTACCTTTTCAATAACTTTAAAAATGTGGAAACCGTAAGGCGTTTCTACAATTCCGCTGTGTTTCCCCGAAGGAATTGAAAAAATAACTCGATCAAAATACTCCGGAAGAACTCCCCTGGAAAAGAATCCGAGGTCGCCGCCTCTGGATGCCTCAGGACCTGTCGAGACGTCCCCGGCCACTTTGCTGAAATCCTCTCCGTTATCCAATCTTCGCAATGCCTCTTCACCGCTTTTGCGGTCCGATACCACGATTTGAAATAAATGAACGCTTTCCGCTGCGGTTCTTTCGGTAGAATGGCTCTTGTAGTAACTACGGGCCTCATCATCGCTTACCGTAACTCCGGCATTGACCTCCCGACCGATTAAGTTTTCGAGAATCAATCTTTTTCTCAGATCCTCCCGCCACATCTGGAATTCCTTCTCGGTTTTAAAAAGCCGCGAGAAAGATTCACCTGTATAATCGGACTTAATCTCATCAATTTTTTTTTGCAATTCTTTGTCTTCTACTTTCAGATGGATCTTTTTCGCCCTTTTCAGCATGAGCATCTCATCGATTGAGTCATTCACGACTTCTTCCCTCAATTTCCCAATCTGAGCTTCTCCGTAAGAAGCATTCTTGCGTAGGAAATTCAGTTTGGCTTTCAGCCGGGCATCGAACTCGTCAAGGTAGATTTTATCACCATCGACTACGGCCACATATTCGCGATCCGGCCCGCCTAATCCGCATCCTGTCAGGCTAAGAACGGATATCAAAGCGCTCAAACAAATCAGATTTTTAAGTTTCCCTGAAAACATTCTAAAGCGAATCATGCTTTCTTCATCACACGATGAGAGATTATGAGGATCCTCCAGCAGATTACCTGTATGCAGTCCTTGTCCATATCAGCTTCTATCTATTCCTATTCCGGATTGCCAAACCAAACAGGGATTCTAATACTTGCCGGTAATCTGTTCAAGCAGGAAAATCAATACATCAGTTCATCAATTCTCTAATCAAATTCCTGGCCTCGTCCAAAATACCTGTTCCGGTTGTTGGAGGCACAGAGACACGAAGTTTCAGGTCGGGGGTAAATTTTACTTTTCTGTTTTTCGCTTGTGCCAACCGGATGATTTTTCCGGGATCGATCGGGCTTTCCTGATGGAAAGCGATCTGAATATTTTTTCCGTCGAACTCCAGTTTCTTTCCCAATATTGATTTAAGCATATTCCGGATACCGATTACTTGAAGCAGATTCTCGGTCTGAGTGGCTAAAAATCCGCAGGTATCCTCCAACTCGGTACGTATTTCAGCCAATTCGGATTCGGATGAAGCCGTCGAAATCCGTTTATACATGGTCAGGCGACGATTCATGTCGGGTATGTATTCCTCCGGGATAAAAGCAGGAATGCCCAGGTGGATCTCCGGCCGCAGCTCGTCGGCAACCGATGGTTTCTCCCCTTTTAATTCCCGGATCGTACTTTCCAGAAGCTGGATATAGAGTTCGTAACCCACGGCTGCAATATGCCCGGACTGCGATGAGCCCAGAAGATTGCCGGCGCCTCTTATTTCGAGATCCTGAGCGGCGATTCTGAAGCCGGAACCAGGCTCTGTGAAATCCTTCACTACCTGAAGCCGCTTGCGGGCATCGGGTGCCAAAACGGCTCCCCGTGGAATCAGCAGATACGCATAGGCTTCTTCCTTTGACCTTCCTACACGTCCGCGCAATTGATAAAGCTGGGACAATCCGAACCTATCCGCCCGGTTGATGATGATCGTATTAGTGGACGGGATATCGATACCGGATCCGATAATGGTTGTACAAAGGAGAATATCATATTCGCCACGAATGAATTTCACCATGACATCTTCCAGCTCTTTCGGTTTCATTCTTCCATGTGCTATGACTACTCTGGCTTCCGGAACCATCTCTTTGATGAATCGCTCCATGCCGCGGATCGAATGAATCCGGTCATGCAGGAAGAAAACCTGCCCGCCTCTTGACAATTCCCGGCGGATTGCCTTCGCAATCGTTTCCCTGTCGAACTCCAGCACATAGGTCTTGATCGCCTGCCTGTCAACGGGAGGAGTATTGATCATGGAAAGATCCCTGAGGCCGACAAGCGAAAGCTCCAGCGTTCTTGGAATCGGTGTTGCCGATAAGGTCAACACATCCACAAGGGTTCTCAGTTTTTTGAGCTTCTCTTTGTGATTCACACCGAATCGCTGCTCTTCATCAATGATGACCAGTCCCAGATTTTTAAATTCGACATCAGCCTGAAGAATCCGATGGGTTCCAATCAGAATGTCCACTTGACCTTTGGCAGTATCTTCCGTAATCCGGGTCTGCTCTTTACGGGTCTTAAATCGATTTAACGCTTCAATTCTGATCGGATATCCCTGCAGACGTTTTCTGAAAGTCTGGTAATGCTGCTCGGACAGAATGGTCGTAGGAACCAGGACCGCCGCCTGCTTCCCGTCCATGACCGCCCGAAAAGCAGCCCGGATGGCAATTTCCGTTTTTCCGAAGCCGGCATCTCCGCAGATGAGCCGATCCATGGGTTTATTCTCGTCCATATCGGCATTGATTTCTTCAATGGCTTTGGCCTGGTCCGGTGTTTCCTCATATTCAAAGGAAGAGGCGAATTCTTCATAATACTCGTCCGTCGGGTGGAAAGCCTTCCGCTCCATAACTTCCCTTGCGGCATAGATGGCGACCAGCTCTTCCGCAATCTCTTCTGCTGAGCGCCTGGCCTTCTTTTTGGCCGTTTCCCAGGCGGTACCGCCAAGTTTGTCTAATCTGATCTCCTGTCCATCAGATCCGATATACCGCTGGATCTGATCGAGACGGTCCACCGGAATGAAGAGCTTGTCTCCGTCGAGGTACTCGATCCATAAAAAATCATTTTCAATTCCACTTATCTCCAGTTTTTCGAGACCCCGATACATTCCGATGCCATGTTCCGTGTGTACCACGGGGTCGCCTTCTTTCAGTTCACCAAAGGATTTGAGGAAATATCCTTCGGATACAGATTTCGGCTTTCTTCGGCGTACCTTTTTCCCAAATATTTCCTCATCGCTCACCGTAATGAATTTCAGGGCGGGGAAAT
>DHHG01000274.1 GCA_002403175.1 Syntrophaceae bacterium UBA4778 | reverse complement strand
ACCTATGCCGCCCTTAAGGAATTCTCGCGACTGCACATGATAAAAACCCTGCAGTTTGACAGGGCTGAAAACCGCTATGAATCTGACCTGAGTGATCATGCAAACCTGATTTGCGAAGAGTGCGGAAATATCATCGATTTCGATCCCCTTGATCCTGCACTTCGGACGAAAATCGCCAGGCAAACCGGATTTCTGATTACAGACAGCAGATTGGAATTTTATGGTGTTTGCCGAGTCTGTATTTCAGCGAAGGAAAAGGAAATACAGAAAAAAACCGGCAGCAGTCGTTCCTTCCAGAATAAATGAATGGAAAAGACATAACATTACAATCTGGAATGCTTCCGAATTATAAATGTAAAAACATAAAACCATGAAGCGACCGAATAGAAAACAGAAGCACAAATAACTGGCCGGAAGCGACTTTGCTTGTCGTGATTCATCCAATATTCTTATTGAGAGGAGAACTGTATGGGAAAAAGCATTAAAGGAACAAGAACGGAAAAAAATCTTCTGAAGGCATTCGCCGGTGAGTCCCAGGCGCGAAACAGGTACACTTATTTTGCAAGCAAAGCCAAAAAAGAAGGCTACGAACAGATTGCCAGATTTTTTCTCGAAACCGCTGATAATGAAAAAGAACACGCCAAGGTTTTTTTCAATTACCTTGAGGGAGGAGACGTGGAGATTACAGCCGGCTACCCGGCAGGCGTAATCGGCGATACCAGGACAAACCTGGAGGAAGCTGCCGCTGGAGAAAATCTGGAATGGACAACCATCTATTCCGACTTTGCCAAGGTTGCACGCGATGAGGGTTTCCCCGAAATCGCCGTTTCCTTTGAGCAAATCGCGAAGGTCGAAAAATTTCACGAATCGCGTTATCGAAAATTGATGAACAACATTGAAAAACAGGAGGTCTTTAACAAACCTGCTCCCGTCCAATGGCACTGCATTAACTGCGGCTATGTATTCGAGGGGTCTGCAGCTCCCGAAGAATGTCCCGCCTGCAAACATCCCACAGCCTATTACGAATTGCTGGCGGAAAATTATTAGATCAATTGTGCTTACAATGAAAATAAATTCGATTTGAATCCGGCAGCGAGCGCATTCCCCGCTGCTTGCGGCAGGGTAAGCGGCGGATCATGTTTAAAATATCTTCCTCAAGGATCGGGGGTTCGCCGGAGCTTGCTCCGGTGGATTCTCCCGTGACTTTGCTCGCTAAAGTCGCGGCTTCAACATTCTTCCGTTTTCCCGATTAGAGGTAATTCCTTTTCTTCGTTTGACGATCTCGTCTCATGAGCGTCGATCCGGCGCACTTCAGCCCTGCAATTAGTGAGAGTGTTAATAAGAAAAGGTGACTGCCGCACCGATAGACACTCTCTCCGTACATTGTGCCTCGATATTCAGATTGAACATCTTGTACAGTGGGAAAGCGACTCCGACAAATCCGCCGACCTTTGTCTTATTCTGGATCGTATTATCCCCTGAGGTCAAACCGGCTGAGCCGATCGATGGAGAAGGGGATACCTCGGCCTCTGCATGGGAGACATAAGGTCCGCCGTACAATTTTGTATTGGAGAATATCATTGCCTGAAAACCTATACCCATCGAAGCATCCCAGAGATTTTTTATTTTAATTTCAGAAAGAATAGGTATCCCATTGAAAATGCCTGAAACGGAATCGTTGTAATCACTCAGTGCATGAGAAGCCTGGAAGAAAATACCTATCCCGTAATTGTCGCCTGCAGGGTGAAACAGTTTGCCTCCCAGTGTCCCAAAAAAGGACCAGTTATCCTCAAAATCATTTTTGGACATGGATAAAACAGACGAATTTGGAAAGGCATCTATAATCTTCAGATCCGCAATTCCAATTCGGCCGAATATTTCCCACAGACTACGGGCGACATACGATGCCTCCGAATAGATCACACGCTGCTTAAAGATGTAATCCGAACCGTTCTTAAAACGATCCTGATAATTCTGGTATCCGATACCAGTACGTAAGCCCCCCTCTTTTTTACCGATAGGCTCCGGCGGGCCAAAGAGACCTGCTGCTTCTGCTGAAATCGTGAACCAAAGAGCAATGAAGATCGATAAACAAGCGACTATTATCTTTTTCGTAGTGATTCCCCCTTTCCCAGAGATTGTGTCCATGAGCTGCATATTCTCATGATTCCTGGCGGCTGATTCGCTTTCAGTCATATACTCCACCCGGTTTCGGCGGACCATTTTTCGAAGCTCTCATGCTTATTTTCTTTTCCCGATACTGGGCATAAGCGTTCTTCAAAGAGACATAAGGATCGATGGCCGCTTCCTTGAGCGACTCATAATCGCCGATCCGTAGCGAGGTATTGTTCACCGTGCTGTATCCCCTCACTCCAAGGCCAGCATAAATTGGTGAAATATAGGAGACCGGATACAGGAAATAGTCGCCGACCAGTCCCACCGAATCCCGGGCGCTGGAAGGACCGAGTACCGGCCATATGATATAGATTCCCTGTCCCAACCCGTAGATGCCAAGGGTCTGTCCAAAATCAGCATCGGATCGGCGAAGCTCCAGTCCTTCCTTCGAAGCAGGATCGAGAAATCCTCCGATGCCCCAGATTGTATTGACGGTAAAACGCCCCAGCTCGGAAAAAGCGCCGCTCAGGTTCGCTTGAAGCAGGTTATTAACAAAACGAATGGGAAATTTGAGATTCTCAAAGAATCTGTCAATCCCTGTGCGCGCCCGTTCAGGAACGATGTCACTGTATTTTTGAGCTACGGGTTTCAAGACCCAGAAATAAAGGCGATCATTGAATACGAACATCGCGCGATTGAAGGGTTCTATGGGATCGGCTATTTTTACCTCTTCTTCCTCTTCCATATCTGTTTCGTTATCAGTATCATTTTTGGTTTCTATTTCCTGATCTTTTGAAACTGCAACCCCGATCAATTGCGGTTCCACACAGAAGAAGACAGCTCCTTCATTTGCATGCGAGCACAGATCCTTCCGGAAAATCAATTTCGATTCGGATCGAAATGGAGGGGATGCGTCGGATGTCAAGCGGATCGGGGGGGAAACAAATTCTTTCACACCGGCTGATTCTGTTACCGAATCTTTTGAATTTGAAAAGTTCTGGGACGAGTTAACATGAGCACATCCGATAAAAATCATGACCAATAACAACATGGCCCTGGAGATCTTGTACATAGCAAGCTCCTGTTTAAACATAATAGGATTATAACTGAATCTATTTCTGTTTGACCTTCTTTCGCAGAATTTCGATCAGTTGTTCCGGCGAGTTCTTTGTCATCAACTCGTTGAACTGACTTCTGTAATTCTGAACCAGACTCACATTTTCGATAACGACATCGTAAACCCTCCAGTCATTCTCCTGCTTGATCAATCTGTAGGTGATGGGTGTCCGGCGAGATGAAGAAACAACTGTGGTCGGAACTTCCGCCCTGTTTTGGGCGATCATGGACGATTTATCGAACTCTACCTTTTCATCCTTATAGGCGAGAATCTTATCTATGTAAGCTTTTTCGAGTATCCGGCGGAATATATCCACAAATTCTTTTTGCTGAGAGGGGTTCAATTGCTTCCAATGTCTTCCCATGCTTCTTTTTGAAAGTTCGACTTCATTGAACATTTTTTTATAAATCGATTCCAGTCTCTCAGTTTTGGCTTCTCTTCCCAGTGATTTATTCCTCAATACAGCGAGCACCTGATCAACATTGGCCTTCACAGATTCATCTGGCGTATCGGCAGCAAATAACGGCGATACGGAAAAAAAGAGGATTGAAAGGATCAGGATCAGTACAAATCTTTTCATTTTTTTACTCCTGAGGTTTTTTTTCATTCTTTTTCTTACTGATATCGCCGAACGCGTACTTACTGATCAGATCTATGATATCTACAGGTGGATGCGTATCCGTTATCATTCCGCCTGGACCGAGAAGATCTCCTCCGCCACCGGGATCGACGCTGATATAACTATCCCCAAGGAGGCCTTCCGTTTTAATGGAGGCAATCGCATCATCATAAATTTGGACGTTGTTTCGTATTTTCAATTTCACCATGGGCTGAACCGATTTGGGATCCATGGTCAATTGCTCGACTTTGCCTATTTCGATTCCGAACATATCGACAGGGCTGCCGGACTTCAAACCTGTAACATCAGAGAATTTCGCGTACAGCGGATAGGTCCTGTCGCTTAAAATGGAGACATCTCCAAGCTTCACAGTCATGTAACCGATCAGGATCAGCCCAATCACGACAAAGATGCCCACGGTTGTTTCCATTGAAAATTTTTTCATTCGGCTGCTCCTTCGGGAGCGCACATGAATCGCGCAATTTCCCGCCGACCCTTTTCGGCGCTCGCAATGATAACCTCCATATCCGCAATCGGCAGTCCCTGAGCCATTCCCGCTGAAATACCAAATTCTATGCAGACCTGTCTGTCTCCATATTTTTGGAAGGATTGAGCACTCATTCCCTGAGCCTGGAAATCTTCGATGAGCTTACTGAGGATTCCCTCTGATTCCTCAATGTTCGAATAGGGTAGAACCGTTACGAATTCATTGAAGCCACGGCGGGTTGAAAAGCCGCCAACAGCGCCAAAGTGCTTATCGATTAAGACCCCCAGCCTGTGTATGGTTTCCTGGGCAGCTTCATGACCCGACCCTGAAATCAAACCTTCCAGATTATCAATCGTGAAAACGATCATGACATATTTTTCCTGGAACGAAGGACGGGACAATTCAAGCCGGTACTGAATCTTAAACTGGCGGCGCGAGTAGAGGCCGGTCAGTTCCCGCTGAAGCTCTTCCAGGCTATGGAGGACCTCATTCTTGAACGGGTGATCGAAATTTTCAAATTCCTCCGGCGTGCCCTGAAAAACAATGCTGCGTTCAAAAATTGCCAGAATGCGGTTGGAAATAAAATAGACATCAGGGATGGCGTGGCTTACCAGAACAGCCGTGAAATTAAATTTATGTTGGTATTCGGCAATCATGCTGAGGATAGCATTTTTTCGGACCGGATCCTGACCGGACGTCGGCTCATCAAAAAGAACAATCTGCGGATTGGTGACCAGTGCCCTTGCCAGAGCAACTCTCTTTTGCATACCGCCGGATAATTCCGAAGGGAAGCTGTTGGCGGCCTCTCCGAGTTCCATCTGATCAATTCTCATCATCACCCTTTGCTCAATTTCGCTTTTCTTGAGATCTGTCGTTTCCTTAAGTGGTAAAGCAACGTTTTCAAAAACACTCATCGAATCAAAAAGTGCATTCCCCTGAAACATGTAACTCATGGTTGCAAAGCTCTGATCCAGTTCTCTTTGTTTCATTCCTGACAGGGCTTTGCCTCGGAAATAGATTTCTCCTTCATCCGGTTTGAGCAGTCCGATAATGTGCCTGAGCAAAACACTTTTTCCGGCACCGCTCAGACCGATAATGGTCGTGACCTCTCCCTCATAGATCTTCAGATTGACACGATCCAGTACAACCAATGAACCGAAGCGCTTACTTACATTCCGGAATTCAATCAGAGGCGTTTGCATTGCATTCAGTTTCCAGGATCCAGGAACTCAGACCTGATTTACTATTTCCACCGTTGGGAAAGATTTGCGCCTGAATAGCAGGTTTGAAAAATAACCCTGTCTTGCAGGCTGTTCAAAAAGGCTCAGAGATAAGGAGAAGCGCTTGTCCCGGGGCCTTTCGGGGAGAGCCGAAGCGCACCGCAGTATATGAGCCTTTTTCAACAGCCTGACTAGATGAGCAAGGAGGTCACTACATAATCCGATATCAGCACCATCACACAGGAGATCACGACTGCGGAAGTTGTCGAAAGACCGACAGCTTCTGCTCCGTGACTGTCGGAGCGCATATGGGCGAAATATCCTTCAAAGCTGCAGATAGTCGTAACAAGAACTGAGAAGACTAACGACTTGATAAATCCATCCCGGATATCCTGAAAATCCACACTGGACTGAACGCGTTGGATATAGGTGGCAGAGTTCGCCCCAAGCAGAAGAACCCCGGAGATATAGCCTCCCACGATTCCGATCATGTCGAAAACGGCTGTCAGGATTGGGAAACTGATAATGGAAGCAGTTATTCGCGGACTGATCAGGTACCTGATTGAATCAACCCGCATGGTATCAAGGGCGCTTATCTGATCGGAGATTCGCTGAATTCCGATTTGCGCCGTCATGGCAGAGCCCGCTCTTGCAGTAATCATGATGGCCGTCAGAACAGGACCAAGCTCCCTGATCAGCGATAACGAAACCAGCGTTCCCAAGGCACCCTGGGCGCCAAATTTAACCAGTGCATAATAAGATTGGAGGCCAAGAACCATGCCGGTGAAGAGTCCAACCAGCATGATGATCGTGGTCGATCGTGCACCGATATAAAAAATCTGATATATGACTTTGGAAATCTGCCTCGGGCGAAATGCCTTGAAAGCTGCCAATGCGAGGAAAATGAAAACGGCGCCGAGATCATTGACCCATCCGACGACAATCTGACCTGTCAGACGGAAAGGAGATAGGAAAATACCAGGCCAGCCCTTCACCTCCGCTGCGGATTGATCATCGGTTGCGGTCGGCATGTATGTTCTCCATAAAATTTTCAGCAATAGAACTTACTTATATTTGTGATAGCAATAATTACCGGAGGGGAACAATCCGGATTTCCCTGATTTCCTTCTATCCTGGGACTTAGCTATGTCCTAAGCATAAATCTGAAATTTCATGCTCTCAAAGGTCGCTTCAGTAATACTGATTTCAGGAATATTCTTATTGAAAGATGAACCTCTTTTCGATTATGAAAAGATAATTTTTTGAACCATTCAGGATGGGTACCGATGAGCAAAAACATAATGGTGGACCGAAGGTTCTGGCCCGTATTTTTCACCCAGTTCTTCGGGGCATTTAATGATAATGTCTTCAAAAATGCCATAGGCATATTGATTGCGTATAAAGCATATTCGCTGGGGGGACTCTCGCCGGAGCAAATGGTTTCCCTGTGCGGAGGTATTTTTATTCTGCCTTTTTTCCTGTTCTCCGGAATTTCAGGACAGCTTGCAGATAAATTCCGTAAACCCGTTATTATGCGCGTAGTCAAGGCCTTCGAAATCTTTATCATGACTTTTGGCCTGATTGGTTTTGTTTGGGGCAATATTTTGCTTCTACTCATTTGTCTTTTTCTGATGGGAGTCCACTCCACCCTGTTCGGACCGGTCAAGTACAGTATCCTCCCCCACCTGCTCCATCAGGATGAACTGGTAACGGGTAACGCCTATGTAGAAACAGGCACCTTCATTGCAATTCTTTTGGGTTCCATCCTCGGGGTGGAGATCATCTCCATTCCGGACAGAGGACCCTGGCTTGCCGGATGGATGACCATTTGCGTCGCCGTTACCGGATATCTTACCAGTCTTGCAATACGTCCCATTGAGGCTGTCTCGCCGCTATTAAAGATAAGCTTGAATCCGGTCACGACCGCATGGGAGACGATCGGAATTGCCCGGCGTGTGAAAAGCGTATATTTATCCGTTCTGGCTATATCCTGGTTCTGGTTTATCGGCATTTCGCTCATTTCCATTTTCCCGGTATATTGCAAGGATTTTCTGCACGCCGGCGCCTCGGTAGTGACGCTCTTTCTGGCACTGTTTTCGATCGGGATAGGAGCAGGTTCCATCCTCTGTGAGAAGCTCAGTTTCAAAAGAATCGAACTCGGACTTGTTCCCATCGGTTCCTTCGGAATGTCCATCTTTGCTTTCGATCTCTTCCTGGTCGGCCATCCCGTTATTGGACAACATGGTATGTTGATCAGCGCGATTGACTTTCTAAATGCCCCTTCAGGCAGACGCATTGCAATGGATCTATTTCTCCTCGCTGTCTTTGGCGGTTTGTATACTGTGCCCCTCTATACATTTATCCAGAATCGTCCCGATCCGGACATCCGCTCACGTGTCATTGCAGCCAATAATATTTTAAATGCTTTCTTCATGGTGGCCGCTTCCGTGCTTCTGATGGCCCTGTATGCATTTGAATTCAGTTATCCCCAAATCTTCCTGATCCTCGCTCTGATGAATTTGGCTGCTGCATGCTATATATACTCAGCGATTCCGGATTTTGTGCTGCGCATGATGAGCTGGTTCATTGTCAATCTGGTTTACCGGCTGAAAGTAAAGGGGCGCGAACATCTTCCTCTCCGGGGACCTTACGTAATCGCCTGCAATCACGTTTCCTTCGTAGATGCATTGATTATCGCCAGCGCCTGTCCCGTTCCTCCCCGGTTCATTATGCATTACTCCTTCATGAACCTGCCCTTTCTGAAATGGATCTTCAGAGATATTAAAGTAATACCGATTGCCGAATCAGCCGAAAACCGGGCAATCTTGCTCGGCGCATTCAGGCGCATTAAACAGGAGCTGAATAATAAAGGGGTGGTCGTTATTTTCCCCGAGGGAGGCATCACGAGAGACGGGAAAATTCAGCCATTCCAGGAGGGAATCGAGACCATTATCGATCACAATCCCGTTCCTGTAGTGCCTGCATGTCTGAACGGACTCTGGGGCAGCATATTCAGCCGTAAGTATACAGGCAAACGCATCCCCTTCCGCAGAAGATGGTCCAGGATATCTTTGGAATTCGCCCCCCCAATTCCACCGGAAAAATTTTCAGCCGCAAAACTGTTTGAAGCTATAAGCAGCATGAAACATGACGAGTCATGATCCTCAGAGCATCAGAATCAGTAAATCCGAAAAATCTTGCATTAACTTCCCGAACAATTACGACTTGCATTTCTTTCATGATGATGCAAAAAGGAAATTGCATTCTGAAAAAGAAGGAGGAGAAATATTGTGAAGCGATTCCATCTGATTTTGTTTCTGGCTGTCTTTACCATTCTCATTGACTCTGGAAGCGTTCATGCCGAGCAGGTTACGGCATTCCTGAAGCTGGACGGCATTTCCGGAGATTCAACCACACTTCCTCACAGAGGCGAAATCGAGTTGCTCTCCTATTTCTGGAGTGAAAGCATGAGTGCTTCCGTGACAGCAGGATCCCGTGCGGGAGCAGGTAAAATCAATATGCAGGATGTCATGGTCACGATGTTCTCAAGCACAGCAACCCCCAAACTCTTCGTGACTGCTGCTTCAGGGACACACATCCGGAATGCCACGATTACTCTGTCGCGTGTTAATACATCCGGCATTCAGGATCTGGTTACCTGGAAGCTATCGGATGTGATGATTTCGTCCTATAAGACTTTTTTTGAGAAAGGCAAAGATGCCCGATCAAGAGATGAACTGACTCTGAACTTCTCTAAAATCGAAGTAGAGTATAAACCCACCGGTTCAAAAGCAGGTTGGGATCTGAAGACCCAAAAGGCCACGAATTAGAATCCTGACTAAATCTGCATTAGATAGAATTTTTATGTCGCAATGGATTGGATTCTGCCTTACCAGAGGCGCTCTCAAAATTCAAAGCGGAAGACAAAATGATATTTTTGGATTTCAATCCGACTGAATAGGAACCGGCGGTTTTCAGGAAGGCTGCGAAGCGCTTCGACCACGATTTCATCCAGAGCCTGAAATCTCCAACATTCTCCGGTATAGAAATATCCGAAAGCCATTGTTGATCTTATAAAACAATTCCCCCGAACAGATGGATCGTTTTAACCTAGACAGCTCGGAGAAGCTTTCTAATGTTTAAACTATAGCCGGAGTGTTTGATAGCAATTGATTCGACGTAAATGTCGGTCTCATACACCTTTTGCCTTTGCACCGATGTCATTGATTTTTTTCAACATTATCAATTCTCGGCCTTAACGGTTCATCGACATTCATTGCCAACTGTATTATCTCCACATTGGCAAAAAACCTATAAATATAGGTGATTGAACAGATGGCACACCCGATGCAATATACAACAACTGTAAACCGAAGATCCAAATTCCATTATCATCAACAGCGATCTTCACATCCCCTCCTAGGGAGGTCCCAGCGACCTCCCTCCTCCTTAAAGAACAAAACCCATGGTATAAGAATCCGATTTTTCTTCTCGCGCAAAACTGAATATTTCTTGGAAACAGAAGGGCTCCCGTTTTCGTCTATTCAAGCAGATATCTTATACCGTTGGAAGCTACTGCGCTCGCGATAACCTTGGTTGCGATTTATTTCAGATCCAAAACAGCCGGTCTCCTCTTAACAACGGATCATAGTTGATACATACCAGTTGTATTTAAAAGGAAATCTGGATGTTTACAACAGAGTGAGATCCTGATGCCCCTATTCTTCTTCGTTGATCATTTACTTTGGTTGCGTCTCATGACATAATCAACCGAATTACCCAAGGAGACGAAACCATGAAGTTGGTCCTGGCGGCCATCCACATAAAGGCATCTTCCCGGGCCGTACCGTTAGGCCCCGCCATGCTCGCGTCGGTGCTTCGCAGGGCATTCGGGGAAGAGATCCAGACCCGTCTTCTGGATCTCTATTTAGATCAAACGGCGGCCGAGTGTGCGAACCGAATCCTCGAATCGAATCCGGATCATGTCGGATTTTCGATGTATGTCTGGAATCGCAGTTTGGCCCTGGAGATTGCCTCGATCCTGAAACAACGGAAACCGAGTATCGTCATCTTTGCTGGAGGGGCCGAAGCTACGGCAGATCAAGCGGGCATCCTGGCCGATCCCGCTATGGATTTCGTTCTGGCGGGAGAAGGGGAAGTCCTCATCGTCGAGACCCTGGGCCGCCTTCTCAAGGGCGCGCCCCCCCGGGAAATCGCCGACTCCGCCGGCCCGATTCCCGTTCATGATCTCGCCTCACTCCCCTCCCCCTTCCTGGATGGTACGCTCAGTCCGGCCGACTACGGCGGAGCGCTATGGGAATTGTCCCGCGGCTGCCCCTTCTCCTGCGATTTCTGCTTCGAATCCCGCGGCAAGGTGGGACCACGCAGGATTCCCATGGACCGGGTGGAAGCCGAACTGGATTTCTTTGTATCCAGCGGCATTCGCGAGGTTTTTGTGCTGGATCCTACCTTCAACTATGACAAAGCCAATGCAAAGCGGGTGCTGCGCCTCATCGCGACAAAGGCTCCGGACATCCATTTCTTCTTCGAGATTCGTAGCGAGTTTCTCGACCGGGAGATGGCCGGAATATTCGCCACAATCCGTTGTTCCTTGCAGATCGGCCTGCAGAGTGCCCATCCTCAGGTGCTTCGAAACATAGGCCGCAGCTTCGATCCGGCGGATTTCGAAGCCAAGATGCTCCTCCTTCATAATGCCGATGTCGTCTACGGCTTCGACCTCATCTATGGATTGCCCGGCGACTCCCTGGAGGGCTTCCGCACAAGTCTTGATTTCGCCATGAGCCTCGTTCCCAATCATATAGACGTCTTTCGACTCGCCGTCCTCCCGGGCACTCGTCTGGCAGAAAACGCACCGGCGCTGAATTTAAAGCACGAGGCGTGCAACCCCTATCATGTGCTCGAATCGCCGACCTTCAACAGTGAAGACCTGGCGAGGGCCGAGCGAATCGCTCACGGGTGCGATGTCCTCTACAATTACGGCAAGGCAGTGCCCTGGTTCGACATCATTCTGGAAGCTCTGGAAGTGTCGCCATCGGAGGTATTTGAACGCTTTGCTGCCTGGCTCGAATCCCACCCTTCCGAAGACATTACCCAATCCCAATGCAATTTCATTAGATCTCTCTTCGAGGAAAGGGGCGATTCCCTAATGGGAGGCATCGCCGAGGACATTATCAACTACTTTGGTTATTCCGAGGAGCTGATGGACGCCCAGACAATGGAGTCGGAACGGCAGGATCCAGCCTCCCGCCGAGTAACCTTCAACCATAACCCTGTAGACCTGCTGGAACAGATGGAGGCCGGAACGACCAACCTGGAGGAACTCGTCTTCAGCTTGCCGAAAAAGGCCTGTGAAGCAGTGCTCTCTATAAAGGACGGGACGATTGACATTCAGGTTCTGCAGGTATCAGTCCCTCAAGAAAAAATAAAATGAGAATATCTTCTCGTAACTGATAGATTCAAAAAGTCAACCTGCCCGTTGTATTTTTACAGGAAAAATGCATAATCAATTTCCATGAAAATAGGATAAATGCAGTCTCGCCTACGCAGATTAGGAATATTAATTATGGATGAGAATATATATGCTGAAATAGAGTGCATCCGGGTCAATGGTGAATCAACCCACGTTACTGAAAGAATCATACGGGAAACGGCGCTGACGATATTGATTGATAATCAGCATGTTGCCACTGCCATGATCGTTGCCGCCATGGCAAAGGAGTATGTCACCGGATATCTTTATATACAGGGATACATCCATCGTGTTTCGGACATCCTTTCCATCAAGATCGAAAATAATATTGCCGGTGTCAAACTCAAACCCGGAATCGAAAAACGTGCCCTTCCGCAGACGGTCCATTCCGACCTGAAAATTCGAAACGAAGACGTCATTAACTGCGTCAGCGCCATCCTGACATCACCGATATTTGAGGAGACCGGAGCCGTGCATTCCGCAGGTCTCTTTCTGGATGGCAAAGAAGCCGTCGCCATCGCTGAAGATCTTGGCCGTCACAATGCCTTGGATAAGGCAATCGGAGCAGGATTGTTGAAGGATGTGGATTTTTCCAAAACGCTGGCCACGTCAACAGGCCGGCAGCCCACTGAAATGATTTTAAAGTGCATTAGCGCCGGTATCCCGATCATTGCCACCAAGGGTGTGCCCACTTCGCTTGGCGTGGAATTGGCGGAAAAGGCGGGAATTACAATCGTCGGCCTGGTAAGGAAGAACAGCATGATTGTGTACTCGCACCCTGAGAGGATTGAATAATGACGGGAGTATCCAAGCTGTTTAAAGTCCGGAAATTCGAAGAAGGAAAATTGGTTCCTTCAGAGGCCGCCCTGATTGTGGAAAAAGAATTGCCCATTATCATAAATGGCGAGCACCTGGCGACAGCCTCGATAACACCCGTTATGGAAAAGGAATTCGTAATCGGGTATCTCTTTGGACAGGGATTTATCGAAAGCCCCGATGAGATCTCCACCCTGGAAATCACCGAAGAAGGCGCCTGCGCTGTCTTGACAAAAACGGATTACAATTCAAGCTGGAAGGCAAAAACAAGTTGCCGCATTGTCTCCGGCGGCGGCCGGACAGCTTATTTCGAGTCATCCAGCCTGCCTTATATTGATTCCGATTTTAAAATCGCCAGAAAAG
Source organism: Syntrophaceae bacterium UBA4778 (assembly GCA_002403175.1). Next base: position 3,644 of record DHHG01000274.1, on the reverse strand, counting down.
ACATATACAAGGCGATAGGTCTTCTCTTTGAAAAAGGATCACTTTACCAAACAACGGGAGGTGCGCATTCCGCGGCACTTTTCGATTCAGAATGCAATCTCCGCTGTGTTACGGAAGACATCGGCCGACACAACACACTGGACAAAGCCATTGGCTATGCCCTCCTGAACAGGATTGATTGCGGCCGTACCTTCATGGTTTCTACCGGCCGGATGGCCTCTGAAATGGTCATGAAAATCGTTCGCGCCGGCATCCCGATAGTCGCAACCAAAACAGCCGTCACAGATAAGGCACGGGAAATCGGGGAGAAATGCGGGCTGACGCTGATTGGTTCCGTTCGATATGCCGGTCACAAGATGTCCGTTGATATGGAGATCAGGTCCTTTCAAAAAGAGGAGATGAAGATTTATACCGGAGCGGAGAGGGTGATATAAATTCTTATACCGGAAGTGAGAAATAGAAAGTGGCCCCTGCCCCGACCTCTCCTTCCGCCCAAACCCGTCCTCCGTGCCTTTCTACGATTCTCTTCACGATCGCCAGCCCTACCCCAATTCCTTTATAATAAAGACCTCGAAAATGCGGTTAAAAAGCCGGAAATCAGTTTTCTCCCTCTTTAAACAGTCTTAGACAGGATTCGCCCTTACCTTGCAAATAGGAAGAGTATGCCCGCTGCCGGATTCAGGATATTCCCCATAGATAATTATGGTTGCCCTCTGTAAGATTTTCATAAGGGGGCAACTGTGATGAGGCTCTTGAAAGCTATTGGAACGCTGTTTAAAGATGCCTTTCATTCCTGGAGCGAAGATAAGGTTTCGCGAATGTCTGCCGCTCTGGCATATTACACAATTTTTTCCATTGCCCCGCTTCTGCTTATTGTTACTGCTATTGCGGGAATTGTATTTGGTACCGAAGCTACTCAAAGAGAGCTGATCTGGCAGATCAAAGGGTTGATTGGAGACCAGGGGGCAGCGGGAATACAAATGGTTTTGCAAAGCGCAAACAGGCCGAAATCAGGACTGTTTGCTTCGGCAATAGGAATTATTGTCCTGATTTTCGGCGCAACAGGCGTCTTCAGTGAACTTCAGGATTCTCTGAAGACTATCTGGGGTGTTCAACCCAAACCGGGCAGCAGCTTGAAAAATTTATTCAGGACCAGAATGCTCTCATTCAGCGTGGTTCTGGGTACGGGTTTTCTCCTTCTGGTTTCGTTGGTTATCAGTGCGGCCCTTTCCGCCTTTGGAAAGTACCTGAATTTATATATCCAGGGGTTACCCGTTCTGATGCACATCGCAGATTTTATCATTTCTATCTTCGTCATTACGATTTTCTTTGCAATGATGTTCAAGATTCTCCCGGACGCAAAGATCACCTGGCACCATTGGTAAATTCCTGATCGGGCTGTATCTTGGAAAGACCAGTTTCAGCTCGGCTTATGGAGCTGTCGGCTCGATTGTCATTGTTATTGTTTGGGTCTATTACTCGGCCCAAATCATGTTTTTTGGCGCAGAATTTACGAAAGTTTTTGCAAACCGTTACGGGTCCGGTATCCGACCTGCACCCATTGCCGTCCCGATCACAGATGAAGCACGATCGGAACAGGGTATCCCGCACAAATCCGAGCTTGAAGATAAGCAGCCAACGTAGAAAGAATTTGTTTTAAAACAGCTTCCATTACCAAACAGGCCATAAGCATTCGTCGACTTTAATGAGAACCTTTTGGCAGAATGCTACATATCAGTTGAATTCTCAATAATTTCAGGTTATAAGAAAGATTAAAGAAATTATAAAGGTCCTGAAATGCCTCACCTGAACGGTACAGAAGCAAGTAAGGATATTCGCGCCCTCATCCTCGAAGACAATCGGGCCGATGCAGAGCTTATGGAGAACGAACTGAAGAATAACGGGATCGTTTTTCGCTCCAAGATTGTCGAGGACAGGAAATCCTATATAAAGGCCATCCGTGAATTTCGACCAGACATCATCCTTTCCGATTATGATCTTCCTGCTTTCTCCGGCGCTGAAGCCCTAACTTTAAAAAAGAAGCTGTCCCCTGAAACTCCTTTCATTCTCGTGACCGGTGCTGTCGGGGAAGAAAGGGCAATCCAAATGCTCACCGGAGGGGCAACCGATTATGTTTTAAAAAGGAACCTTTCCAGACTCCTCCCGGCTGTTACCCGCGCTTTAGATGAATCACATGAGCATCGAAAACGCAAGGAAGCGGAAGCGGAACGGGATACCCTTATAAAGGAACTGGAATCACGTGTTCAAGAGAGGGCACAAGCGCTTCAAACTGAAATAGAAGAACGTAAGCGCACAGAGGAGGCATTGCGTGAGCGGGAAATGGAATTGGCCGAAGCGCAGAGGGTTTCAAAAATAGGAGGTTGGATCATTGATACAGCCACTGATCGATTCAAATGGTCCGATGAGCTTTACCGCGTTTTTGAAACCGACAGGATGGAAATAGGCGATCAATTTGAGTCCTTTCTGAATCGGGTTTATCCCGAAGACCTTCACTTGGTTCAGAAAGCCAACGCAGAAATCAGAGCAAGTGGAGAACCGTTTGAGTTTGAATGCAGAATTATTACACCTCGTGGTGCCATCAAAACCATTCGGATCATTGGATATGCCTCAAAGGATGCCAAAGGCAAAGTAGTGCGCATGTTCGGTACTGTTCAGGACATTACCGAGCTAAAACAGGCTGAAAGGGGTTTACGTGAGAGCGAGACTCGCTTCCGCGCGCTGGTCAGCGCCACTTCGGAGTTCTTATTTCGCGCAAGCCCGGATGCGAGTGAAATAATCGAGATCTATGGCCATAATTTTTTGAAGGATATAAAAATACCAAGCCGCACATGGTTTGATGATTTTATTTACACGGATGACAAGCCTCTCGTGCTCGCTGCACTTAAAGAAGCCATAAGGAAGAAGAGTCTCTTTGAAGTGGAAAACAGGGTCTGGCTGGCGGACGGAAGTGTGGGATGGGCCTTCTCACGTGCTGTTCCGATTTTGGATGATCAAAATGAAATATTGGAATGGTTTGGAGCTGTAAGTGATACTACCGTACGCAAGAGGGCGGAAGAGGCATTGGAGGAGAGCGAAGAGAGGTACAGACTTATCTTTGTAACCAGCCTGAACGGGATATTGTTCTTGAGGCCGGACGGCTCGATTATCAGTGCAAATCCCTCAGCACAAAAGATGCTGGAAATGACGGAAGAGGAATTCATTCAAGCCGGAAGAGAAGGCATTTCAGATTTGTCTGATCCTCGCCTTAGATCTGCTTTGGAAGAGCGTTCGCGTACCGGGAAGTTTCGGGGAGAGCTGAATTTAAAAACTAAAGATGGAAGGATATTCCCGGTGGAAGCTTCTGCCGTCATGTTCAAGGACAAAAAAGGGCAGGTATTTTCTTCATTTGTATTTCAGGATATTACCTGGCGCAAAGAGGCTGAACGAAAACTGAAAGAAAGTGAACAGCGTTTCCGCGAGATGGCTGATATGCTGCCTCAGCTTGTCTGGACGGCAACACCTGAGGGCGGCATAGATTTTTTCAACAGCCGTTATCAAGAGTTCCCGGACATTCAGAAGGGAAAATCCGGAATCTGGGAATGGCAGAATGTGATTCATCCCGATGACCTTGCGGCAGCACTGGA